>CAMLSG010000215.1 GCA_946482635.1 uncultured Duganella sp.
GTGTATCTGGCATGGCGCCAGATACACTGGGATACAAAAATGTCTACGGCAGGGTGCTCACGTCCACTGCTGGCGCCTGTCCGGTAGCCGGGCGGGTGAAGTTCTGGTTGATCGGCACGTTCGGGCTGAAGAAGCCGCCATTACGCAAGTAGAAACTGCCGTTCTGCAAGCCACCTGCGTAATCCATGCGCTGGGCGTTGGCTGCGGTGGCGTCGCCAGTG
This sequence comes from uncultured Duganella sp., assembly GCA_946482635.1. The sequence goes on from CAMLSG010000215.1 coordinate 222, forward strand.
AAGCGTGCCGTCACCAGTTCGGTCCAGCTACCGCCGGTACTGCGCGCCCACTGGTTGTTGAACTGTACGCTGCGGCCAAGGTAGCCATTGGTGTCGATGAAGTTCTCCAGGAAGGAGTACACGCCGGCGTGGTAAGTCGTGGTGGCCGGGCGCTTCCAGGTGGCGATGAAGCGCCAGGCGTTGGTTTCAGGTGCGTAGAACCAGGCGGAGAAATCGGTACCGCCCGTGCCGTCCGGCACGACACGGGTGATGAAGCGGTAGGTCTGTCCTGCCATCCAGTTGTACAGCAGGTAGGACTGGCCGCCGGTGCCTTCGCCGCCAAACGAGTTGTCGACCACGTTCGGGCCTTTGCGTACCAGAGTGGTCTTGGCGCCGTTATCGGCATCCCAGATCGAGAACAGCACGCGGCGTTCGGTCGGCGAGTTGACCTGGATGCCGAAGTAGCCGCCATTGAATCCGTTTGCCATGAAATAGGAGCCGATCTTGTCTTCGCCTGTCGGCACCGTCACCTCATTGTAGAAATACTCGGTGTTGGCCGGCACGGTATAGCCCAGGTGGACCGATGGACCGCGGCGCGACCAGTAGTAGTTGGCAGAATCGTTGGCGTAGTTCAGCGCCGTCGTAGTGTTGACGCGTAGCGTCGCTACATCGCCGAAGTAGGAGCCGGATTTGCTGATGCCCTGCAGGTCAACCCGCACGTAACCGGCTGCGGGCACGTTGATGGTACCGACCGCGTAGGTCTTGGTCCTGCCCTTGGTGAGGGTGATGTCGAACGGCGTGCCATTGGCGGTCACGCGGATGTTGCTGGTCTTGCTGCCGGTCAGGCCGGCGTCCAGCGACAAGGTGGCGTTGCCCGCGGCGGCCATGCGGAACCAGATGCTGGTGACGGTATTGGCGCTGGTCCAGTTGGCCAGGCCGTTGTTGTTGATGACTTCCGTCGAACCCGCATCGGCGCTGGTGACGAAGCCGTTGCCGGCCAGGGCGACTACGGCGTCCCCGCTGGCAACAGGCTGGCCCGCTAGGGCCGCTGCGGCGGAAAACGCAAGGATTAACAGCGAAATTCTTCGTTTCATCTCCATATCCTTTCAAATTAATGGTAAAGCGAAAGGTAAACTACGACTAATCGAAAGAAAACGCAACTGAGTTCGCAGCGTAGAATGGACGGCATGAAAACAGACCTGCCACCCGACCTGCAATGGAAGTTGATGCTGGGGAGCTTTATCCATGAGTTCTCCCGGCTGGAGGCGCACGTATTCATCCTGTGCGCGCGCTGCATCGGTACCGACGACACCCGCAAGCTCACATTCGGCAAGCGGCTTGACCGCATCAAGGCCAGCCTGAAGCAGCAATCGCCGCAGTCCAGCGAAGGCATGCTGGCGCTGTTGCGCGAGGCCCGTGGCCTGGCGGAATTCCGTAATGCGCTGCTGCACAACACGGCATTCCACGGCATGGGCGGCAGCGCGCCGCAACTTGAGGAAGTGGAAGCGCGCCTGCGGCAGCTCGAGGTGTTGCTGCAGGCGCTGGCGCTGGCTTAGCTGCGCAGGGAGGTAATGGCCTGGTGCACGCGTGCGCTGTCCACGCGCTTGGCCAGCTTGCGGCCTTGTTCGCGCATGCGTTCGAACCCTTCTTCGAGTTCCGCCGCGCTGGGCTGCAGCGGCGCCAGCGAACGGGCCAGTTTGGGCAGGATGTCGCGCCGCAGGAAGCGCTCTCCCATCTGGCTCAATTGCCAGGCCACCGCGCCGAGGCTGAGGAAGAAGGCGATGATGAAGCCGGTATCCATGTTTTCCGGCGCCTGCTGGCGCAAGGCTGCAAGCACCACGGTACAAAATGCGAATGCTCCGCCGATCGTCCACCAGACTTCGCGGTCGAGGCGCGTGGCCGCTTCGAATTCGTCGAGTGCATCGGCTTGCAGCCGCAACGCGGCATCAATCTGGCGGCGGCGCTCGGATTCATCGAGCAGCAATGGCGCCTCGCGCAGGCGCGCGGCAGCAGCCAGGGCATCGGCGTGACGGATCGACAGATGGGGATTGGTCGCTTGCTCCAGTTGCACCAGCGGTAGCTGTTCGGCGCTCAACTGTTTGTAGTGCCCGGCCTCCATCGGCAGCACCATGCCGCAGTCGCAGCAGGTGCGCTGGTATCCGGCCAGTTCGCCCTTGGAAACGGTGATGTAATACACATGCCAGGCCATGCCGATGCGTTGAACGGAGAACGCACGGGCCGCCCGGCATACGGGGCAGAAATCGGCGACGTAGCCGGCGTGGGTGTAGACGGCCTTCCTGCCCCAGACGAAAATCATGCGTGCTTATGGTGAGTGGTTGCCTTCGCGGTCTTATGATGCGCGGTAGCTTTCTTCTTGGCCACGTGGTGCTTGCTGGAGGTGGAAGTCGCTTTGTGGTGGGTCGTGGTGGTCTTGGCGTGAGTGGTACTTGCAAAGGCCGGCACGGACAGTGCGAGGGCCAGGCTGGCAACGATCAGGTGTTTCATGCGGTTCTCCGAGGGCGGCAATGGCGTGCCGGTTCGCCCAGCCATTATAGGCTCCGCCCCCGTCGTTTTTCTATAGGCACAAACCGTAAGGGATGCCCTCGATGCTGTCAGCCGAAATGGCGTCGCATCAGGGCACGCGCCTGGCGGGCACTGTGCTCGACTGTTTCGAAGTTCAGGGCGCCGCCCACGTAGTAGACGCGCCCCTGGCCCTGCAAGGCATCGATGCGTTCGAAATAGCCGGCATCCAGGGCCGCACCATCGACATGGGGGAAGTAATCCCACTCCTGTTGAAGGACGACCCGCGCCAGCGTTCCACCCTGCGCCGCAATGTCGGCCGCCAGCAGTTCGCGCAGCTCACCCGTGCTGGATGCGTCCCCAGCAAGCTGCCAGCCCAGGTACATTGGCTGGGCTGGATTGCGGTTGGCCCAGGCGTTCATATGGCCGATGCGTTCGGGGCGCTCGTTCTGGTGCAGGAACAGGAATTCACCGCCCGGCAAGCCGTTGGCGGCAAAGGCGCTGACCAGGTAACGGTTGCTGCGCAATTGCGCGAACAGGGCGGCGGCTTCGCTGCCGGCCGGCAGGAAGGCGCCTGCCGTGTGCAGCGGCGCCGCCACCACCACTGCATCGAAGCTGTGCTGGTCGCGGCCATTGACGGTGAGCTGCACCGGGCGGCCGGGATGGCTGTCGAGCGCAGTCACGCCTGCGCCGAGGCGGACGTCGAGGTCACGCGCCAACTCTTCCCACAAGCCCTGGAAGCCCTGCGGGAAGACGTGGAACCTGCCCGCTGCCAAGCCGCCCTGGCCGTCGGGCCGGAAGAGCCAGGGGATCAGTTTCATGAAGTACAGGGCCGGCACGGTTTCGTAATAGCCGTAGCCGAAACCGACCAGGGCGCCGCGCGCCAGTTCGGCTACCGGCGTGAAGCCGTTACGCGCGGCGAAGCGGTCGAACGGTTCGTGCAGTTCGCGCGGCATGCCGGCCAGGGTATCGTAGCGGACCATCGCATAGCGTTCCAGCGCCGCGCCGTAATTGGCGATGGCTTGCCGGATCTCGTCCCCGCTGTAGCGGCTGGCCAGGAAGGACAGTGCATCGTGCCGCGCACCTTGTTCGTCGAGGAAGCGCTGCTCCACCGGGTAAGGTGCGAGCGGTACGTCGAGACGCTGCGCCAGTCCCAGCACCAGTTCGCATTCGGCCGAGGCGATGACAGCGCCAAGCTCCACCGGCCCGGCAGGCGTTTGCGCGGTACACACCTTGCCGCCCACACGCGCGGACTGTTCGAACACGGTGACTTTTTTGTAGCCCAGCTGGCGCAGGGTGTCGGCGGCGGTCAGTCCTGCCGGGCCGGCGCCGACGACGGCGATCGTTTGTATGGCTTCCATGGCTTCTCCAGTTCAGGCCCGCATCAGGCGGTCGGCCTCGATCCACGCTGTGACCGAACGCGGGAAGGCCGGCGAGGCCGGATCCACGCCCAGCACCGCGCACATTTCATTGCTGCCCACCACGCCGAAGGGACCGACAATGCCGCCCTTGGTGTGGCCGACGGCCATCACTTCTCCGTCGAGCACGAACTCGAAGCGGATGTAGGTCCAGCGCTCGTCCCAGCACAGGGCGCAGAAGCGCAGGGTGTAGCGCCGGAACGGCTTCAGTCCGCGCCGGAAGGCGATCATCGAGCCGCCCAGCATGGGACGCCAGCCGCGTTTGATGGCCGGCGCCATGAACCCGGCGCGCGTCATGTATTCGACCAGCGCCAGGTCGATGATGGTCATGTAGCGGCCATTGTTCATATGGCCGTTCAGGTCCAGGTCATTGGGCAGCACGGTGAGCTGCATCTCGATCATGTCGCCGATCTGGATCGCGGGCTTGAAGCGGGCTCGCAGCCAGACCAGCAATAGGCGGAAATACAGGTTCATTGCGCGGCAGCAGCGGGTTGGCGCATGCGGCTGGCCACGTGGCGCAGCGCCTGCTGGGTTTCCGGCTGCAGGAAGGCGTCGACGAAATCGTCCACCGGCAGCGCATCGACGTCGGCAAACACGTCGCGCAAGTCGCGGCGTGCGATGGCGCGCATGCTGACCAGGGCTTGCGGCGGCACCGACAGCAGCTCCTGCAAGCGCTCGCGCGTATGCGCCACTACTTGCGCAGGCTCGGCCAGCTCGTCGACCAGGTTCACTTCCAGCGCCTGCTGCGGCGACAGCATGCGTCCGAATACCAGCAGACGTTCCGCCTGCAGGGCGCCCACCACGCGGCGCACGGCGAGCTGGAAGCAATCCGGCAGCGCCACGCCGACCCGCACTTCATTCAGCCCGACCTGCCACGGGCCCTGCGCCATGACGCGGTAGTCGCAGAACACGGCCAGCAGGGCGCCGGCTGCCATGCAGTGGCCAGTGATGGCGGCGAAAATCGGCTGGCGCGACAGCGCCATCTCGGACGCCAGCAGGAACACCTGCTGCCAGTACTCGCGCACGGCGTTGCGGTCGCCACTGACCAGTGCGGCCACGTCTACGCCCGAGGAAAACACGCCCGGTGCACCGGACAGGATGATGCCGCGCTGGCCGGTGCGCTCGGCTTCGGCCAAGGCGTGGCGCAGGGATTTCAGCACGCCCACGTCGATCAGGTTGACCGGCGGCCGGGCGATGCGCAATTCCGTGATGCCGGAATCGTGGGGAATAATATCGATCATGCTTGCTCCAAATTCTTTTTGAAACGGCGACAGCCGTCCCTGGCGCGCACTGCGCCATGGGAGTTGCCGCCTGGGGATGACGGGGCTTACTGCTTGATGATGTTGTGCTTCAGGCACCACTCGCGCACGTCGCGGAAGCGGGCTGCATTGAGGCGCTGGTTGTTCGGCGAGTTGCGCACTTCGCGGATCTTGTCGGTGTCGCCGGGCTTGATCGGGAAGTCGAAGGAGGCATGCAGGGCGATTTCCGGCATGTAGGTGTATTCGTCCAGCAGGAAGCCGTAGCCCTTCTGGAAGAACTCGCACATCTCTGCCAGCTCTTCTTTCGGCGCGGCTTCGAAGTAGTTCTCGCAGATGGTCTTGGCAAAGGCGATGTGGCGCACCTCCTCCAGGTGGTGCTCCTTGAACATCTGGCGGGTCAGCGGGTCGATGCCGTCGGTCTGGGTCTGGAAGATCGAGTTCAGTTCCGCGAACCATTCGATCAGCAGGTTCCAGCAGATACCGTAAACCGGATGCTTGCCGGCCAGCTGTTGCTCGAACAGCGAATAGTTGGGGATGTTTTCCGGATGGCTCCACAGGCGCAGTTTGGCCTTGTCCAGGTAGCGGCGGAACATCAGCGTATGCACGATCTCTTCGCGCGAGAACACCATCAGGTATTCGCGTACATCGTCGCTTAGCACGCCGTGGTATTTGTTGACATAGCCGACATACAGCTCGGGCAGGGTCTGTTCCAGCCAGATGAAGTAGGACACGTCGCGGCCGGTCTCCAGCCACAGCACTTCATTGCGTTGTGCTTCGGTCAGCGCGTCCCAGTAAGGCGTGCCGTAGATCCAGCTCGATTCGGCCACCTTGGGCGGCTTGGAAAAGTCGATGCCTTTTTCCCAGTCGACCACCTGGTCGAGGAACAGCAGCTTGCGGTGCGAGGCATTGATCAGCGTGCGCACGGTCTTCTGGCGCTTCTCGTCGAGCACGATGGGGTTGGTTTTAGGTTGGCTTACTGCGGCAATACTGGCTTCCATACTTAACTCCTGTTATTGAGATGTTCGGGGGCAGTACAGGGAATGCAGCAAAAACTTACGCCGCGACCTTTTCGTCGCGCAGCTCGCGGCGCAGGATCTTGCCCACATTGGTCTTGGGCAGGGCGTCGCGGAACTCGATGTATTTCGGTTTTTTGTAAGCGGTCAACTGCTGTTTGCAGTAGTCCATCAACTGTTCGCTGGTGAGCGATTGGTGTTTGCGCACCACGAACAGCTTGACGGCTTCGCCCGAACCGGCGTCGGGTACGCCGATGCAGGCGCATTCGAGCACCAGCGGGTGGGCGGCCACGACGCCTTCCACTTCGTTGGGATACACGTTGAAGCCGGAGACCAGGATCATGTCCTTCTTGCGGTCGACAATACGGACATAACCCTGTTCATCCATGATGCCGATGTCGCCCGACTTGAAGTAGCCGGACGCCGTCATGACCTTGGCGGTTTCGTCCGGCCGCTTCCAGTAGCCCGCCATCACTTGCGGGCCGCGAATGGCGATTTCGCCGGCCTGGCCGAAGGGCAGGGGATTGCCGTCGTCGTCGACGATCGCTACTTCGGTCGACGGCACCGGTAGGCCGATGGTGCCGCTGAAGCCGTTCTGGTCGGGCCGGCACAGCGTGGCCGTCGGCGATGTCTCAGACAGGCCATAGCCTTCCAGGATCGGGCTGCCGGTCGCGGCCAGCCAGCGTTCGCTGACCACCTGCTGCACCGCCATGCCGCCGCCCAAGGTGATGCGCAGGCCGGAAAAGTCGACCTTCGCCAGCCCGGGCTGGTTCAGCAAGGCGTTGAACAGGGTATTCACGCCGGGAAAGAAATTGACGCGGTACTTGGCCAGTTCCTTGACGAAGCCCGCCATGTCGCGCGGATTGGGCACCAGCAGGTTCATGGCCCCCCAGCGCGCGCCCATCAGCATGCAGGCGTTCAGCGCCAGGATGTGGTACAGCGGCAGCGCGCATACCGTCACCACCTGTTCGCCCTTGGCTTGATTGAGCAGGGCCGGACCGGCCCACGCATCGTTCTGCAGCATATTGGCGATCACGTTGCGGTGGGTCAGGGTGGCGCCCTTGGACAGGCCCGTGGTGCCGCCCGTGTACTGGAGGAAGGCAATGTCGTCGTGGCCCAGCTGCATCGGGCGCAGTGCCTCGCGCGCGCCCTGGCGCAAGGCTGCGCGGAATGGCACGGCGCCCGGCAGGTTAAAGGGCGGCACCATCTTCTTCACCTTGCGCACTACGAAGTTGACCAGCATGCCCTTGGCAAATCCCAGCATGTCGCCCATGCTGGCCACCACCACGTGCTTGACGCTGGTGCGCGGCAGCACTTTTTCCAGCGTGGTGGCGAAGTTCTCGAGAATGAAGATGGCTTCGGCGCCGGAATCGGTCAGCTGGTGTTCCAGCTCGCGCGCGGTGTACAGCGGATTGACGTTCACCACGGTGCAGCCGGCGCGCAGGACGGCCGCCACCGCGACAGGGTATTGCAGCACATTGGGCATCATCACCGCCACGCGGGCGCCCTTGGCCAGCCCGCGCTGCTGCAGCCACGCGGCCAGGTTGCGCGAATGCTCGTCCCACTCGCGGTAGGTCATGAAACTGTCCATGCAGGCGTAGGCCTTGCGCGCGGCGAACTTGCCGAAGGACTCCTCCAGCAAGTGCGGCAGGGAGCGGTACAGGTCGGGATCGATGGTGGCCGGAATGCCATCGGGATAAGACTTGAGCCAGACTTTATCGGTATTCATTGTTTGCTTGTCTCCTCTCTCATGCGCATCAAAGCGTGCGTCTTGTCATCGGCGCCGGGGCCGGCCACCGTATCGATTTGCGCCGGCGCCAGGTCGCGCCCGTCGGCGGCGCGAATGCCGACGCCGGCCACGGGCAGCCCGGTTTCGCGCTCCACCAGCGTCATGCGCGGCCCGTCCGGGTGCGGCGCCCATTGCTCGCCCCACACCGTCATCGCGGCCAGGATGGGATAGAGCGAATGCCCTTTGGGCGTCAGGCGGTAATGGACGATGCGGGCATCGTCGCTGGATGGCTGGCGCAGCAGGATGCCGTTGTCCACCAGCTTGCCCAGGCGGCGCGCCAGGATGTTGGTGCTGATGCCAAGGTGGCGCTGGAAATCCTGGAAGCGGGTCATGCCGCAAAAGGCGTTGCGCAGGATGACGAAAGTCCACCATTCGCCGACCTGTTCCAGGGTCTGGGCAATGGGGCAGTTCATGCCGGCGAACGAACCTTTGCTCATTGGCTTCCGTTTTAGTAGTAAATATATAACATTTACTCTATTGAAACCGCTTGCGTAACACAAGCGAATTTTCTAGAACGGTCGCTCTATTTTTCTGCGCTGCAACACATCACACCGTTGTCATTTACGCTATTTATAGTTAGTCTGTTTGCACAATTACTAACTCTCGACGGAGCCTGATAATGCAAAAACTGGGTGCGGAATTCTTCGGTACGTTCTGGCTGGTCCTGGGCGGTTGCGGCAGCGCAGTGCTGGCGGCGGCCTTTCCTGGCGTGGGCATCGGATTGCATGGGGTGTCGCTGGCCTTCGGCCTGACGGTGCTGACCATGGCGTTTGCCATCGGGCATATTTCAGGCTGCCACCTGAACCCGGCCGTGTCGGTTGGCTTGTGGCTGGGCGGCCGCTTCCCGGCCAAGGATTTGCCGGGCTATATCGTGGCGCAAGTGCTGGGCGGCATTGCCGCGGGCGGTGTCCTGTACCTGATCGCCAGCGGCAAGGCCGGCTTTGATGTCGCCGCCGGCTTCGCCTCCAACGGCTACGGCGAGCATTCGCCCGGCGGCTACAGCCTGGTGGCGGCCCTGGTCACGGAAGTGGTGATGACGGCCTTCTTCCTGGTGGTGATCCTGGGCGCTACCGACAAGCGCGCGCCGGCCGGTTTTGCGCCGATCGCCATCGGCCTGTGCCTGACCCTGATCCACCTGATCTCGATCCCTGTCACCAATACCTCGGTCAACCCGGCGCGCAGCACCGGCGTGGCACTGTACGTCGGCGGCTGGGCGGTGGCGCAGCTGTGGCTGTTCTGGGTGGCCCC
>CAMLSG010000216.1 GCA_946482635.1 uncultured Duganella sp.
ATGGCCTGGCAGATGGCGCGGTGCTGTTGAAGCAACTGGCCGGACACTTCGGCATCCAGTGCCCGCAAGTTGGAACCATTCAGCGTAATGTGCTCGCGCAAGATCACCAGCACGCTCGCATGCAGGTGCAGGAACATGCTGTTATGCGAAGCGAGCGCGATTGCCTCGTGCAATTGCGCGTCGAGCGCCGCTTCGGCGGCCTCCTGTTCATCCAGGCGAGCCTGTTCCAGCGCTGCCTGCAGGGCGCGGATGCCGGCAAATTCTTCTTCCGTGCCGCGCAGTGCGGCGTAGTAGGCGGTAGCGCCTTCCAGCACACGGCGAAATTCCAGCACGTCGCTCAATAGCGCGGGTTGATCGACCACCAATTGCGCCCATGGCGACGAGGTGCTGGTGCGCAACTGATCGCCCACAAACATGCCCGCACCCGGGCGGCTGCGCAGCAGGCCGCGCGCCACCATCCTCTGCAAGGCTTCGCGTATCGTATTGCGCGACACCGCGAACTGCTCGGCGAGCATGCGCTCTGACGGCAGTTTGCTGTTGGCAGGATAGCGCCCGTCCAGCAGCGCCATTTCCAGTTGGCGTTGCACTTCTTCTACCAGTCCGTTTGCTTTCATCCCACGCTCTCCTTTTGCGGTCACTGGTCCGACCAGTTTGCTGCGCCGCCGGCTCCCGGGAATTATGGGACCTGTCGACGGAATAAGCAAAACAGAGGAGACGCACCATGAAGCCCCGACAATACCCATCGCTGGCCGGCCAGCGCAATGTGCACGTGTACCTGTTCGGCACCTGCATCGTTGACCTGTTCATGCCCGAAGCAGGGCTGGACGCAGTGCGCCTGCTGGAACATGAAGGCGTGACCGTCCATTATCCGCGCGGCCAGAGCTGCTGCGGCCAGCCGGCATACAGCAGCGGCAATCCCGCGCAGGCACGCGCCGTGGCGCGTGCGCAGTTGGATCTGTTCCCGGAGGCTTGGCCCGTCATCGTGCCTTCCGGTTCTTGCGCGGGCATGATGCGCCATCACTGGCCGGAACTGTTCGGCGACGATCCGCAAGCGGCAGCCAAGGCGCGCGAGCTCGCAGGACGGATTTACGAACTGAGCGAGTTCCTGCTGCACGTACTTCACATCGACCTCCATGCTGCGACCGTCCAGGCCGAAGAACGCGTCGTGCTCCACACCTCATGTGGTGCCCGGCGCGAAATGGGCACCAGGGAGCATGGGGTTGCCTTGCTCGACGCCATGCCCGGCGTGACGCGCGTAGAGCACAAACGCGAATCTGAGTGCTGCGGCTTTGGCGGGACTTTCTCGCTCAAGCATCCCGACATTTCCGGCGCAATGGTCGCCGACAAAGTAGCTGCCGCCTGCGCAACAGGCTGTACACGCCTGGTCTCTGCCGATTGCGGGTGCCTGCTCAATATCGGTCACGCAGCGCGGCGCCAGGGCGCGCCGCTACAGGTGGAGCACATGGCCAGCTTCCTGTGGCGTCGCCTTGGCGGCCAGGAAGGCGGTGCAGCATGAGCAGCATGGGCGCACGCGAACGTATCCTTGGCGCGCTTCGCGTTGCCGCACCGGCGCCGACGCCGGATAGTCGCGAGCTTGAGCAGCGCATCAACCGGCACCATGCTCGCGGCCCGTCGCGCAGCGCGACAGCGATGCAGCGTGCGGACGAAATGGAGCGTGTCATGACATCGGTCCGCACCGAAGTAATGCGCAGCGACGTAAGCGGCTGGCCTGCGCTGCTCGCCGACATGCTGGCGCAGGCAGGCGTGCAACGGATGCTGCTGGATCAAGCTACTGCCGAAGGTGCGGCCCTGCATGCTGCGCTTTCCCCATCCGTGCAAATGCTCCCGTTCTCGCAGCCGCTGGAAGCGTGGAAGGATTCCCTGTTCTCCACTGTGGACGCCGGCTTTACCGTGGCACGCTCCGGCATTGCAGCCACCGGCACGCTGGTGCTGGCGCCCGATGCAGGTACGCCGCGCACCGTTTCGCTGGTACCGCCGCTGCATGTGGCCCTGGTATATGCCAGCAAACTGCATGCCGACCTGCATTCAGCCATGCACGCCGAACATTGGAGCGACGGCATGCCGACCAACCTGGTGCTGGTGTCGGGACCTTCAAAAACATCGGATATCCAGCAAACCCTGGCCTATGGCGCACACGGTCCGCGTGCGCTGTGGGTTGTGATTGTCGACGATGTGCTGGAGGTTCAGGCATGAACGCACGGCCAATGCATTTTGTCTCGCCAGCCGATTTCCGCGAACGGGTCAGCGGTGCCCTGCAGGACCAGGCGCTGCGCACCAGCATGCGCGGTGCGATGGAATTCCTGCAGACCAAGCGCAGCACCCAGTTCCAGGATGCCGACGAGCTGGAGCAACTGCGCGACCTGGGTGAGGCGATACGCCAGCATGCGCTGGCCAACCTGCCGGACCTGCTGGTGCAGTTCGAATCCAGCCTGCAGGCGCTCGGCGTGCAGGTACATTGGGCGTCCACGGCGGACGAGGCCAACGCCATCATTCACGGCATCGCGCAGCGGCGCGGCGCACGCAGCATCGTCAAAGGCAAGTCGATGGCCAGCGAAGAGGTGGAACTGAACCACTACATGGCTGAACGTGGCATCGAGTGCATCGAATCGGACATGGGCGAATACATTGTGCAGCTGGCGGAGGAAAAGCCGTCGCACATCGTCATGCCGGCGCTGCACAAGACGCGCGCCGAGATTGGGGCCCTGTTCGAGCGTCACCTGCCCGGCACGCCCTACACCGAAGACGTCGATACGCTGATCCTGGCCGGCCGCCGTTCCCTGCGCCAGAAATTCGCTGATGCAGACATTGGCCTGTCCGGCGTCAACTTCGCCGCCGCCGATACCGGTACCCTGTGGCTGGTGGAGAACGAAGGCAATGGCCGCCTCTCGACCACCGTGCCTGACGTGCATATAGCCCTGATGGGCATTGAAAAGGTGGTGGCCAGGCTGGAGCACATCGTACCGCTGGCAAGCCTGCTGACCCGCTCTGCCACCGGGCAGTCGATCACCACCTATTTCAACCTGATCACCGGCCCACGCCGCGCCGGCGAACTGGATGGCCCGCGCGAAATGCATGTGGTGCTGCTCGATAACGGCCGTTCCCAGGCCTATGCCGACCAGCAGTTGCGCGCCACGTTGCAGTGCATTCGCTGCGGTGCCTGCATGAACCATTGCCCGGTCTATGAACGTGTGGGCGGGCATGCATACGGCACTACCTACCCGGGGCCGATCGGCAAGATCATCTCGCCGCATTTGCTGGGCCTGGAGGAGACCGCCGACCTGGTGACGGCGTCCAGCCTGTGCGGCGCCTGTGCCGAAGTGTGTCCGGTGCGCATACCGATTCCTTCCCTGCTCGTGCGGCTGCGTACCGAGGCTAACCGCGATCCGGAGCAGCAGGTCGACCAACCGCTGCGTGGGCAGGGCGCAAGCTTCAGCCGCGGGGAACAGCTGGTGTGGCGTTTCTGGAGCGGCGCCTTCGCGCGCCCTTTGGCGTATCGCTGGTTCCGCTGGCTGGCGACCCGGTTGCGCGCTTTCACACCGTCCGCACAAATGGGGTGGACACGCCACCGCGAGCCGTTGGTGCCTGCACGCCGCAGCCTTTCCGAGCTGCTGCGGGAAAGGGGGCAGGCGGAGTAAGGATTTGTTGGACCCATAAGAATTTCATAACTTGGAGGAGAGTACCCATGCAAACCTGGAACCAGATTTATGCCCCATTGGGCAGCCTATGGCTGTCGGCGCTAGCCGCCGCCATTCCCATTCTTTTCTTTTTCATCGCGCTGGCTGTCTGGCGCATCAAAGGCCATATCGCCGCCGCAGTGACGCTGGCACTGGCCCTGGCCGTCGCCATCTTTGCGTATGGCATGCCGGTGCCGCAGGCGCTTGCCGCAGCCGGCTTCGGCTTCGCCTACGGCCTGTGGCCCATCGCCTGGATCATTATCAGTGCGGTGTTCCTGTACAAGGTCGTTGAGCGCACCGGCCAGCTCGAGATCATCCGCGCGTCTGTGGTGTCGATTACGGACGACCAGCGGCTGCAGATGCTGCTGATCGGCTTTTCCTTCGGCGCCTTCCTGGAAGGGGCGGCAGGCTTTGGCGCACCGGTGGCGATCACTTCGGCGCTGCTGGTCGGACTGGGTTTCAACCCGCTGTATGCGGCCGGCCTGTGCCTGATTGCGAATACCGCTCCGGTCGCATTCGGCGCCATGGGCATTCCGATTATCGTGGCAGGGCAGGTCACCGGCCTCGATGCGATGAACATCGGCGCCATGGCAGGCCGCCAGCTGCCGCTGCTGTCGCTGCTGGTCCCGTTCTGGCTGGTGTTCATGATGGACGGTAAGCGCGGCATCAAGGAAACCTGGCCGGCAGCGCTGGTGGCGGGCGGCAGTTTCGCGATCACGCAGTACATCACCTCCAACTACATTGGCCCTGAACTGCCGGACATCACTTCTGCCCTCGTCAGCCTGGGCGCCCTGACCGGCTTCCTCAAGGTATGGCAACCCGCCAGCGCCAAGGCGGGAGCCCGCAGCGCCATTTCGATGGGCGGCGGCACGGCGGCCCTGTCGCCTTTCGGCGGCGCAGCTGCAGGCGGCAGCGAGCCGCGCAGCCGCAGCAAATCACCGTACAGCACTGCGCAAACGGTGCGTGCCTGGGCGCCGTTTGGCCTGCTGACCGCTGTGGTGACAGTGTGGAGCCTGCCTCAGTTCAAGGCGCTGTTTGCGGCCAAGGGAGCGCTGGCCGGAACGGTCCTGAAGTTCCACGTGCCTTACCTGGACATGATGGTCATCAAGATGACGCCGATCGTCGCCGCACCTAAAGCATACGAAGCGATTTTCAAGCTGGACCTGATCTCGGCAGTCGGCACGGCGATCCTGATCTCGACCCTGCTGTCGATGGTCTTGCTGCGCTTTAGCCTGGGCAATGGCTTGCGCGCCTTGCGTGACACCGTGCTTGAACTGCGCCGGCCGGTGCTGTCGATTGGCCTGGTGCTGGCGTTTGCGTTTGTCGCCAATTATTCGGGCATGTCGTCCACGCTGGCACTGGTGCTGGCCGGCACCGGCGCGGCGTTCCCGTTCTTCTCGCCTTTCCTCGGCTGGCTGGGCGTGTTCCTGACCGGCTCCGACACTTCATCGAATGCCTTGTTCTGCTCCCTGCAGAATACGACCGCGCACCAGGTCGGGGTTTCCGACACGCTGCTGGTAGCCGCGAACACCACCGGCGGCGTGACCGGCAAGATGATCTCGCCGCAGTCGATTGCGGTTGCCTGCGCTGCGACTGGCCTGGTCGGGCGGGAATCCGAATTGTTCCGCTTTACGCTCAAACATAGCCTTCTGTTTGCCGCCATCGTAGGCTTGATGACGGTCCTGCAGGCCTACGTGTTTACCGGAATGGTGCCGCACTGACGCGCACCTGTTGGCCAGGGCCTGTCCTTGCGCAATGAAGGCAGGGCAGGCCTTTTCCTTTCGAAAGTCTCAAAACAGACATACAACAGAAAGTTGTCTCAATTTTGTAGAAACGTTGACTAGCTCCATGCAACCTAGCTAGTGTTGGTATTCGAGCCGGAGAAACCGGACGACAAAACACAAGACAATCACGGGACTAATGGAGCAAAAATGAAGATTCGCAAGACCCTGATCGCAGCAGCGATCACGCTTGTAGCAGCACAAGCTGGCGCCGCCAGCATGATGGCCAGCCCAGTCGCATTCTCCGCCCAGGAGAAGGCGCGCCTGCTGGCAACCCTGAACGGCGAGCGCGGCAAATTCGGCCTGGATGCCGACCATGGCTACAGCATCGCCTCCCAGCACCCAGGCGCTTCGGGCCAGGCAATCAGCCGCATGAACCACACCTACAAGGGCGTGCGCATCTTCGAATCCGAGTCCGTGGTCGTGACCGACAAGGGCGGCAATATTGTTGGCGAATCGGTGACCGACCGCCGCGCCAGCCTGTCGGCCAAGCGCTTCGACGTGAAGCCAACCCTGTCCGGCACCGCCGCCATTTCCAAAGCAATGGCGACCCTGCCGGCTGCCGCCAGCCACATCGATCCACCTTCCGCTGAACTGATCATCTTCCCGGTCATGACGACCGTGCGCGCAGCCGGCGCCGAAAACAAGGCCGAAGCCGACCTGAATGCGCTGGACGTGAAAGACGTGGTAAGCAGCTACCAGCTCGCCTACCTGGTGAAGACCCGCATGACCAAAGGCCAGGAAGCCGTATTCCACAACACCATCGTGAACGCCAAAGACGGCAGCCTGCTGGACCAGTGGAGCATGGTACAGAGCGTAGTGGGCACCGGCCATAGCCAGTACAACGGCGACGTGCCGATCCAGACCACCCTGTCCGGCACCACCTACCAGATGCTGGATTCGACACGCGGCGTCGGCGGCCAGTTCGGCGGCGCGGCGATCACCAACGCCAACCACGCTTCGACTTCCAACCCGACTCCTGGCGTGATCTACACCAACAGCACCAACGTATGGGGCGATGGCCAGAACTACATCAGCGGCGGCAGCACCACCAACGCCAACGGCCAGACCGCTGCCGTGAATGCGCTGTGGGGCCTGCAGAACACCTACGACACCATGAACAACGTGCTGGGCTGGAAGTCGCTGGATGGTAACAACACCGCGACCTATATCGCTGTTCACGTGGGCACCGCTTACGACAACGCCTTCTACACCGATTCCTGCAAGTGCATGTACATCGGCGACGGCTCCAGCTTCTATAGCCTGGGTTCGATCGACGTGATCGGCCACGAAATGGGCCATGGCGTGACCGCTGCAACCTCCAACCTGACCTACCGCGGCGAGTCCGGCGGCCTGAACGAATCTTCGTCCGACATCAACGGCGAAGCAGTCGAAGCTTACGCACGCAACGGCGGCACCGGCAGCGTCGTCAATGCCGGCAACGACTGGATGATGGGCAAGGAAATCTCGAAGACCGGTACGCCGCTGCGCTGGCTGTACAAGCCAAGCAAGGACGGCAAGAGCCCGAACGCATGGAGCACTTCCCTGAAGCGCCTGGATCCGCACTACAGCAGCGGTCCTAACAACCGCATGTTCTACTTCCTGGCCATGGGTTCGAGCTCGGTGTCCACCAGCGACTACTACTCGCAATACCTGACCCAGGCTCCGAAGAACATGACCGGTATCGGCATCGACAAGGCCTACCGCATCTGGTTCAAGGCCAACACCACCAAGCTGACCTCCGGCTCCACCTACGCTGACGCACGTGCGGCCGTGGTGGCGGCAGCACAGGAACTGTATGGCGTGGGCAGCGTGGAAGCCAAGGCGGCAATGCGCGCTTACGCTGCGATCAACGTGGGTACCGACGTGGCTGAATAAGCCGTCGGGAACTGAACGAGAACCGCCAGGGTGACCTGGCGGTTTTTTTTTTTCGTCTCAGGCGTGCCGCAGTACTACTGTCGCAATCACCGCTACGAACATCGTGAAGAAATAGCGCGGCCATCCTGCGCTGTAATTCCGCCATGCCAGCACCGCCAACACGACGGCAGCGACGAATGGAATCGGCGTGCGGAAGTTCAGGCACAGGGTGATGGCAAAGTAAATCTGGATGAGGATGGCCACCCATGGACGTCCGGTGAACATCCCGCGGCCTTCTCGAGCGGCCGGCTGCGGCGCGGCAGCCGGCCGTGCCGAAGGCCGTGAAGGCGGGCTTGTGGTTGCGGCAGGCTTTTGCTTTGCAGCGGCTTTTGCCTGCGTCAACTGTTCCTGAGTTTTCTCCAGTACGGGCGCAGCAGGTATTGCAGCCTGCCAGAAGCCTGCCCACGGTTCCTTGCCCTGTGCGGACAAGGCGCGGAAGCCGCTGCTGCGGCGCACGGCAGGTGCACTTGCGGCAGGAGCCTGTGAGATCCATTTCGCGCGCGCTGCCCGCACCTGTTGCAGCAATGGCGCGCCTTTTGCAGCATCGACCATCTTGATGAACTGCGCGTAACCTTCGAGCGCATCGATCACGTTTTCATTGCCGTTCCACTGCTTGCCGGCCGGGCCATCCTTTTCGACCTGGAAAAGGGTCGCGCGGAAGCGGCGCAAGGTATCGCGGTCGAGCGACAGCTTCTTGTTGACCACAATGCCGGTCACGCTCTGGCAATGCGCATCGCTCATGACATGCTGCTTGTCCGGGTGCGGCGTGAAGCCTTCGTCGGCAATGATCTGCTTGACGCGCCACAGCAGCTTGCCGGCCAGCTTGCGCGCAGCGGCATCGCCGGAGAATGTCAGGTCGTCGGCATAGCGGGTATAGGTGAAGCCAAGCTTGGCGGCGCAGCTTTGCACGCGCGCGTCAAGACGGCGGCACAGGATGTTGGTCAGGGCCGGGCTGCTCGGCGCACCCTGGGGCAGGGCCCGCTCGCCGGTCGCGACGAAGAACTTTTCGCCGTCCACGCTGACTTCTTCAACCGGCGTTTCCGTGCAAATCAGGCCGAGGGTTGTCGCCAGTTGTTCGCTGTAGCCAAGCTCCCTGAACACGCCTTTGATGCGCGGCAGGCTGATGGAAGGGAAGAAATTCTTCAGGTCCAGGTTGATGACCACGGACTTGCCTACGTGGGGCTGGGCGTTGCTGACAATCGAGCGGCCGGGAATGAAGCCATGCGCGGCAGGATGCAGCGGCACCTTGGCCAGGATGTTGTCCAGCACCCAGTATTGCAGGCGCTTCACGCGCGGCATCGGGGCCGAGATGATGCGTTCGCCGCCGGTCTTCTTCGGCATCGCGAAGCGGCGGTAGTGGCTGATGCGCGAGACGCGGCGCTCGAAACTCAGGAAGCGCAGCTCAGGCAGGGTAACGCCCATGGCGCTTGCCAGCTCGCTCGCGTTGTTCATTGCCGGCAGCGACCAGCGCGCCAGCTTCTCGGCGTTGCTCTCGGCGTGGTTCAGACCGGCGGAAACGCCTTCGCCCAGGTACAGCAGCTCGGTCGACTGCCGCTGGTGCCAGGCGGTCGCGCGCTCAAAACGCTCGCGTGCGCGTTTCTGGCGGGTTTCTTCACGTCGTTGCCGCGCTTTGGCCAGGCGCTCCTTGCGCATCGCCTTGAGAGCCTGTTCCGGGTCCTGGATGGAACGCAGTTCCTGCCCGAGGCGATGCAGGGCGCTACTGAGTTCCGCTTCGCGCTTGACCACTTCTTCCAGTTCGGTGGGCTGGCCGGTATTGGCAGGCCAGAAGCCAAGGCGCTGCATTTCGCCCAGAACGACTTCCTGGCGCGAGCTGTTGCGCAGGCGCTCCATCAATTCGGCGCGCGTAGTGACTGGTTTGGATTCGGTGGCGCTCATTGCACGGCCTCCTGGCGAGGCGAGCGCGAAAGATGCAAGCACGGCGGGATTGTCATCGAAGAGCCTTTAGGACTGGGGCGCTCCACTCGATGCCATACGACACCGGTGCGGCGAATGGACTGCAGGGCAGTCACACCGTCTTGCTGCACC
>CAMLSG010000217.1 GCA_946482635.1 uncultured Duganella sp.
CCCCTGATCATCTTCAGCATTATTGCGCTGTTCAACGTTCCGGTCGGCACCGTGGCTGGCGGTTATTCCTTGTGGGCGCTGCTTCGCAAGTGAAGCGCGGCGCAGTCATTCCCGGTACAGCCCCTGCGGGCAGCCAGGCAAGCCTGCGCCTGCCTGGTGCCTACTTTCACGACTGCTACCGGATCGCGGCGCCGGGCGCAGACATCTGCGCCCTGGAGCTTTACCTGCACGTCGTAAGCCAGACTCCCGGCTGGGTAAACCGGCTGATGGCGTTGCGCAATTGGCTGGTCGGACTGGCCGGCCTGAAGAACCTGGGCCACCTGGGCGCACTTGGCGGTGCAAAGCCAGCATCCGGATATCGCGTCGGCGACCGCGTCGGCATTTTCTCCCTGATCTACCTGTCGCATGATGAAGTGCTACTGGGCGACTCCGACAAGCACCTGGACGTAGTGCTGTCCGTCTGCAAGGCGCCGCTTGGCGCGGTCAGCGTCACCACCGTCATCCATGTGCATAACTGGATGGGGCGCCTGTACATGCTGCCAGTCACGCCGCTGCACAAGATCATCGTCAAGACCATGCTGAAGAGGACAGCCTCCCTGCGCACGGTCTGATATCCTGCGATCTGTATGAATAGCCTCGAACGTATCTCGCAAAACTCGAAGGAAGTCAACCGGCTGCTGGCGCGAATCAACGCGCTGGTGCTCGAGCGCGACGCTTCGCCAACGCTGCGCGCCGAATGGCAGGCGGCCTGTGAGGAGTTTTATGCGCGCTACGACAGCCTGTGCTTCCCCGGCGGTGCGGCAACGCTGGAGCGCGTGCGCAGCGGCGACCACAGCGCCCTGGAAGCGGCGGTGCAGTTCCTGCTGGCCGATCCTTACCACTTCCGTTCCGGATACCTGAAAGAACGCCTGTGGCGCTGGCTGGCTCACCTGCCGCTCAACGCCAGCACAATTGGCCGGCTGGAACGCGCGGCCCTCGCTTATCTTGACCGCCGCATCTGCCGCGAATTCTGGGCGATGTGCAAAACCATGGCGCGCATTGGCCGCACGCAGTTCTGGTCGCAAGTGGCGGAACGCGCTTTGACGGGCGACGTTCGCGCAACGCTGTTGCTCGCGCACGGCGCCAACGTGCACGCCGGCGCCAGGGCGCGGTACATCTTCTACCAGGCATGTTAGAGTTGCGCTTCTTACAAGCCAACTCCAACGCATGACACCTGAAATCCGACGCGCCGAACCCGGCGACCTTGACGCGATGTGGGACATTTTCCAGCCGCTGCTGTCCAGCGGAGATGCGTTCCCATTTGGCGCAGGATTCGAAAAGTCCACGTTCCAACTGCACTGGTTCAGCAGCCACCCGGCCTACGTTGCCTGCACTGGCGACACAATTCTTGGCATGTACAAGATGGGCGCCAACTATCCCGACCACGGCGCTCACGTCGCCAGCGCCACCTACGCCGTCGCCGCGCAGGCGCAAGGCAAAGGCATCGGCCGCGCGCTGGTCGAGCACAGCCTGGCGCAAGCGCTACGAGAAGGCTTCCTGGCCATGCAGTTCAATTACGTCGTCAGCACCAATGCGCCCGCGATGGCGCTGTACCGCAAGCTTGGGTTCAATATCGCAGGCACCTTGCCGCAAGCTTTCCGTCATCGCGAACTTGGCCTGGTCGACGCCTACGTTTTACATCGCTTCCTGGAGAAACAATGAACGAACTCAAAGACAGCATTCTCGAAGACATGCGCGACTATGTAGCCGACATGGACGAGCCCTACTACCCGTTGGAGAAAGTGGATGAATGCGGCCGCATCATCGACGACTTCCTGGCGGCGATGGCAGGTGCGCGGGGCGAATCAGCCATCTTGGCAGTAGTCAAAAAAACCGTCCTCGCACTGAACGAACTGAATAACGAATGCGGCGGCAGCCTGATCGAAACCGGCCAGCGCGAAGACCTGTGCGAGCTGATTGAACGCGCGGCAAACCAGGCCGGTCTGGCGACGGATGGCGACATCACCGAGCAATGGAGGGAGTGGTGAAAAAGGTCGTGCCGGCTGCGAATCCGGATGCCTACGTAGCAGCGCTGTCAGGCTGGCAGCGCGAGTTCGTGGAGGCCCTGCGGGCGGCAGTCAAGGAAGCAGCACCGGAGCTGGAAGAGCGCATCAAATGGACCCACCTGGTCTATTTCAGCAACGGGCCCGTGCTGCTGATCCGCGCTGAAGAAGAGCGCGTGCTGTTCGGCTTCTGGCGCGGCAAGCGCCTGCTGCACATCGAGCCGCGAATGGCCGGCGGCGGCAAGTATGAACTGCGCACGCTGGAACTGCGCAAGGAAACGCCACTCGAGCGCGCAACCGTCCTGGAACTGGTGCGCACTGCGGTGGCGCTGAACGAAACGGTGGGCGATCCCACCAAGGCCGCTTAAGCCGGAGCGAATACCGAGCGCATCTTCTCGGCCACCTTGCCTTCGATGGCGCTCTTGAAGGCACCCATCAGGAAGCCGAGCTTGATATTCATATGGGCGGCGCTGTCGGCCAGGGTCAGCGTGCCTTCCACGCCGCTGCGACCGAACTTCAGGGTGTCGCCATGCCATTGGCAGGCCAGGTCGAATTCCTTGGCAATACGTTGTGCGACCTGTTCTGCTGCTGCGCGCGCTTGCGCTGGTTCCAGGTTGTGGGCCTGGGTGATGTTGATATCGGCCATACTCTGCTAATCAAAAAGCACAAAAGGCGCTATTTTAACGCACGCACCTTTGTGCTGGATCAAAGGGCCATGCCGCAGACAGGGTAACCATGGTCATTCAACCGCCCTTGGGAGAGTGATCATGGATGAGAACATGTGCATGACTTTGCCTGTCAGCTTTGTGCCGACGCCATCCGCCCTGTACCGCGCGCACCGCAAGTCGGCGCAACTGCTACAGCAGCCCAGCCTGCCACGCCTGAAAGATACCGCGCTGCCAACGCGTCCCTCCGCAGCACCGCCCGCCGGTGCACGCGTGCTGATCTGGAAACAGGATCCTTCGGTCAGCGAACTCGGCACACGCAAGATTTTCCTGCCAGGGGTGATCCTGGAAGGTCCGCGCGATGCCCGCATTACTTATGGCCAGCCCGGCATCGCGCCAGTCAGCCCGAACGCCTTCGGCGACTTCATCATGGCGCCGGACACCGACCAGTTCGACGCAGTGCATGCCTTTGCCGTGGTGCGTTCGACCCTGACCATGTACCAGCGCGTACTGTCGCGCGCCGACCGGAGCGCGCCCCTGCCATGGGCCTGGAACAGCAGCAGCAATACCGATCCGCTGCAGGTGTTCCCGCATGGACTGCCGAATGTGATGAACGCTTATTACAGCCGCAATGACCGCGCGCTGAAGTTTGGCGACTTCGTGCCGACCGGCGCGGCCGGACGCGTGTTCACTTGCCGTTCCTTCGATATCGTGTCGCACGAAACCGGGCACGCCGTGCTGGACGGGCTGAAACCGAAATGGATTTTGAACAGCGCGCCACCGCAAACAGGCGGCCTGCATGAATCGTTCGGCGACCTGACGGCGATCTTCCTGGCCTTGTCCCAGCTGGACCAAGTTGAAGCCGTGATCGCGCAAACGAAGGCCGACCTGCACGACAAGACCTTCCTGGCCGATATGGCGGAACAATTCGGCCTGGCGCTGGGCCGGCCGAACGGACTGCGCAATGCGGACAACGACCTCAAGCTGTCCGAAACCGGCAATGAAGTGCACGCGATCTCGCAAGTGTTCACCGGCGCCATCTATGACATCCTGGCCGACATCTTCGCCTTCGAACGCGCCCCTGGCCTGCGCGACGATGCCGCCTGCCTGCACGGCGTGGCAGGCTACCTCTGCAGCCTGGTGCTGCGCGCGCTTGTGGCGGCGCCGGACGCCAACGCCAAGTATGCCGACGTGGTGAACCAGATGCTGCGCATCGCACAGGAAGACGGCAAGCCGGTCGATTACGCCAACTTCATCCGCAACCGCTTCGCCCTGCGCGAGGTGGTGGTGTCGCCGGTGCCGCTGACCGAGGACCAGCCACAAAACCTGGAACTTCCGGCCATGGTGGAAGATGCCCCCGACGCGCGGCAGGACCGCCGCGCCTGCTGCGGTACCATGAACCATGCCGAATACTTCGACCTGGAAGGCGTGCTCGATGCCGAGCGCCAGGCTTTGGCGGCCTGGTGCAAGAATTACACTACCCATCACGGGGAGGTAGCCATCGAAAAATGAAGATCACCGCGACCGGCGCGGGCGGCTTTGCCGGCCTCAGCCAGCACTTTGAAGTTGACACGGATGCAAGCCCAGCCGGTCCGGCGCTGGAGACGGCCCTCGTCTCCAGTGGTTTTTTCGCGTCCCCCGAAAATTTTTCGCCCCCGATTGGCGCCGATTTGGGGCACTGGACTATCACGGCCGATGATGGCCGTCGACGACATAGCATAAGTTTTGTCGAGACCGGCGCCCCGCCCTGGCAAAATCTGCTCGATTTGATCCGTTCCGCCGCCTGAAATCAAGATTGTTAGAGTCACGCCACGAATTTGCTTATTTAGATTGTATCTAAGCCCGAATTGTGAGAAATAGCGGATTGCCTTAAAATACAGTGCTTTGCTGAGCTTTTTCCAGCGCTCCAACATAGATAGGACTGTTATGACCCACGTTGTCACCGAATCCTGCATCGCCTGCCGCTATACCGATTGCGTCGATGTTTGCCCGGTAGATTGCTTCCGCGAAGGCCCGAACTTCCTGGCCATTGACCCAGACGAATGCATCGACTGCGCCGTGTGCGTGGCCGAGTGCCCGGTCAACGCCATCTTCGCTGAGGAAGACGTGCCGTCCGACCAGCAGCAATACATCAAGATCAATGCTGACTTGTCGCGCAACTGGCCTTCTATCACCAAGACCAAGCCTGCCCTGCCGGAAGCCGAGCAGTTCAAGGACGTCAAGGAAAAGGCCCACTTGCTGAAGCGTTAATCGCTTCCAGCAGCCTGTTATTCACCGTGCAACACCGCGCCTGACGCGGTGTTCGCTTATTCAGATGGAATGAGAATCATTATGAATGTCGTCAGCACCCCACCAGGCGGTCTCCACGAGACCGATGCAGTCATCATCGGCGCCGGCCCGGTCGGCCTGTTCCAGGTCTTCGAACTCGGCCTGCTGGAGATCAAAGCCCACGTGATCGACTCGCTGAGCGCCGTTGGCGGCCAGTGCGTGGAACTGTACCCGGACAAGCCGATCTACGACATTCCAGCCATTCCATCGTGCACCGGCCAGGAACTGACCGACGGCCTGCTGAAGCAGATCGAGCCGTTCGGCGCGACCTACCACCTGGGCCAGGAAGTGACCGTCGTGCAGAAGCGCGAAGACGGCCGCTTCGACGTCGAGACCTCGCTGGGCACCAAGTTCATCACCAAGACCATCTTCATCGCTGCCGGCGTCGGTTCGTTCCAGCCGCGCACCATGAAGGTTGACGGCATCGACGCCTTCGAAGGCTCGCAGCTGTTCTACCGCGTGAAGAACCCTGCCATGTTCGAAGGCAAAAACCTGGTCATTTGCGGCGGCGGCGACTCCGCGCTGGACTGGGCCCTGAACTTCGTCGGCAAGGCCGAATCCGTGGTGCTGCTGCACCGCCGTGAAGACTTCCGCGCCGCCCCTGCTTCCGTGGCCAAGATGAAGCAGCTGTGCGAAGAGTACGAGATGCAGCTGATCATCGGCCAGGTGTCGGGCATCGAAACCAAGGACGACAAGCTGAGCGAACTGCGCGTGACCGGCGCCGACGGCGTGACCCGCCGCGTGCCGCTGGACATGCTGCTAGTGTTCTACGGCCTGTCGCCAAAGCTGGGCCCGATTGCCGAGTGGGGCCTGGACATCGAGCGCAAGCAGCTCAAAGTGGTGTCGACCGAGAAGTTCGAAACCAATGTGCCGGGCATCTTCGCCGTGGGCGACATCAACACCTACCCAGGCAAGAAAAAGCTGATCCTGTCGGGCTTCCACGAAGCCGCGCTGGCCGCTTTCGGCGCTGCACCATATATCTTCCCGGACAAGAAGATCCACATGCAATACACCACCACGTCGCCAAAACTGCACAAGGTGCTGGGCGTGGAAACCCCGGTGTTCGACTGATCCGACCGGTCCTTCGGACGCATCCTACAAAAAAGCAGCGGAAACGCTGCTTTTTTTGTTTTTGTCCTCGTATTATGTTGGAATCATGGCGTGTTAGCCCTTATTTATGTACTTTCTGGAAGGTATTGCGGAATGCTGTAGGTCATGTATAAATGGCCTATAATTGAACCATCTTTGCGCATTGCCACAATTTTCGGCGGGACATCACTATGCTTTACCAATTGCACGAAATGCAACGCTCGCTCCTGCATCCACTGATGCAGTGGGCTGAAGCCTCGTCCAAGCTGTTCACCAATCCTGTTTCGCCATTTGCGCACACACCGTTCTCGCAACGTATCGCCGCGGGCTACGAATTGATGTACCGCCTGGGCAAGGAATACGAGAAGCCAGAGTTCGGCATCAAACAGGCTGTGGTCAATGGCAAGCAAGTCCACATCGACGAACGCGTGGTGGAAAACAAGCCCTTCTGCAAACTGCTGCACTTCCGCAAGGATTTGAGCGAGAAGGAGGTCAAGGCCCTCAAGCAGCCGACCGTGCTGCTGGTGGCGCCGCTGTCCGGCCACCATGCAACGCTGCTGCGCGATACCGTGCAGGCATTGCTGTCGGAACACGACGTCTACATTACCGACTGGATCGACGCGCGCCTGGTACCGCTGTCGGAAGGTCCGTTCCACCTGAACGACTACGTGAAATATGTGCAGGAATTCATCCGCCTGCTCGGCCCGAACCTGCATGTGATTTCCGTCTGCCAGCCGACCGTGCCGGTGATGGCGGCCATCTCGCTGATGGCAACCGCCAAGGATCCGATGCTGCCGAAGACCATGACGATGATGGGCGGCCCGATCGATCCGCGCCGGTCACCGACCCAGGTCAACAACCTGGCCGTGGAAAAGAAGTTCTCCTGGTTCGAAAACACCGTGATCTATGCGGTGCCGCCCAACTATCCGGGCTTTGGCCGCAAGGTGTATCCAGGCTTCCTGCAGCATGCGGGCTTTATCGCCATGAACCCGGGCCGCCACGCGCAGTCGCACCGTGAGTTCTACATGCACCTGGTGCGCGGCGACGACGAACCGGCGGAAAGCCACCGCAAGTTCTACGACGAATACAATGCAGTGCTGGACATGCCGGCCGAGTATTACCTCGACACGATCAAGACCGTGTTCCAGGAGTTCCGCCTGCCTCAGGGCACCTGGGAAGTGGATGGCGTGTTCGTGCGTCCGCAGGACATCACGAACGTCGCGCTGCTGACTGTCGAAGGCGAGCTGGATGATATTTCCGGCGCCGGCCAGACCCAGGCTGCACACGACCTGTGTTCCGGCATTCCAGCCAATATGCAGGAAGACTTCGTAGTCCCGGGCGCCGGCCACTACGGCATCTTCTCCGGCCGCCGCTGGCGCGAAATGGTCTGCCCACGGATCGCCGCATTTATCAAGAAACACGGCTAAGGGCTCCTGCCCTTCGGCCAGCCGGGCCCGCGTGCCCGGCTTTTATTTCGGCTTATAATATACATTTTTATATAATATGAAGATTGATCCCGTTGCTTTGCAGGCCGCTGCCGGCCGCGCGTCCGGGCTGTTGAAGTCCCTATCCAACCAGGATCGCCTGCTGCTGCTTTGCCAGATGGTGCAGGGCGAGCACTCGGTCGGCGAGCTGGAAGCGGCAACCGGAATCGCACAGCCCACCTTGTCGCAGCAATTGACCGTGCTGCGCAACGGCGAACTGGTTGCCACGCGGCGCGAAGGCAAGCAGATTTTTTACAGCATTGCCAGCGCGGAGGCGATGGCGGTGCTGCAGGTGCTGTACAAACTTTACTGTCCAAAGGAGTAGCGAAATGAGCGCTTACTACGCGCCGCTGATAGGCGGCATCATGATTGGCCTGGGAGCGGCGATGCTTTTGCTGCTCAACGGGCGGATTGCCGGCATCAGCGGCATCCTTGGCGGTCTGCTTGGCCAGGCCTTTGCGCGCCAGCCGGGTTCCGGCAGCGACGCAGGCTGGCGTATTGCTTTCCTGGCCGGCTTGGTGGCAGCTCCCCTGCTCTATGGCGTGTTCACCGTATTACCCGCGGCACAGGTTGACGCCGGCGTCGGCACCTTGGTTGTCGCCGGCCTGATGGTCGGACTGGGCACGCGCTACGCTTCCGGCTGTACCAGCGGCCATGGCATCTGCGGGCTGTCGCGCTTCTCGCCGCGATCCTTGGCTGCCACCCTTACATTCATGGCGGCCGGCTTTGCAACCGTCGCCGTGGTGCGGGGGCTGCTATGAGCACGCTCACTTCCTTGCTGGCCGGGCTGATCTTCGGCCTGGGCCTGGTCGTCTCAGGCATGACGAACCCCGCCAAGGTGCTGGGCTTCCTGGACATTTTCGGCAAATGGGATCCTGCGATGGCGTTCGTCATGGTGGGCGCGCTACTGGTCGGCACGATTGCCTTCCACATCGCAGGCAAGCGCACCCGCGCCATCCTCGGCGCACCAATCAGCCTGCCAACAGCGCGCGATATCGATCGCCGGCTGGTACTGGGAAGCCTGGCCTTCGGCATCGGATGGGGCCTGGCCGGCTACTGTCCCGGCCCTGTCATCACATCGCTGGCTACGGGCGGTGGAAAGCCCTGGATTTTCTTTGTCGCCATGCTGGCCGGAATGGCAATCTTCGAACTCGTCGAACGGCGCAAGGCTTAGTTGACCGTGGGGCGGTCAGTATCAAGGCGGCGCAGGTAATCGCGTTCGAATTTCGAGAGATCGATGTCGCGGGCGGCGTCGTTGAAGGCGCGCTGTTGCGCCTGGCCGGCAGGCGTGCGCTGGAAGCAGATGTGGACAGTGCGTTCGTGGAACAGGTTATCCGAGAAGGCGATGCGGTCGCGTTCGGCGCGGGTGAAATGGGGGCCGGCGAGCAAGTGGCGCAACACGCGCTTCTCGATCACCATCGCATCGAACCGTTTGCTGAGAAGCTTGCGCAGGTTGGTCTCGTCATTAACGCCCTCCTGTACGTGGAGCACGCCACGCCGTACCAGTCCGTCGAATTCTTCGCCATTGGAATAGCCGGCCACCGTGCCGATGCTCGCATCGCGCAGTTCGCGCTTGCTGGAGGCAATCACCGGCGCTTCCTTCAAATAGGCCAGCACATTGATGGTGGTGCCGATCGGCGTGGAAAAGTGGCATTGGGTTTCGCGCTGCGGCGTGCGCCACACCGCCAGCAAGCCCGCATAGCGCGG
>CAMLSG010000218.1 GCA_946482635.1 uncultured Duganella sp.
GGAAGCGCAGCTTTTCGCCGGAGGCGATGCGGATCTGTTCCTGCACGATGTCGATACCGGTGATCATTTCGGTCACTGGGTGCTCAACCTGCACGCGGGTGTTCATTTCGATGAAATAGAACTCGCCGTTTTCGTACAGGAACTCGAAGGTGCCCGCACCGCGGTAGCCGATCTTGCGGCAAGCCTCGGCGCAACGGTCGCCGATCTTTTCGATCAGCTTGCGTGGGATGCCCGGTGCCGGCGCTTCTTCGATCACCTTCTGGTGGCGGCGCTGCATGGAGCAGTCGCGCTCGCCCAGCCAGACGGCGTTTTTGTGTTCGTCGGCGAGGATCTGGATTTCCACGTGGCGTGGATTCTCCAGGTACTTCTCCATATAGACTTCCGGATTGCCGAAGGCGGCGCCGGCTTCCGACTTGGTCATGGTGACCGCGTTCAGCAGGGCAGCTTCGGTGTGCACCACGCGCATGCCGCGGCCACCGCCGCCGCCAGCGGCCTTGATGATCACCGGATAGCCGACCTTGCGTGCGATCTGCACGATGGCTTTCGGATCATCCGGCAGGGCGCCGTCGGAGCCTGGCACGCAAGGCACGCCGGCCTTGATCATCGCCTGCTTGGCCGACACTTTGTCGCCCATCATGCGGATCGAATCGGCGCGCGGGCCAATGAAGACGAAACCGGATTTTTCCACGCGCTCGGCGAAGTCCGCGTTCTCGGACAGGAAGCCGTAGCCCGGGTGGATCGCTTCCGCGTCGGTGACTTCGGCCGCGGAAATGATGGCCGGCATATTCAGGTAGGACTGGGCCGAAGGCGCAGGGCCGATGCAGACGGATTCGTCGGCCAGCTTCACGTATTTGGCGTCACGGTCGGCTTCGGAGTGCACGACCACAGTCTTGATGCCCAGTTCGCGGCACGCGCGCTGGATGCGCAGGGCGATTTCGCCGCGATTGGCAATAAGGATTTTTTCAAACATGGCAGCTTCTATGTTTGTGAAAGGAGGAGAGATTGTGCTGGCTGCCGCGGTATCCACAGCAGCCATGGCCCGGCTTTAGCCGATCACAAACAGTGGCTGGCCGAATTCGACCGGTTGGCCGTTCTCGACCAGGATCTGGGTGATGGTGCCGGACTTGTCGGCATCGATCTCGTTCAGCAGCTTCATCGCTTCGATGATGCAGAGGGTATCGCCTTCTTTCACGGTGGCGCCCACTTCAACGAAAGCTGGGTTGCCCGGTGCGGAAGCGCGGTAGAAGGTGCCCACCATTGGGGACTTTACAACGTGGCCGGTTGGCTCGGCGGCAGCTGGAGCAGCGGCGGCAGGCGCGGCAACCGGTGCTGCGACAGGAGCGGCAGCAGGTGCGTAATGGGTTGGCGCTTGCGGCGGCATCATCACGACCTGGTTTTGTGCCAGACCGCCGGACTTGACGATGCGAACCTTGCTTTCGCCTTCGGTCACTTCCAGTTCAGCGATGTCCGACTCTGCTACCAGGTCGATCAGCGTCTTCAGCTTGCGTAGATCCATGTTGTTGGCTCCCTTGTTCTATCTATTATGTTGACGGTTACTTTGATGTCGCCTTATGGGCGGCATCGCGTTAGATGTGCGCAGATCGCGGTAGATTAACTGCTTTTTAAAGCAAAGTCGATGGCGAGACGATATCCCTCGATACCAAGCCCGCAGATCGTCCCCTGTGCGATTGCGCTGAGATAGGAATGGTGGCGGAACTCCTCCCGCCGATAAATATTCGAAATGTGTACTTCAATAAATGGGATCGCTACGCCGGCCAGTGCATCGCGCAATGCGACGCTGGTGTGGGTATAGCCTCCCGGGTTGATGACGATGAAATCCACGCCCTCGGTTCGGGCTGCGTGGATGCGGTCAATCAACGCTCCTTCGTGGTTGCTCTGGAAACAGGCGAGCTGTGCACCGGCTGTTTTGGCCTGTGCCTGCGCAGCCTGTTCCACGTCCGCCAGCGTGCTGGCACCGTAGGTTTCAGGCTCGCGCGTCCCCAACAAATTCAGGTTGGGGCCATTAAGTAGCAGCAGGTTCGATGCCATGATTCCCTGACCATTTTCCGCGAAAGTTCCGCATTTTGCCGCCATCTACGAGCATTGGCAAGAGAAAATAGCTTGGCGGAAGTTAATAGAACGGTCGTTCGGCGACTATCTTCGGCTAGTTTAAGGCCGCCAGGTCGGCCTTCAGGTCATCGAATTTCAGGCGTGCCAGGTAAGTCTTTTTCACCGTGCCGTCAGCACCGATCAGGACGGTAAAGGGCAAGCCGCCTTGCGTGTTGCCGAACTGGCGCGACAGTTCGGTGCCGCTCATGCCGGCCACATAAATGGGGTAGGCGACTTTCACTTTCTGTGTGAATTCCGCAATATTGGATGGCGAGTCGATGCCGATACCGATCACCTGGACCTTCTTGCCGAGCTCGGAATTTTGCAATTCAGACAATTCCGGCATCTCTTCCACGCACGGCGCGCACCACGGCGCCCAGAAATTCACCAGCAGGTTCTTGCCTTTCCATTTCGCTAGCGCTTCCTTGGCGCCTTTATCGTTTGGCAAGGTTTCAGCCATCATGGCGGCGACCGGGCTGGTCACCCCGGCGGGGGCGGTGGTGGTGATCGGGGCTGGAGCTGGAGCTGGCTGGCTGTGGATGAAGTACCAGGCGCCCGCGCCGCCAAACAGGACGGCGACCACGGCGTATATTGCAAATTTTTTCATTGTTGTGCTGGGTGAGAGCTGTTGGTGAGGATAGTGCGTACTTCCGAGAGGTCGGCGCGCAGCAGCTTGTCGCCGCTTTTCTTTTTGGCGCCGCGCAGGTCGTCCTGTTCATACAGTTCGACATGCACGCCCACGTTTTTCCACATGAAGCTGACCGTTTCGACGTCGTCGAAACGGGGGCCGCGGAAGTGGGGCGATTCCGAAATCTCGATTTGCAGGTTCTTGTTCAATAAATAAATCTCCACTTCCTTGGCGCTGTCCACGAACACTTGCAGGTGGATGTCGTCGTGCATGCCCGCTGTGCCGTGCAGCACGGAACCGGTCAGGAAGGGTTGGTATTGTTCCAGCATTTCCATGACCTGCAAAGCCAGGCCGCGCAATCTGAATAAATGCGCTGGATGGGTATCGGCGTTATATAGAGCGTGGTATAGGCGGACTTCTTCTTCGATCTGCTCATTGTCGGGGAGGATGTCCTGCAGGTCGCGCGCTTGCGACTCGCCAAGGATCTGGCGGGCAGCCTTGCGTTTGGCGCTGCCGTAGTCGGCGCCATCCTGCGCGATCATGCGGGCGGCGGCGGCGGCGATTTCGGTTTTGATCTCGGGGTTCATGATTGCATCATACCTAAAACCGGTAAACCAGGGTCCGACCCAAGGGTCAGACCCCGTACGGTCTCCAAGCCGCGAGCCAATGGCGGATGAGCAGACGGTGTCAGGCACTTGTGCCTGACACCGGTTTACCGGTTTTAATCAGGTAAAATCCGGCTCTTAATTCTTTTCTATCTGCACCATGCACATCCACATCCTAGGCATCTGCGGCACTTTCATGGGCGGCCTTGCCGTTCTGGCAAAGGAAGCCGGCCACCGCGTAACGGGTTGCGACGCCAATGTCTACCCCCCGATGAGCACGCAGCTGGAAGCGCAGGGCATAGAACTGATCCAGGGTTTCGGCCCCGAGCAGGTGGAACTGAATCCAGATTTATATGTGATCGGCAACGTGGTCTCGCGCGGCAACCCGCTGATCGAAGAGATCATGAACCGCAACCTGCCGATGATCTCCGGCCCGCAATGGATCGGCGAGCACATCCTGAAAGACAAATGGGTGCTGTCGGTCGCCGGCACGCACGGCAAGACCACCACCTCGGCGATGGTGGCCTGGATCCTGGAACATGCCGGCTACGCGCCGGGCTTCCTGATCGGCGGCATCCCGCAGAACTTCGGCATCTCGGCGCGCCTGACCGGCCCTGGCGCCAACTCCGAATTCTTCGTCATCGAAGCCGACGAATACGACACCGCCTTCTTCGACAAGCGCAGCAAGTTCGTGCACTACCACTCGAAGACCGCCATCCTGAACAACCTGGAATACGACCACGCCGACATCTTCCCCGACATCGGCGCCATCGAAACCCAGTTCCACCACCTGGTGCGCACCGTGCCGGGCATCGGCCGCGTGATCGCCAATGCCGACGAAGCCAGCCTGCAGCGCGTGCTGAAGCGCGGCTGCTGGAGCGAGAAGGAAACCTTCGGCAGCGCGGAAGGGGCCGACTGGTCCATGGCCGAGCACGCCGACGGCAGCTTCGACGTGATTTTCAAAGGCGCCAAGGCGGCCACCGTGAACTGGCAGCTGACCGGTAAACATAACCGCTCCAACGCGCTGGCCGCGATTGCCGCTGCCCGCCACGTGGGCGTGCCGATCGAGGTCGCGGCCCAGGCGCTGGGAAGTTTCCAGAGCGTGAAGCGCCGCATGGAAGTGCGCG
Organism: uncultured Duganella sp.; assembly: GCA_946482635.1. Next base: position 4,470 of record CAMLSG010000218.1, read on the forward strand.
GTACCGTCAACGGCGTGACCGTGTACGACGATTTTGCCCATCATCCGACCGTCATCGAAACCACCGTCGGCGGCCTGCGCCAGAAGATCGGCAGCAATGGCCGCATCCTGGCCGTGCTGGAGCCGCGCTCCAACACCATGAAGCTGGGCACCATGAAAGACGCTCTGCCCGGCAGCCTGAAGGATGCCGACCTGGTGTTCGGCTTCGGCAGCGAAAAGGCCCTGGGCTGGAAGCTGGGCGAGGCCCTGTCGCCAATGGGCGAAACCGCTTCGGCCTACGATGACCTGGACGTGATGGTGAAAGCCATCGTCGCGCAGGCCAGGCCGGGCGACCATATTATTGTGATGAGCAATGGCGGCTTCGGCGGCGTCCACCAGAAACTGCTGGAGGCGCTGAAGTAATGATTTTGTACCTGCATGGCTTCCGTTCCTCGCCGCTGTCGATGAAGGCGCGGCTGACCGGGGAGCGGATGGCGCAGCTTGGCCGCAGCGCGGAATTCATCTGTCCGCAATTGCCGGCCAGCCCCAGGCTGGCGATGGAACTGGCTTTCGGCCTGGTGGACGGCGTGCCGGCGGAGGACCTGACCATTATCGGCTCGTCGCTGGGCGGCTACTACGCCACCTGGATGGCGGAAAAACTGGGTGGTCGCGCCGTCTTGCTGAATCCCGCCGTGGTGCCGATGCTCGACCTCGACCAGCACGTTGGCGTGACAACGGCCTACCACTCGGACGAGCCCTTTGAGTTCAAGCGTGAATATATAGGGGAACTGCGCGCGCTGGCCGTGCCGCAGGTCTCGCAGCCGGAACGCTACTTCCTGCTTGCCTGCACCGGCGACGAAGTGCTGGACTACCGCGACATGGTGGCGCACTATGCCGGCGCAAAGCAGAAGGTAGTGCAGGGCAGCGACCACGCCATCAGCGAGTACGCCGACTACCTCGATGAAGTCCTGGAATTCTGCGGCATCACGGGCGAGGCTCGATGAAAGGTCAATCGCTGCGCCAGGCCAACTGGCACGGTCACGTGCTCGCGACAAACGCCCCGCACCCTTACCGCCACTGGCTGACCGGCGGTGGCTCGCTGACCAATAAGCTGAAAGCGCACAGCAGCGCTTTCCGCGTGCAATTGCTGCACCAGGACACGGCAACCTGCCTGGCCGACGAAGCCAACATCATCGGCTACCATCGCCCCGGCCGCGTCTGGGAGCGGGAGGTTTTGCTGCGGTGTGATAATACGCCTGTCGTCTTCGCCCATACCGTGGTGCCGATGTCGGCCGACGCCTCGGACTGGCCGCTGTTCAGTGCCCTGGGCGAACGCTCGCTCGGCAGTACACTGTTCGGCGATCCGCAAGTGCGGCGCGGCGAACTGGAATTTGCGCGGCTGCGCGCGACTCATCCGCTGGCCCGGCGTGTCCGCGGCGCACTGGCGGCGCACGGCGCCGAGGTGCCGGATGAAGCTTTACTGTATGCACGGCGCTGCCTGTACCGGCGCCATGAAGGAACTTTGCTGGTGACCGAGGTCTTCCTGCCGCCGGTCCTCAGGCTTGAACGGAATAATGTGAAATGAATGTATTTTTTGAAGAATCCGGCGATTTCAAAGTAGGCAGCGTGCTGTCGCAAGCAGGCGAGGCCTATCAGGTTGAAATGGCCAGCGGCAAGCGCAACAAGGTCAAGACCAAGGATGTGATGCTGCAGTTCGACAAGCCTTCGCCGGCCGAGCTGATGGAGCAGGCCAAGGCCATCGCTGCCGACGTCGACCTGGACTTCCTGTGGGAAGTGGCAGGCGAAGAGGAATTCGGTTTTGCCGAACTGGGCGCCGAGTATTTCGGCCACGCCCCGCAGCCGGCGGAAGCGGCCGGCCTGATCCTGAGCCTGCATGCCGCGCCGATCTACTTCCACAAGAAGGGCCGCGGCCGCTATAAGAAAGCGCCGGAGCAGACCCTGAAAGCCGCGCTGGCCGGCATCGAGAAAAAGAAACAGCAAGCCATCATCCAGGGCCAGTATGCCGAGGAGCTGAAGGCGGGCACGCTGCCGGCATCGATGCAGAACATCGTCAGCCAGCTGCTGTTCAAGCCGGACAAGAACACCATCGAATACAAGGCGCTGGAGCAGGCTGCCAACGAGGCCCACACCACGCCGGCGCGCCTGATGCTGTCGGCCGGCGGCATCAAGTCGCCGAAAGACCTGCACATGGCCAAGTTCCTGTTCGAGAACTTCCCGAAAGGCCATGGTTTCCCGGAACTGCCGGTGCCGTCGGCGCCGGCCAACCTGCCGCTGGCGGCGGTGGAAGCGTTCTCCATCGACGACGTGACCACCACCGAGATCGACGACGCATTCTCCGTGGTGCACCAGGCGGACGGCAAGGTGCGCGTCGGCATCCACATCGCCGCCCCTGGCCTGGGCATCAAGCCGGACGACGCCATCGACAAGATCGCGCGCGGCCGCATGTCCACGGTCTATATGCCGGGCGACAAGATCACCATGCTGCCGGACAGCATCGTCGACGCTTTCACCCTGGCCGAAGGCAAGACTTGCCCGGCCCTGTCGCTGTACGCCGTGCTCGACCCGGCCGACTGGTCTGTGATCTCGACCGAGACGAAAGCCGAACTGGTCCCGATCGCCAACAACCTGCGCCACAACACGCTGGATGAACTGGTCAACGAGCAGACCTTGGCCAGCGGCGCGGGCGACTACCCGCGCAAGGCCGAGCTGACCTTGCTGTGGGGCTGGGCCCAGCACCTGGAAGCCGGCCGTATGGTCAAGCGCGAAGCGTTCGGCCTGAAGCCGGAGCAGAATAACCGCGTCGATTTCAACTTCTATGTGGAAGACGACGTCGTCACGATCAGCCGCCGCAAGCGCGGTGCGCCGCTGGACAAGATCGTGGCCGAGCTGATGATCTTCGCCAACAGCACCTGGGGCAAGCTGATGCACGACCACGGCGTGCCCGGCATTTACCGCACCCAGGGCCAGGGCGTGGGCGGCTGGGCCGCCAAGATGCAGGTGCGCATGATGACGCAGGCCGCGCCGCACCAGGGCCTGGGCGTGGACCAGTACGCATGGTCGACCTCGCCGCTGCGCCGCTATACCGACCTGGTCAACCAGTGGCAGATCCTGGCGTGCGCCTCGCATGGCGTGACCGCGCCGATGGTGGCCCCGTTCAAGCACAAGGATGCCAACCTGTTCGCCATCGTCTCGGCCTTCGATGCCGCCTACGCGGCCTATGCCGACTTCCAGTCGAATATGGAGCGTTACTGGTGCCTGCGCTGGCTGGGCCAGGAAAATGCGAAGGAAGTCGAAGCCGTGGTGCTGAAGGATGAAGTGCTGCGCCTGGCTGAGATCCCGCTGATCGTGCGCATGCCGGGCATGCCGTCTGTTGCACGCGGGTCACACGTGAAGCTGGACGTGCTGCGCTGGGACGAAGTCGACCTGGCCATCGAGACGCGCCTGCAGGAAGGCTCGATTACCCTGCCTGCCGAGCCCGAGGCGGAACTGGACGAGGAAGAAGCGCCGGCCGACCCGGCGCAGCCGACCGAGGCCGATGCGGAGGAGGCTTCGCTCGCCAGCGAGACGGTTGTTACCGAACCAGGCCCACAGTGAAGTAGAATTCAAGATTCTCAAAAGCATCATTTCTGATTCCAGCGCGTGAAGTATTTCAAAGAAAACCAGTTCCTTGTCATCGCCTCCGCAGTATCGGTGGTGTTCCATGCCGTGGCGCTGACGGTGCATTTCGTCGCTCCCAAAGATTTCAAGGTCGAGCCAACCGACCCCGGCCTTGAAGTCATCCTGGTCAATGCCAAGCATGCATCCAAGCCGCTGAAGGCCGATGCGCTGGCGCAGGCCGACCTGGACGGCGGCGGCAACGCCGATGCCGGCCGCGCCAAATCGCCGCTGCCCGACATGCGGCGCATGGAAACCGGGGACAGCATCAAGGCTTCCCAACGCTATATGCAGGAACTGGAAGAGCGCCAGAAAAACCTGCTGTCGCAGGTGAAGAAGAGCCCTTTGTCCACTGCACCGGTGTCGGAAAAGAACCAGACCGACCCGAGCCGCACCGGCGCCGACCTGATTGAAAGCAGCAAGGCCATCGCGCGCATGGAAGCGGAAATCACGCAAACCATCGAGGACCAGAACAAGCGGCCGAAAAAGACTTTCCTGTCGCCGAGTACCCAGGGCGTCGGCTATGCCATGTATTACAACGCCTTCCGCCGCCGGGTGGAAGATATCGGCACGCTGAACTTCCCGCAGAAGGATGGGCGCAAGCTGTACGGCGTGGTGGTGCTGAGCATCCCGATCTTCCAGGACGGCAGCGTGTATGAAAAGGAAGGCGGCACCGTGGTCGAACGCAGCTCCGGCAACCCGGATCTCGACAAGGCAGCGATCAGCATCGTGCGCCGTTCCGCGCCATTCGGCAAATTCCCGCCGAATATGCGCTCCAAGGATCGCGACGACCTGTGGGTGATCGTGCAGAAGTTCGTGTTTACCCGTGAAGAGAAGGTCCAGGTTTCCTATGGAAGCAGCGAGTGATGGACAAATACTGCGTCTTCGGCAACCCGATTGCCCACAGCAAGTCGCCTGAAATCCACGCGGCCTATGCGGCGCAGACCGGCCAGCAACTGAGTTACGAAAAATGGCTGGCCCCGCTGGACGGCTTCGGCCCCGCGGTGCAGGCCTTTATTGCCGCCGGCGGCAAAGGCGCCAATGTCACGGTGCCGTTCAAGCTGGAAGCGCACAAGCTGGCCACGTCCCTGACCGTCCGCGCCCAGGCCGCGGGCGCGGTGAATACCCTGGTGTTCGGCGCCGACGGCAGCATCACCGGCGACAACACCGACGGCGC
>CAMLSG010000219.1 GCA_946482635.1 uncultured Duganella sp.
TCTGTCAATCGGACATTTTGCTGCGCAAAATGTCCGATTGACAGACCTGGCACCGACTTAAAATAAAAAGCCGGCTTGCGCCGGCTTTTTTATTAATAGGCTTCCGCCCTTATTTCAGCTGCTCTTGCAGCAGGGTCAGGATCTTTTGACCAACCGGAGAAGCTTCAGGCTTATTCTGGTTATTCCAAACCGAAACCTGGGTGGTATTGACCGAATCCGAACGCACCGAGATGCGGTAGCGCTGCGCTTCCTTCTCTTTATCCGATGCGCCGAAGCTGAACAGCTTGCTGAACCAGCCTCGGGTATCGGTGGCATCGTTCACGAAGCGCACGAAGTACACGCCCTGTACGCGGTCGCGGTCTTCCACGGTGAAGCCGGCGCGGTCCAGTGCCAGGCCGACGCGGCGCCAGGTGCGCTCGAAGCCTTCGTCGGTCTTGATGAAGGCATCGGCGCCCTCGCCCACCAGGACGGCGTGCTGCGCCTGGACTGCCGCATTGTCGACCGAGGTACGTGCGGTCGCCTCGTCGGTCGTACCGCCCAGCTTGGTCATCAGCTTGGCCAGGAAGATCGCTTCCAGGTTCGGGTCGCTATTGCGGTTGGTCCACATGGTCGACTCGTTCTGCGCGCCGGTCACCACTTCCTTGGTGCCGCGGTGGCTGATGTAGATCTCGGTACCGCCGGCCGGATTGCGCTCCAGGCGGGTACGGTACTTGTCGCGCTCGCCGCTCGAGTACAGGCCGTCAAACACCTTGCCGATCGTGTTGCGGATGAAGTCCTGCGGGATCTTGGCGCGGTTTTCATTCCATTCGGTTTCCATCACGCCGGCAGTGGCATCGTCCACCGCCAGGGTGAAGCCCGACTCTTCCCAGAACGTCTTCAGCTGCGGCCACAGCGCTTCAGGAGTCTGCTGCACCACCAGCCAGCGCTGGTTGCCGGAACGCTCGACGCGCACGGCGCTGTTGCCGGTGCTGGCCACTTCGTTGCTGCTGGCGGCCGGCGCGCCTGGCGTGGTGCCGCGCGCAGCCTGGTAGCCGGAGGCAGTCGCCACGCCGCGGTCATTGCTTGGCAGCGAGTAGCGGTTGTCTTTCGACAGCTGGGTCAGGTCCGGCGGCACGTCCAGCGTGCTGGCCTTCTTGGCCGATTTGTAATCTACCTTGGTTTCGCCGACAACGGACTGCACCATGCCGCAACCGGTCAAGCTCAGCATCAGGGCGCCAACGACGAGCCCGCGCTGCGGGGTCTGGGAAACGATCTTGCGAATAGTCATGTGAAAAAGAAGATTAGTTCAGCACACCGGATTCACGCAGGGCAGCGCGGACGGTCTCGTGATACTGCTCTGCCAGCGACACCAGCGGCAGGCGGATACCTTTCGGCATCTTGCCCATTTCCGCCAGCGCCCACTTGACCGGCACCGGGTTCGGTTCGATGAACAGGTGCTGGTGCAGCGGGAGCAGTTGGTTGTTGATGGCAGTTGCCTTGGCGGCATCGCCAGCCATCGCGGCTTCGCACAGTTCGTGCATCTGGCGCGGCGCCACGTTGGCGGTCACCGAGATATTGCCCTTGCCGCCGGCCATCATCAGGGCGATGGCGGTCGGATCGTCGCCCGAGTACACGGCGAAATCGGCCGGCGCACGGCGCAGCAGGTCGTAGCCGCGGGCGATATTGCCGGTCGCATCCTTGACGCCGATGATGTTCTTGATCTTGGCCAGGCGCAGGATGGTGTCGTTGCTCATGTCGGCAACGGTGCGGCCCGGCACGTTGTACAGGATCACCGGCAGGTCCACCGCTTCGGCGATGGCCTTGAAGTGCTGGTACATGCCTTCCTGGGTTGGGCGGTTGTAGTAAGGAACCACTTGCAGCGAGGCGTCGGCGCCGGCGTTCTTGGCGAAACGGGTCAGCTCGATGGCTTCCGCGGTGGAATTGCCGCCGGAACCGGCGATCACCGGAATGCGGCCGCCAACGCGCTCCACGGCAGCCTTGATCAGCTCGCAATGCTCGGCCACGCTGACAGTGGCGGATTCGCCGGTGGTGCCGACGATGACAATGGCGTCCGTGCCTTCGGCAATATGCCAGTCGATCAGCGCGTTCAGGCCTGGATAGTCGAGGCTGCCGTCCGCGTGCATCGGGGTTACGATTGCTACAATGCTACCCTTAATCATAGGAAACCAATTGCAATAAGAATTAAAACGACGATTGTAGAGCATACCCTGCACCCGTGGTGCATTTTGGTCGCTCAAAATGACGGCAACAGCGCCGCCTCCCTTGGAAACTCCCCTTTCACGGCGCAAATCCTCTGCACCATGGCCGGTTTCGGTGTATTAACGACGCCATCTTCGAATGCGATGACACGCAATCCATGCATTCTAGCCAATTCCAACAATTCTCCCGACTGTAACAAAAAGGCGGGATTTGATGGTTTGCCGAAGGCGGCGTTGCCGTCGGCGAAAGTCTCGTAAATCAGCAGGCCGTTGGGCGCCAGGCTGCCCAGCATGTCCGCCAGCAGCGGGCGATGCAGGTAGTTGGTGACGATGATGCCGGCAAAGCGCACCGGGCCGAAGGGCCAGCAGGCGCCCTCTTCTTCCAGGTCGATCTGGCTGGTGACAATGCCGTCGCCGGCCGTGGCGGCCAGCGCCCCGGCATCGCGGTCGACCGCGACCACGGCGTGGCCCAGCGCTGCCAGATGGCGCGAGTGGCGGCCGCTGCCGCAGGCCAGGTCCAGCACCTCGCCATTTGGTACCAGCGGTGCAAATCGTTCCACCCAGGCTGAAGGTGGGGTTAAAACATCAGCCATAACTCAATCCCATTGCTTCGCGCACATCGCGCATGGTTTCCTGCGCCAGCTTGCGTGCTGCTTCGTTGCCGTCCGCGACAATAGCGCGCACCAGGGAAGGATCGTCCAGGTAAGGCTGGGCGCGCTCGTGCATCGGCTCCTGCTCCTTGACGATGGCATCGATGACCGGTTGCTTGCATTCGATGCAGCCGATGCCGGCCGACTTGCAGCCTTTCTGTACCCATTCCTGAGTCGGCCCATCCGAATACACCACGTGGAATTGCCAGACCGGGCAGCGCTCCGGCTCGCCCGCATCGGTGCGTCGCACGCGTGCCGGGTCGGTTGGCATGGTGCGGATTTTCTTGGTGACCGATTCCTTGTCTTCACGCAGGGCAATCGCATTGCCATAGCTCTTGGACATCTTGCGGCCGTCCAGGCCCGGCAGGCGGCTGGCCTCAGTCAGCTTGGCCTGCGGCTCGACCAGGATGAGCTTGCGCGCGCCTTCGAGATAGCCGAACAGGCGCTCGCGGTCGATCATCGACAGGTTTTGCGCATCGTCCAGCATGGCTTTGGCCTGCTCCAGCGCTGCGTCGTCGCCCTCTTGCTGGTAGGCGGTGCGCAGTTCGTTGTACAGCTTGGCGCGCTTGCTGCCCAGCTTCTTAACGGCGTCCTGCGCCTTTTCCTCGAAGCCTTTTTCTTTGCCGTACAGGTGATTGAAGCGGCGCGCGATCTCGCGCATCATTTCCACGTGCGGCACCTGGTCGTCGCCGACAGGAACCTCGCTGGCGCGATAAATCAGCACATCGGCCGCCTGCAACAGCGGGTAGCCGAGGAAGCCGTAGGTTTGCAGGTCCTTGTTGGCGAGGTTGTCGATTTGGTCCTTGTAGGTCGGCACGCGTTCCAACCAGCCCAGCGGGGTGGCCATCGACAGCAGCAAGTGCAGCTCGGCGTGCTCCGGGACTCTCGACTGGATGAACAGCGTGGCCTGGGTCGGGTCGATTCCGGCGGCGAGCCAGTCCACCAGCATGTCCCAGGTGGCTTTTTCGATGATGGACGGGTCGTCGTAGTGCGTGGTCAGCGCGTGCCAGTCGGCCACGAAGAACAGGCAAGGCTGCTCGGCCTGCATCCTGATCCAGTTCTTCAGCGCGCCATGGTAGTGGCCAAGGTGCATGCTGCCCGTCGGGCGCATGCCGGAGACTACGCGGTCAGGGTACATGGCATCAACTCAGGAATGGAAGGAACGGCATTTCGATGAGGCGCATCACCAAGTTGATCAAGCCGCCCAGCATGGCACGGAACGGTCCGGTATTCATCAGCAAGATCAGGCCGATGAAAATCAGGGGTCCCAGGCGCTCGATACTGGCGAATTTGTACGCCAGGTCGCGCGGCAGGATCGCTGTCACGATACGCCCACCGTCCAGCGGCGGAATCGGGAGCAGGTTGAATGCACACATCACGGCGTTTGTCAGTACGCCTGCCTTGCACATCTCGATCGGGAAACGCTCACTGACACCGAGCTTGATCATCAGGACCAGCAGCAACATCCAGCCCAGTCCCATGACGAAATTGGCGGCCGGACCGGCAGCGGCAACAAAACCCATCTGTTTTTTCGGATTACGCAGCCGATTGAAATCCACCGGTACCGGCTTGGCATAGCCAAATGGCGGCAAATGGAGGAATTGCAGCATCAGCGGCAGCAAGATGGTGCCGAACGGATCGATGTGCTTGATCGGATTCGGCGTCAGGCGGCCCAATTTTTCGGCAGTGTTGTCGCCGAAGTAGCGGGCGACATACCCGTGGGCGGCTTCATGCAGGGAGATGGCAAACAGCACAGGAATCGCGTAGACCGCGATCGTCTGGATAGCCTGGTCAAAATTGTTCATAACGGGAATTTTATCAGAGGGACTCAGCTACCTCGCCAGGCGCCTGACAGGTGGGCGGCTGGCGAAGGAGCGCGATTCAGAGGCCGAGGGCGGCACAGTCGCCGCAGCCGCGCCGGATCAGTTCAGGCTCGTCGCCGGTCAGGTCCACCACGGTGGTTGGCTCAAGCCGGCAGGCGCCGCCGTCGATCACCAGCTCGACCTGTTTGCACAGGCGCTCCAGCACCATGTCCGGGTCGGTCAACGGCTCGTCGTCTCCCGGCAAGATCAGCGTCGTGCCCAGCAGCGGCTGGCCCAACTCCTCCATCAGCATTTCGGTGATGGTGTTTTGCGGCACGCGCAAGCCGATGGTCTTGCGCGATGGATGCGACAGCCGGCGCGGCACTTCGCGCGTCGCCTCCAGGATGAAGGTGTAAGGTCCAGGCGTCACAGCCTTCATCAGGCGGAATTGCTTGTTGTCGACCCGGGCATAGGTGCTGATCTCGCTCAGGTCGCGGCACAGCAAAGTCAGGTGATGCTTTTCGTCGATGCCACGAATCCGGCGCAGCTTTTCCACCGCCGCCTTATCGTCCAGGTGACACACCAGCGCATAACAGGAATCAGTCGGCAGCGCGACAATGCCGCCGCCGTGGATGATTTGGGCCGCTTGCTTGATCAGGCGCAGTTGCGGATTGTCTGGATGTACCTGGAAGAATTGGGTCATGTTTTAGCGCAGCTGTTGCAGGGCCGCGATGCGTTCTTCAATCGGAGGATGGCTGGAGAAAAGCGCCGCCCAGCCACTCGGCGAGGTGATACCGGATGCTGCCATGCCTTGCGGCAGTTCGCCAGGATGCACGCCGCCAAGGCGCGCCAGGGCGTGCTGCATCGGCACGGTGGAACCAAGCAGGCGTGCCGAGCCGGCATCGGCACGGAATTCACGCTGGCGCGAGAACCACGCCACGATCATCGAGGCAATCAGGCCAAACAGCAGTTCGCACACGAAGACGGTCACCATATAACCTATGCCCGGGCCACGGCGCTCCTCGTCCTTGTTCAGCATGCCGTCCACCACCGAGCCGACGATACGCGCCAGGAATACCACGAAGGTGTTCACCACGCCCTGAATCAGGGTCAGTGTCACCATGTCGCCATTGGCAATGTGCGCCACTTCGTGGCCCAGCACGGCCTCGACTTCTTCCTTGTTCATCGACTGCAGCAGGCCGGTGGACACCGCCACCAGCGCGTCATTCTTGAAGGCGCCTGTAGCAAAGGCATTCGCGTCGCCTTCATACACTGCCACTTCCGGGCGGCCAATGCCCGCCTTGTCCGCCAGCGCGTGCACGGTGCCGACCAGCCACTGCTCGGTAGAATTCTGCGGCTGTTCGATCACGCGCGCCCCGGTCGACCACTTGGCCATGGGCTTGGACATCAGCAGCGAAATGATCGAGCCGGTGAAGCCCACCACCACGGAAAACGCCAGCAAGCCGCCCATGCTGGTGCCGGATCCGGGACGCCCGATGCCCAGCAGGGACAAGACGATCGACAGCACCACGACAACCGCAAGATTGGTGGCAATGAACAGGATGATGCGTTTCATAGAATGGCCCTCCGGACGACTTTACCGAACGATAATCTATGGACAGCAGTAGGGTTTTGCAAGGCCCTGATCAGAACCAGTCATGCCAGACCGGCGTCACATTGCCCGGCAGCGGCGGCAGAAAGCGAAAATCCACTCGAGCTTCGCCCGGCGCATGAAAATCGGTCCCGCGCGAAGCCAAAAAGCCGTAGCTGTTGGCCAGGTTCGCATATTTCGGATACTGGTCCGGCGTATGCGACCCGGTTACCACCTCGATTGCCTTCCCGCCCAGCTGTTTGAACTCGTCAAAAAGGATACCTTCCTGCAGCGGCGTGAACTTGTAGCGCCCGGGATGGGCAATCACCGCAATCCCGCCTGCACCCAGGATCCAGCCCACCGCATCCTGCAGCGTTGCCCAGCGATGCTCGACATAGCCCGGCTTGCCGGGAGACAGGTACTTGCGGAACACTTCCGCCACCGACGAGCAAACGCCCTGCTCCACCAGGAAGCGGGCAAAGTGGGTACGCGACATCAGGGCCGGATTATCGACATAATTCAGCGCACCTTCATAAGCGCCCGGAATGCCCGCCAGCGCCAGTTGCCTGCCGATCTCGCGGCCGCGGTTATCGCGTCCCGAACGGGTATCCTCCAGCCCCTTCAACAGGGTGGGATTGTTTTCGTCGATCTGCAGGCCGACGATGTGCACTGTCTCATTTGCCCAGGTAATGGAAATCTCCACGCCCGAAACAAAACGCATGCCATAAAGCTGCGCGGCCGCGCGAGCGGAAGCGACGCCGCCCACTTCATCATGGTCAGTCAGGGCCCAGACATTTACACCCGCCTTGTGGGCATGCTCGGCCACTGCCGCTGGGGGCAGGACACCGTCGGACACGTTCGAATGGCAATGGAGGTCTACGTTCAGCATACTGGTTGCAATGTTGCGAAGGTTTCATTGTACGCTGAAAGCTCAGGCCAGGAATTCCTCCAGCATTTCCGCCAGCAGTTCCGGCTGGTCGTGGTGCAGCATATGGCCGGCATCCGGCATCATCTTCGGCGTTACTTTCGCCAGATGACCCAGGCGGCGGTCGATTTCGGCACGCGCTTCATCCTTGGGGCCCATCCACAGCCACATATTGGTGTCTTCCGCCTCTACCCACAGTACCGGCGCCGTGATTTTCTTCCAGCAGGCCAGCACTTCTTCTACGCGGTACAGCGAAGGGCCGGGGCGTTTGTGCACCGGATCGCCGAGGATCTCCCAGCGGCCATCCGCATTCTGGGCCGACCAGTGGCTTGCCAGGAAAGCGGCGCGCTCGTCGGACAGGCGCGGGTTGGTTTTTTGCAGGCGGGCTGCGACGGCGGCCTGTGAATCGTAGCTGCGCATTTCCGGCTCCACCAGCAGCTCGTCCAGCCACTTGCGCATGCGCGACGGCGCCTGCTCCGGGACGGTCGCCTTCAGGCCGAAGCCTTCCAGGTTGATGAGCCGGCGGATGCGCTCCGGGCGCACGCCCGCGTACAAACTGACAACATTGCCGCCCATGCTGTGGCCCAGCAGGTTGACCTCCCCCTCCGGCTGGTAATGGCGCAGGATGGCGTCCAGGTCAGCCACGTAGTCGGGGAACCAGTAGGTATCCGTGCCATTGCGTTCGGTCAGGCCGAAACCGCGCCAGTCCGGCGCAATCACATGCCAGTCGCCCTTCAGGCAATCGACCACGAACTGGAAGCTGGCGCCCACGTCCATCCAGCCATGCACCATGAAGACCTTGGGCGCGCCTTCGCGGCCCCAGTGCAGCACGTGGGTGCGCTTGCCGCGCACTTGGATAAAGTCGGAACGGGATGGAATCATGGTGCTTGCCTCGAAATGGGTGAACCACAATAATAGCACGACCGTGCTAAAACCTGCTTGGCGTACAATAGCGCCACTTCCCTCCTACCGGACCATCCATGACAATTTACCAGCTTGGCGAACACGCGCCAGAGATTGATGCTTCCGCTTTCGTGGCGGAGAATGCGACCTTGATCGGCAAGGTGACCTTGCACGCGAACAGCTCCGTCTGGTTCGGCGCAACCATCCGCGGCGATAACGAGCGCATCACAATTGGTGAAAACAGTAATGTGCAGGAAGGTACGGTAATGCACACCGACATGGGCTACCCGCTCACGGTGGGCAAGGACGTGACCATCGGCCACCAGGCCATGCTGCATGGCTGCACCATCGGCGACGGATCGCTGATCGGCATCCAGGCAGTGGTGCTGAACGGTGCAAAGATTGGCAAGGGTTGCCTGGTCGGCGCCGGCGCCCTGGTCACGGAAGGCAAGGAATTTCCCGACAACTCGCTGATCGTGGGCGCCCCCGCCAAAGTGGTGCGCCAGCTGACAGCAGAAGATGTGGCGCGCCTGATCGGCAGCGCCGACAGCTATGTCAAACGTGGCCAGCTGTTCAAGTCGCAACTGAAAAAGATTGGATAAAAACAATGACGAACACCCCGGATACCCTGCAGAAGTTTGTTTTCGAAGACGCCGCCGTGCGCGGTGAGCTGGTCGACATTTCCGCCACCTGGCGCGAAATCGTCGCCCGCCACCACTACCCGGTAGCCGTCAAGCGCCTGCTGGGGCAAATGGTGTCGGCGGCCGCCCTGCTGTCGGCCAACCTCAAGTTCAACGGCTCGCTGATCATGCAACTGCACGGCGATGGCCCGGTACGCTTGCTGGTGGTGGAATGCGATTCCGACCTGCGCATGCGCGCCACCGCCAAGATGAATGCCGAGTTCGCGATTGCGGAAGATGCCGGCCTGCAGGCGCTGGTAAATGCACAGGGCCACGGCCGCTTCGTGATCACGCTCGACCCGGCCGAGAAGGTGCCCGGCCAGCAGCCATACCAGGGCATCGTGCCGCTGGACGGCGACGACGTGGCAACCGTGATCGAGCACTACATGCTGCGTTCCGAGCAGCTCGACACCAAGCTGTGGTTGGCGGCCGACGACCAGGTTTCGCGCGGCCTGCTGCTGCAAAAGCTGCCGCTGCATGGCGGCAAAGCGGAAGCCA
>CAMLSG010000220.1 GCA_946482635.1 uncultured Duganella sp.
CCGGCCATCCTGCAATTGATTGCGATGACCATCGCCGCCGGCCACAAAGCCGGCATCGAAGTCGCCGTTTGCGGCGAAATGGCGGGCGATACCAAGATGACCCGCCTGCTATTGGGCATGGGCTTGCGCGAATTCTCCATGCACCCGTCGCAGCTGCTGGCGGTCAAGCAGGAAATCCTGAACAGCGACCTGGAACAGATTGCGCCGCAGATGCGCAAGATCATGCGCGGCATGGACCCTGATACCATTGCCGACGCTGTCAACGCCCTGCAAGCCCTGTAACACCAACTCTTTTTACAACCGGATTCACATGCCTTCGATTGGAATCGTCTCGCCGCAGACAATGCACTTTGCGGAACCCCTTCAGCTACAGAGCGGAGCGTCCCTGCGCGACTACATGCTGATGTACGAGACCTATGGCACGCTGAATGCGGACAAATCCAATGCAGTGCTGGTGTGCCACGCGCTGAATGCCTCGCACCACGTGGCCGGCTATTACGCGGATAACCCGAAGAACGTGGGCTGGTGGGACAATATGGTTGGTCCCGGCAAGCCGCTGGATACCGACAAGTTCTTCGTCATCGGCGTCAACAACCTTGGTTCCTGCTTCGGTTCGACCGGCCCGATGCACATCAATCCGGAAACCGGCAAGCAATACGGCGCCGCTTTCCCTGTGGTGACGGTGGAAGACTGGGTAGCGGCACAGGCACGCCTGGCCGACCAGCTGGGCATCCAGCAGTTTGCCGCCGTGATGGGCGGTTCCCTGGGCGGCATGCAAGCCCTGGCCTGGTCCATCATGTACCCCGAGCGCCTGCGCCACTGCCTGGTAATCGCGTCCACGCCAAAGCTGTCGGCGCAGAACATCGCCTTCAACGACGTCGCCCGCCAGGCCATCCTGTCGGACCCGGACTATCACGGCGGCGATTTCTATGAACACAGCGCGGTGCCGAAGAACGGCCTGAAAGTGGCGCGCATGATCGGCCACATCACCTACCTGTCGGACGACGACATGGCTGAGAAGTTCGGGCGCAAGCTGCGCGATATTGCAGCCAGCGGCGGCGACTACAAGTTCGGCTTCGGCATCGACTTCGAGATCGAGTCCTACCTGCGCTATCAGGGCGACAAGTTCGCCGAGTATTTCGACGCCAACACCTACCTGCTGATCACCAAGGCGCTCGACTACTTCGACCCGGCGCGCAAATTCGACGGCGACCTGACGAAAACCCTGGCCGGCACGAAGGCCAAGTTCTTCCTCGCTTCCTTCACCACCGACTGGCGCTTCTCGCCGGAGCGCAGCCGCGAGATCGTGCAAGCGCTGCTGGCCAACCGCCGCGAGGTGACTTACGCCGAAATCGACGCGCCGCACGGTCACGATGCCTTCCTGCTCGAGGACTCGCGTTATATGAACATGGTGCGCGCCTACTACGAGCAAGTGTGGAAAGAAACGAACAAGGAACAAGCAGCATGACTTTCGATGACCTGAGCAGCGCCCGCCCCGACCTGGCCTTCATTGCGCACTGGGTGCGCGAAGGCGCCCACGTTCTCGACGTGGGTTGCGGCGACGGCGTGATGATGGATTACCTGCAGAGCGGCAAGCGCTGCACCGGCTACGGCCTGGAGCTGGCGGACGAACAGGTGCTGGCTTCGACCCGGCGCGGCGTGCGCGTGATCCAGCAGGACTTCGAGAACGGCTTGGGCATGTTCGGCGACAACTCCTTCGACACGGTGCTGTGCCTGTCCTCGCTGCAGATGATGAAGCACGTGGAAGACCTGCTGCGCGACATCGTGCGTGTGGGCCGCGAAGCCATCGTGTCCTTCCCCAATTTCGCTTACTGGCCGCACCGCGTGGCGCTGCTGAAAGGGCGCATGCCGGTTTCCAAGTCGCTGCCATACCAGTGGCACGACACGCCGAACGTGCGCTGCGCCACCATCTACGACTTCCAGGAACTGGCGGAAGAAGTGGGGCTGGAAGTGATCGAATGCGTCGCGCTGGCCGAGGGTAAAACCGTTTCGGTCCTGCCTAACCTGCGCGGCGACCTGGCCGTGTTCCGTCTCCGGAAAAAGCAATCCAGCTAAGCTGTGTTATCTTAAAGCCATGAAGAAGTTCAAGTTCACCCTTATTGCGCTGGCGCTGGCCGCCAGCACCGCTTCCTCGGCGCAGGCGCCTGCGCCGATGAATCCCAAAGCTGACGGCATCCCCGTCACCAAGCTTTCGCGCCTGCGCGTCTTTGCTGATGAGCAGGAAATGGACCAGCAGTCCAAGCTGCAGTACACCCAACTGCTGAATGAAGCCAAGCAGAAGGAAGCGCTGGTGCCGGAATCCGACCCGCAGGTCAAGCGCCTGCGCGCCATTGCCGCCCGCATCGTGCCCAATGCCCAGCGCTGGAATCCTTCCGCCGCCAACTGGCAATGGGAAGTCAACCTGCTCAACTCCGACCAGGTCAACGCCTTCTGCATGCCGGGCGGCCGTATTGCCTTCTTTACCGGCATCCTGACCAAGTTGAACCTGACCGACGATGAAGTGGCGATGGTGATGGGCCACGAAATTGCCCACGCCCTGCGCGAGCACGCCCGCAAGCGCGCGGTGCAATCGACCGCCGTGTCGCTGGCCAGCAAGCTGGGTGGCGCCGTGCTGTCGTCCTACCTCGGCATCGACCCGCGCATCACCGACGCCGGCGCCAATGTGGCAGGCCAGCTGACCGTGATGAAGTTCTCGCGCGGCGATGAAACCGAGTCCGACCTGGTCGGCATCGACCTGGCGGCACGCGCCGGCTATGACCCGCGTGCGGGCGTCGCACTGTGGCAGAAGATGGGCGCCGTCAATGCGCAGCAGCCGATGGAATTCCTGTCCACCCACCCGAGCGGCAATTCGCGCATCCAGGACATGCAGAAGCAGATGCCTCTGGTGCTGCCGGTCTACGCCCGCGTGCGCGGCCTGGACGTGAACAAGCTGCCGCCTTACCAGACTTCCCCGCTGCCGAAGTCCTGAGATGTCCCGCCCGAAGCAAGCCGCGGGCGCGCCGCCATTGCCGATGCGCGATGGCGTCACGCCCAGCTACCTGTGGCTGCCGGAGGGCGACTGGCCGGACATGATCACCTTCATGTCCGCCAACTATCCCGCCGTGACCGAAGCCCAGTGGCGCGAGCGCATGGCGCGCGGCGATGTGGTGGACGGCAAGGGCGTGCCGGTGCAGCCTGGATCGCGCTATGTGCGCGGCGCCCGCATCTGGTATTACCGCGAGCTCGATTACGAGTTCCCGATTCCGTTTGAAGAAGAAGTGCTGCACCAGGACGAACACATCGTGGTGGTCGACAAGCCGCACTTCCTGCCGACGATTCCGTCCGGCCGCTTCGTCAAAGAGACCCTGCTGGTGCGGGTACGCCGCAAGCTGGGCATCGAAGACCTGGTACCGATCCATCGACTCGACCGTGAAACGGCGGGGCTGGTGATCTTTTCCTGCAATGCGCGCAGCCGCGGCGATTACCAGTCGCTGTTCCAGAAACGCCTGGTGCAGAAGGAATATGAAGCGCTGGCTGGCCCGTTGCCGGGCCGCGAATTCCCTTTCGTTTACCGCAGCCGCATGGTGGAGGGCGACAAGTTCTTCACCATGAAGGAAGAGCCGGGCGAGCCGAATTCGGAAACCATGATCGACGTAATCGAACAGCGCGGCGAGCATGTGCTGTACCGCCTCTGGCCGCACACCGGCCGCCAGCACCAGTTGCGCGTGCACTTGTCTTCGCTGGGGATCCCGATCGTGAACGACGTCTTCTATCCCGTTGCGCTGCCATGCAAGCAGGACGACGTGTCTTCGCCACTGAAGCTGCTGGCCAGGGCGATCGGTTTCCCCGATCCCCTGACAGGCGAGTGGCGTTACTTCGAGAGCAGGCAGCGCCTATAGCTTTCCTTTGAGGGACCTGGCTAGCGCCTTGCCTTCCTTGTTCAGGTAAGGGGCGAGCCTGGCGAAACTGATTTCAATTTCATCGTCGCATGCCCGCGTTGCGTGAGGATACCTTGAAGGGAACACAATGCCTGTGCTGCGAGGGTAGGGAGCGCCAATCTCGAAGTAGGTGCCATACTCCTTGGTGCAATCTTCGCGGGGATTAAACTCTTCGATCAGCTCGCGCAATGGATGTTTGGGCTCGTCCTCGCCTGCTACAGCCAAGTCCTTCTTGCTGACCGTCAGCCATGCATAGCCGTCTACCATTGCGCCATCCCGCAGATCGAATATTGCCGTTGAATGCGCTGAATTTCCGTGAGCGCCACCACAGAAGTTATCCTGTTCATTGTCCCCAACCAGCAGGTAATTGCCCACGATGCGCTCCGGCGTCAGGCTGCTTTCCCAGCCGCCGCCTCCATTCAGTTCGCAGTGGAATGCATTCTGAACCTGTTCCTCGCGCCAGCGTTTCGCGTAGGTGTTGATGGCGCGTATTGCTGGCGAGTCGCCCAGTAACTCGAAAGACGAACCAATGGGAGCATTGGCAGTGCGGATCGAAAGCGCACCCAGTTTCGAATTCCCGAATTTGTAGTTTGTCCAATTAACAAGGGCGCCGTAATACGGGACGCCGCATTGATCGGAATTCGCCGGAGCGCTACGCGTCAGTGCGATGTGTTGCTGCTTACTCTTGCCTGTGCCTTTCCAGGTCCCTTCCAGCCTGCCGTCGTCGATGCGGCTAATTTCCCAGGTGCCGGTTGTCTCGAACTTGTTTGTCTTCGGGTTTTTGGCTTGCTCTACCCAAGTGTTGGAGCTCTCTTCGGCAACTGCGAGCTGAATTCCATGTTGGTGCTTGAGGTAGTAGTAATGCGAATCGTACCGGGTAAAGCAGGCATTGATCTCGCTGTTACCGATCTTGCCGGTCCAGGTGCCATGGACCGGACGGGTGTCGCCCGCATGTGCAGTGCAGGCGGCAAACAGGGCAATAGCCGCTAATATTTTCATGTTGTCCTTAGCCGAACATGTAGCGCACCAGCAGGCCGATAGGGAACCACATGCCGAACTGGATCGCGAGTGCGATGAGCAAGGCCTGGTTGGAAGGGCGCAGGCTGCCGGCGGCACCTTCCGAGATCGTGCGCGTCATCGCAGCATGGGCGACTTCGCGCAGCGTCATGCCGGTGGTGGCGACTTCGGTGATGGTTTCTGCCAGCGGGATGCGCGAGGTCAGGCTGGCGAGCAGCCATGGCAGCGGTTTTGGCAAGCCCGATTGCAGGTTCAGGAAGCTGCGCCAGCCGCCAAGGAATTTTTCCGATAGCGGGCGGCCCGGTTCATACTTTACGCTGCGCAGGAAGGATTCCAGGATGCCCGCGCCCAGTTTGGCGATCAGGCCCGACTGGCTTTCCACCACGCGCGCCAGGATGCCCTGCAAGCCAAGCTTATAAGCCATCATGCCGGTCAGGCCCACGCCGATGATGAATGGAGCGCCGACGAAGGCGGCGTAGATCATTGCGGAGCCATGGCCGCCACCGAGTTCGCTGCGGAACAGCAGGGTGACGCCCAGCGCGTTCACGACCACGGCCGCCAGCACTGCCAGCACAGTGCGCACAATGCCGGCACCGGCGCCGCGGGTGATATCGCCGGCCAGTTGCTTGGCGAGCGCGATTTTGTCGATGCTGCTGTTTTCTTCGTTTGGCGGTGTCAGGACTTGGTTCATGGCCAGCGCAATAGTTGTTTAAAGTTTGGCATTTTAAACAACTAAGGCGCTGATGGGCGCTTTTAATTCAATCAGTGCGCCGGAGCGGACTT
Organism: uncultured Duganella sp.; assembly: GCA_946482635.1. The sequence continues at coordinate 5,739 of CAMLSG010000220.1, forward strand.
GGGGCTGTAGCTGGAGCCTGGCGGCGCCCAGAACAGCGGGCCTTTAGGGGAGATTTGCAGGTTGTCGCTCAAGCCCTGCTTTTTCAGCTCGCGGCGCAAGCCTTCCACGCCGTCATCGCTCTCGATGATGAAGGCTTCGTCAATTACGTCGCCATAGTGGCGGTTGGTGGTTTCGATCGCCAGTTCGACCAGGTCGCCTTCGGCCTCGATGCTCCACAGGTGCACGTCCTCGTCCTCGGCGAAGGTCTTGAAGCGCCAGGTGCCTTTGTCCGTCTGCACGAACTGGATGGTGTCGAATTGCTCGTCGGTGGCTTCGGTTTCTTCGTCGTTGATAAAGCTGCTCTTGATGGTGAGCAGGAAAAGTACCAATACAGATTTCATTTTTAATTCCGGGCGATTTTTATCCCCGTATTATAGCCTTCCAGGCTCGGCGCCGGCTCGCGCGCGCCCATGATGCACAGCCACAGGCAAGTGCCGATCTCGCCCAGCGAGGCTGGAATTGACAACAGCTCGGCACCCGGCAGCGTCGCGAAATCGGCCAGCAGGATGTAGCCGAAGGCATCGGCCGCGTAGCCGGCGCTGCCGACCATCAGCAGGATGCCGAGCAGCTTGGGCAAGATGCCGGACTTGTAAACCAGGTAGCCGAAGGGCGCCAGCCACAGGCTCCAGAACACCTGGTTCAGGATCATGCCTTTGCTATAAGCCTTCAGCGACAGCATGACCTGCTGCGCCAGGACGTCCGGCGCTATGCCGCGCAGGTAGTCGGCGCCGCTGACCAGGTTCAGCACTTCCAACCGGTGGCCGACGTTGGCGAACGATAGCGGCACACTGGCCACGGCCAGTGCCACCATCACCGCTGCCGCATTGCGGCCATAAGGATTGAGGAGTTTGTAGAGCGCGAGCGGCAACAGGAGGAAGGCGAGGTAGCACACCAGGCTCGCTGCGATCCCGGCCCGGAACAGGCCTTCGTGGGCGTCGATGCTGGCGAGGGCTGCGGCGGGTTCATTGCCTATCCTGAGCTGGGAAGGCACATACATCAAGGCAAAGATGCCGGCGACGACGACAACCAGGTACAGCAAGCCGGCAGTGCGCGCGAGGCGCTTGGTGGGCGTACTCTGCTGCATAGTCTTTTCCTTGTTTTTTTGAAAAGAATATGCAGGATGGCATAAGCAACTGCGGCCAGCAAGCCGCGCGTTGCTTAGCTGCCGCAATTGGAGAGCAGGGCGGCCAGCGCCCGGTGTGTCAGGCGTGGTATTCGATGATCAGCGGCGCGTGGTCGGAGAATTTCTCGTCTTTATAGACCGAAACGGTATGCGCTTTGGATGCGATGCCTGGGGTGGCGACGTGGTAGTCGATGCGCCAGCCCACGTTCTTTGCGTAGGCCTGGCCACGGTTGGACCACCAGGTGTATTGCTCGGGGCGCTGGTCGAGGCCGCGGTGCACGTCGACGTAGCCGACTTCGTCGAACAGCTTGGTCATCCAGGCGCGTTCTTCGGGCAGGAAACCGGAGTTTTTCAGGTTGCCCTTCCAATTCTTCAGGTCGATTTCCTTATGGGCGATGTTCCAGTCGCCGCAGATGACGAACTCGCGGCCTTCGGCGCGCAGTTGCTGAAGGTGCGGCAGGAACAGGTCCATGAAGCGGAACTTGGCGAGCTGGCGTTCTTCCGACGAGGAGCCGGAAGGGCAGTACACCGAAATCACGGTCAGGTTGCCGAAATCGGCGCGCACATAGCGGCCTTCAGCGTCGAATTCTTCGCTGCCGAAGCCGATTTCCACGCGGTCGGGCGCCACCTTGCTGTAGATGCCGGTGCCGGAATAGCCTTTCTTTTCCGCATAGTGGAAGTGGCCGTGGTAGCCGTGCGGGTTGAGGAATTCCTCGGTCATGTCCGGCGCCTGCGCCTTCAATTCCTGCACGCAGATGATGTCGGCGTCGATCGTCCCCATCCAGTTGAAAAAGCCCTTCTTGGCGGCGGAGCGGATACCGTTCAGGTTTGCGGAAATGATTTTTGGCATAGGTGTTCCGGTTAAAATATCGGCACTTTGAACAGAGATGGGTGCACTATGAGCAATTTGAGGCAAGAGTTTATCGCGTTTTCCGTACAGGCGGGAGTGCTGAAATTCGGCGAGTTTACGACCAAAGCAGGGCGGCAATCGCCCTATTTCTTCAACGCCGGCCTGTTCCATGACGGCGCGACCTTGGCCCGTCTGGCCGACTTCTACGCCCAGACCCTGCTGGACTCCGGCGTTGAATTCGACATGCTGTTTGGTCCGGCCTACAAGGGCATTACCCTGGCCTCCGCGACCTCGATGGCGCTGGCCGGCAAAGGCCGCAACACTTCCTTCGCCTACAACCGCAAGGAAGCCAAGGATCACGGCGAAGGCGGCACCCTGGTGGGCGCCAAGCTGACTGGCAAAGTTGTCATCATAGACGATGTGATCTCGGCCGGCACCTCGGTGCGCGAATCCGTTGAAATGATCCGCAATGCCGGCGCCGAGCCATGCGCCGTGCTGATCGCGCTGGACCGCATGGAGCGCGGCGGCAAGGATGGCCAGATGTCCGAGCTGTCGGCGGTGCAGGAAGTGAGCAAGAACTACGGCATCCCGGTGATCTCGATCGGCAACCTGTCCGACCTGTTTACCTACCTGTCGGCCGATCCGTCGCTTGCACAGTACAAGGACGCTGTCGCCGCCTACCGCAGCAAGTACGGCGTCGAATAAAGCGGGCTGGCGCCGGGCGGGCGTTGTGCTAGACTGCGATTACTTCCTTACAACATTGGAACGAGGAAAGTAATGAACATCGCAACGCTCAAGGTGTACGGCGACCAGGCCGCTGTGGCGGACGTGCGGGACGGGCTCCCCAGCGAGCCCGAAAGCGACTGGAAGAAGGGCGACACCAGCCCCACCGGCCGCACCCGCCTTGACCACGGTTTCTACGCCACGCTGGGTACCGATCCCGATCCCGACGCCTTGATGCGCCAGGTGCGCGCCTACCTGCACGAGTGCCAGGCGCGCGGCATCACCTTCGATGTGGCGCCGATCCAGGCCGAATTGCGCGTTGCCTTCGCTCCCGCCGCGCCCAACCAGGGCGCATCCACCCTCGATTTCACGCTGGCCGACCTCTCGCTGCTACTGGAGATGGGCATTGCGTTGAGCATTTCCTCCTGACCGCATGAACCGATTCTCCGAAGACCGTTTCGCTACCTTCAAGGGGCGCAACGGCGCCGAACGCAAGATCCATATCTGGGAACCGGAAAAGCCTGCAGCCGGCGTGCTGTTGGCCATCCACGGCGGGCTGGCGCACGCTGGCGATTATGTGACGCCGGCGCTGTACTTCAAGCAGCACCGCTTTGCCACCGTGGCGTTCGACCTGTGCGGGCATGAGAATGC
>CAMLSG010000221.1 GCA_946482635.1 uncultured Duganella sp.
CGGGGCGCGTCGCCGGCCCGACGCCGTTGTCCACGGTCATTTTCGCGGCGGTCATGTTGGCGGGGATCGTGTTCAGTCATCCAGTGGCGGCCTCCTCAGCGCCAGTGTGTCATACACGGCCATTCAAAGTCGCACTACTCGCCGGTCAGCAGTTCGAGGACTTCTTCTTCCGATACTTGCGGGAAGCTGCGGTAGTGCCGGCTGACCGACATGAAGTTCATCGGCGCTGCAAGATAGACGATGCCATCGGCCAAAGGTGCGATCATTTCCAGCGAATCCGGTGCCGCCACAGGGACGGCCGCAATCAATTGTTTCGGCTTGCGCGCGCGGGTCGAGCGCAGGGCCGCCGCCATGGTGGAACCCGTAGCCAGCCCGTCATCGACAATCACTACGGTCCGGCCTTCAGGATTGGCCGGCGGCCGCTTGCTGCCGTAGGAGGCGCGCCGGCGCCGCATCAATTCAAGCTGCTCGTGGGTTTGCAGTTCGACCCATTCCATGCTGGTGCGGGTGCGGTTGAAATAGGGCGCCAGTTCACGGTTGCCATGTTCGTCGACTGCGCCAACCGCCAGTTCCGGATCAATGGCAGAGGGGATTTTTCGCACCAGGACCACATCCAGTTCGCCCTCAAGGCGGTCGGCGATGATGCGCCCCATAGGCACGGCGCCGCGTGGAATGGCAAGGATCAGGGGATGGGTGCCGCGCAGGTGCGCCAGCTTTTCGGCCAGCAGCTCGGCGGCTTGTTTGCGGTCCTGAAGGGGGAGTTCGATGTCGTCCATGCTAGCCTCCGCCACGCTGCACATACGACAGCATAGCGCGGGAAGGCCCGGACGTTAAGCTTTGATATCCAGCAGTGTGCCGATGCGCTCGTCAGCAGCCTGGATCACTTTGGCCGACAGGTCGAAATTGGCCTTGTAGACCAGCGAATTGGTAATGGAGCTGGCCGGGTCGGTGCCCGATGGGGCGCCGCCGGCATTGGCAGCAGCCGACAGGTCGCGTGCTGCGGTGGAAATCGTGACGCTGGTCCCGCCCGGCGTTTCCTGGAACGTGGCCTGTTGGGGCTGGAAGTTCTGGGTCGCCATATTGGCAACGTTGTGGCCTTCCACGTCCAGTGCGCGCTGGTTTGCTTGAAGGCCGGACAGGCCGGCCTGGAGTGCGGAAATCGTCATGGCGCCAGTTTACATGATTCCGTGTGGAAATTATGGATTCTGCCCAAAAAATAAGCAGGCCACGCAACACGTGATATGATGATGATCGCAATGATTAATGCAGGAGGCTTGCCATGAAGATCACCAAGGAAAAAGCGGCGGAAAACCGGCAAGTGCTGGTGGAGACGGCTGCCCGTCTGTTCCGGGAAAAGGGGATCGACGGGGTGGGCGTGGCCGAAATCAGCAAGGCCGCCGGGCTGACCCATGGCGCGCTGTACGCCCACTTTCCATCCAAGGACGCGCTGGCAGCGGAAGCGATGAATTTCAGCACCCGCACCGCCTATGGCCGGGTGACTGAGCATCCCATCAACTTGCCGCAGCTGATCGACTACTACCTGGCGCCGGAACAGCGCGACAACCTGGCGGATGGCTGCCCATTGGCCGCCGCAGCCAGTGAAATGGCACGGCAGGACGCCTCGGTGGGCGCGGGCTATACCAGCGGCTTCCGCCAGATGGTCGACTACATCGGCAGCCAGTTGCCAGCCGGGGAGGGCCAGCGGCAGCAGGCGGTTGCCATCATGGCAGCACTGGTGGGCGGCATCTCGGTGTCGCGAAATGTCTACAAAACCGACCCCAAATTCGCCGATGAAGTGCTGGAATCGGTGCGTTCGATGCTACAGAAGCTGAGTTAATTGCTACGTTTAACGTTTTGGGATTGCTTTCCTGAGCCGTGCGCATAAGAATCTGGGACATTGCCCATACGCATTGTTCCGGAGAGCATCATTAATTCCTTCGCCGCACGAGTCGCCGCCATACTGCTGGCCTGTGCAAGCCTGCCATTCGCGCAGGCCGGGGAAGCTGCGCTCGATGCGCGGCTGAATGAGCAAATCATCATGGTTCCGGCTGGCCGCGCGCAAAGCGTGCAGTTGGAGACCACCGTTTTCCGCCCGCCCGGCCCCGGCCCGTTCCCGCTGCTGATCGTCAACCATGGCAAGGCCCCGGGCAATCCCAAGCTGCAGGCCCGCGACCGTTTCATCTACCTGGCCACAGCCTTTGTGCGCCGGGGCTACGCGGTGATGGTGCCGATGCGTACCGGTTTCGCCAATTCGACCGGCAAATTCGTCGAATACGGCTGCAATATGACCGCCAACGGCTACGAGCAGGCCGGCGATATCGCCGACGTGGTGCGCTTCGCCCGCAGCCAGGCGTGGGTCGACAATGAGCATATCGTGCTGGCCGGCCAGTCGTTCGGCGGCCTGGCGAGCATGGCCGCCGCTACCCAGGACTTGCCGGGCGTGCGCGGCATCATGAATTTTGCCGGCGGCCTGAAGGTGCATGGCGACCTGTGCAACTGGCAGGGCGCGCTGGTCAAGGCGTTTGGCGAGTACGGCCGCCGCAACAAGCTGCCAAGCATGTGGATGTACGGCGCGAACGACAGCTACTTCGGCCCGGAACTGGTGGCGCGCATGCATGGCGCCTTCACTGCGGCCGGCGGCAGGGCGGAGCTGGTGGCCTATGGCGCCTTCAAGAAGGATGCGCACGGTTTGCTGGGCAACCGCGACGGCGCTGCGGTATGGCTGCCGGAAGTCGAGCGTTTCCTGGCAGGCATTGGCATGCCGACCCGCGAAGTCTATGCGCTGGCGGAACCGCCGGCGCAAAAGGCGACGCGCTACGCCTCATTGGAGGACGTGAATGCGGTGCCGTACCTGCCCCAGCGCGGCCGCGAGCAGTACCGGGAATTCCTGACCAAGGCCACACCGCGCGCCTTTGCGATTTCGTCGACCGGTTCGTGGGGCTGGGCGGAAGAGGGCGAAAACACCAACGAGAAGGCGCTGGCGGCTTGCCAGGCGGCGAGCAAGGAGCCGTGCCGCCTGTATTCGGTCGATAACGATATCGTCTGGCCTGAGCACGGCACGGCCGGCCGCAACTGATCACGCCAGGGTCATTCCGGCGACCACGGTCAGCGCGGCACTCAGGTAGCCGAGCGGGCGCTGGGCCCAACTCATGCGGTGGGCCATGATGGCGCTGGCGCGGTGCAGGTGGACAAAGGCGTAGCTGGCCAGCAGGTTTTGCAGCGCGACCCAGGCATGCATCATGATGGCGGCGCCCAGCATGGCAATGCCGCCGCCACGCGCAATGGCGCTATATTCCACGGCGGCGACAATGACCGCCCCCTGACCTATCCCCAGCATCATTCCCAGCATGGCCACGCGCAGCAGGCGCGGGTGGAAGTATTGGCGCTGCCATTGCGGCACCAGGCTGAGCGCGTGCAGGACGAGAATGATCGTCAGGCTCAACTGGTATAGGTCCAACATGGACGCCTGCGATTGAAAATTTTCCACGGTTGACCTCCCGTGCTGTGGCATCCTTGTACTGACAATAACATGTTCCGCCGCAGGGCTACGCATGATACCCTGAGGTAAGCAGCGTCCATTTGCGGGGTGAATCAGGGCATGATTCCTATTGCAGTGCAAGGTGCCAGCAGGGAGAGGAAGCGCCAGCGGCCGAAAGGCCGGCAGGTCGACCCTGCTGCGCTGCAGCAGGTGCAGGCTTTGCTGGGTGACCTGCCGCGCAGGCGGGATTTGCTGATCGAGTGCCTGCACCTGATCCAGGATGCTTATGGTTGCCTGTCGACGGCCCATCTGGCGGCCTTAGCCGCCGAACTGCGCTTGGCCCAGGTTGAAGTCTTTGAAGTCGCCTCCTTCTACCACCATTTCGATATCGTCCGCGAGGGCGAACTTGCGCCGCCGGCATTGACCGTGCGCGTCTGCGATGGCTTGTCGTGCGAGATGGCTGGCGCTGGCGAACTGCTGGCGCGTTTGCCGGCGCTGCTGGGGCGGGAGGTGCGGGTGGTAGCTGCTCCCTGTATCGGGCGCTGCGACCAGGCGCCTGCCGTGCTGGTGGGACAGCAGGCGGTTGGGCCGGCCGGTTGCGATGGCGTGGTGGCGGCTGTTGCCGCTGGAGCGGGCGCCTGCAAGCTGCCGCCAGATGACGCTGCCTCGGCGCCAGCGTGCCCTGCGCCAGGCGGGGAGGCGCGCGGCGTGGCGGAACCCGGCGAATTTACTGTGCTGAATGAATGCCTGTCCGGCGCGCGCTCCGTGGAGGCGGTGATCGCGGAGCTGGAAGGCTCGGGCTTGCGCGGGCTGGGTGGTGCCGGATTCCCTGCGGGGCGCAAGTGGCGCATCGTGCGCAACGAGCCGGGGCCGCGCCTGATGGCCGTCAATATCGATGAAGGCGAGCCGGGCACCTTCAAAGACCGCTTCTACCTCGAACGCAATCCGCGGCAATTCCTTGAAGGGATGCTGGTCGCCGCCTGGGCAGTTGGCATTGACGACATTTACGTGTACTTGCGCGATGAGTACCATGACTGCCGTCGCTTGCTGCAGCGAGAGTTGGGGCGCCTGGACGCTGGCACGCCGCGCATCCACCTGCGGCGCGGCGCCGGCGCCTATATCTGCGGCGAAGAATCCGCAATGATCGAGTCGATTGAAGGCAAGCGCGGCATGCCGCGCCTGCGGCCGCCCTACGTGGCGCAAGTGGGCCTGTTCGGCCGTCCAACGCTGGAACACAACTTCGAAACCCTGTACTGGATTCCGGAGATCCTGGCCAAAGGCGCCGCGTGGTTCGCGGGTCATGGCCGCAACGGACGCACGGGATTGCGCTCGTTTTCGGTGTCCGGCCGCGTGAGGCGGCCCGGCGTCAAGCTGGCGCCGGCCGGCATCACCGTGCAGGAACTGATCGACGAATATTGCGGCGGCATGCAGGAGGGGCATCAGCTTTATGGCTACTTGCCGGGCGGCGCATCCGGCGGCATCCTGCCCGCCAGCATGAACAATATTCCGCTCGACTTCGACACGCTGCAGCCGTATGGATGCTTCATTGGCTCCGCAGCCATCATCGTGTTGTCGCAGCACGATACGGCTCGCGCCGCGGCCGGCAGTATGATGCGCTTCTTCCGCCACGAATCCTGCGGCCAATGCACGCCATGCCGCGTCGGCACCGCCAAGGCGACGGAGCTGATGGAGGCGCCCGAGTGGGATGCGAGCCTGCTCGGGGAACTGTCGCAAGTCATGCGCGACGCCTCAATCTGCGGCCTTGGACAGGCCGCTCCCAACCCGTTCGACTGCGTGCTGAAGTACTTCCCGCATGAGGTAGGTCCATGATCGCGTTCGAGCTCAATGGCCGCTTGGTGCAGGCCGCGGAAGGCGAGACGCTGCTGCAGGCGGCCCGCCGGGAAGGCCTGGCAATCCCGCACCTGTGCTACAAGGACGGCATGGCGCCGGCCGGCAACTGCCGGGCATGCATGGTGGAGATCGATGGCGAGCGTGTGCTGGCGCCGTCATGCTGCCGCCATCCTGCGCAAGGCATGAAAGTCAGGACCGACAGCCCGCGCGCGCTTGCAGCGCAAAAGATGGTGCTGGAACTGCTGCTGGCCGACATGCCGGAGCAAGCACATACGCGTCACAATGAAGTCGAGCAATGGGCTGCAAGCCTCGCCGTCGGCAAGCCGCGCTTCGCTGGCCGCCGGCAGCCCGCACACGACCTCACGCACGCCGCGATTGCGGTCAACCTCGACGCCTGCATCCAGTGCACGCGCTGCCTGCGGGCTTGCCGCGACGAGCAGATGAACGACGTGATCGGCCTCGCATGGCGCGGCGACCACGAGAAGATCGTGTTCGACATGGATGATCCGATGGGGGCTTCCACCTGCGTTGCGTGCGGCGAATGCGTGCAGGCCTGCCCGACCGGCGCGCTGATGCCAGCGCGCGATGCGGCGCTGGCCGTGCCGGACAAGAAGGTAGACTCTGTTTGCCCATACTGCGGCGTGGGCTGCCAGCTCACCTACAACGTCAGGGACAACAAGATCCTGTATGTGGAAGGCCGCAACGGACCGGCGAACCAGGGCAGGCTGTGCGTGAAAGGGCGCTACGGCTTTGACTATGCCCACCACCCGCACCGCCTGACCAGGCCACTGGTGCGCCGCGCCGATGCGCCGCCCAAGTCGGGCGACTTCACCATGGACCCTGAACGCGTGCACGAAGTCTTCCGCGAAGCGAGCTGGGAGGAAGCGCTGGCGCTGGCCGGCGGCAAACTGGCCGCCATCCGCGACCAGCATGGACGGCGCGCGCTGGCCGGCTTTGGCTCCGCCAAGGGTAGTAATGAAGAGGCCTATTTGTTCCAGAAGCTGGTGCGCACTGGATTCGGCAGCAATAACGTCGACCATTGCACGCGGCTGTGCCACGCTTCGTCGGTGGCGGCGCTGTTGGAAGGCATCGGCTCGGGCGCCGTCTCCAACCCGGTCAAGGACGTGATGAAGGCCGAAGTGGTGATCCTGATCGGCGCCAACCCGGCCGTCAACCATCCGGTGGCGGCAACGTGGATCAAGAACGCCGTGCGGCAGGGAACTAAGCTGGTGGTATGCGATCCGCGCCGCTCCGACCTGTCGCGCATCGCCCACCGCTTCCTGCAATTCAAGCCTGACACCGATGTGGCTTTGCTGAACGCCATGATGAACGTGATCGTGACGGAAGGACTGGTTGACAAGGATTTCATCGCAGGCCGCACAGTCGGTTACGACGAGCTTGCGGCAAACGTGGCTGATTACAGCCCGGAAGCGATGGCGCCGATTTGCGGCATCGAGGCTGCCACCATTCGCGAGGTGGCACGCTTGTACGCGGGTTCGCGCGCCTCGATGATCCTGTGGGGCATGGGGATCTCGCAGCACGTGCACGGCACCGACAATGCACGCTGCCTGATCGCGCTGTCCCTGATGACGGGGCAGATCGGCCGGCCAGGCACCGGCCTGCATCCGCTACGGGGACAGAATAATGTACAGGGCGCCTCCGATGCGGGCCTGATCCCGATGATGTACCCGGACTACCAGCGAGTGACCGAACCGGCCGCCAGGGCGCGCTTCGAAAGCGCATGGGGCCTGCCGTCCGGCGCGCTGGACGATAAACCCGGCCTGACGGTGGTGGAAGTGATGGATGCCGCCGAAGCAGGGCAGGTCAAAGGGATGTACATCATGGGCGAGAACCCCGCCATGTCCGATCCCGACGCCAACCATGCGCGGGCTGCACTGGCGTCGCTCGAACACCTGGTTGTGCAGGATATCTTCCTCACCGAAACAGCGTACCTGGCCGATGTGATCCTGCCAGCCAGCGCCTTCCCGGAAAAGACCGGCAGCTTCACCAACACCGACCGGCTGGTGCAGATCGGGCGGCAAGCGCTCGAACCGCCGGGCGAGGCGCGTCAGGACCTGTGGATTATCCAGCAGGTCGCGCAGCGGCTTGGCCTGGACTGGCAGTACGGCAGTGCAGCCGAAGTGTTCGAGGAGATGCGGCACGTCATGCCGAGCATCGCAGGCATCACGTGGGACAGGCTGGAGCGCGAGCATGCCGTGACTTATCCATGCCATGAAGAAGGCGATCCCGGCACGCCGGTGGTATTTACCGAAGACTTCCCGCGCGAGACTGGCCGTGCGCGATTCGTGCCGGCCGATATCATTCCGGCCGATGAGCGCCCGGACGCCGCCTACCCGATGGTCCTGATCACCGGCCGCCAGCTCGAGCACTGGCACACCGGCAGCATGACGCGCCGCACGGCGGTGCTCGACGCGATCGAACCGGACCCGGTCGCCCTGGTGCATCCCCTGGACCTCGCGGCCCTGGGCGGCAGGCCGGGCGACGTGGTGACCATTGCGTCGCGGCGAGGGCAGGTATCGCTATATGCACGCGCTGATGACAGCTCGCCGCGCGGCGCCGTGTTCGTGCCGTTCTGTTATTACGAGGCGGCGATCAACAAGCTGACCAACCCGGCGCTCGACCCGTTTGGCAAGATCCCCGAATTCAAGTACTGTGCAATCAAGGTCACGCTGGGCGGCGAGGTATGCGCCCAGTCCAGTTTTGGCGGCGGCAAGGCAATGGAGGCGGCAGGCGCATGAGATTACCGGAGATGACACAGGCCAGCGTGCCCCTGACGCAGGAAGTGGAAGCGATCGACGAAAAAGGACGCCGCTCGCTGATTCACATTCCCGCTGAACGCCCGCTGACGGTGTACGTCGACAAGCGCGAACTGGTCACGTTGATGACGCTCGGCGGCGCACCGGAAGCCCTGGTCCTCGGCTACCTGCGCAACCAGCGCTTGGTTCGCTCGGTGGAGGACGTGGAATCGATCCATGTCGACTGGTCGGTCGGCGCCGCGGCAGTCAAAACGCGCGGCGGCGTGGCCGACATCGAGGAACGCACTTCACGCAAGGTCGTAACGACCGGCTGCGGCCAGGGTTCCGTGTTCGGCGACCTGATGGACGAGGTGGACGACATCGTGCTGCCGCCCGACGCACGGCTGAAGCAATCGGGCGTGTACCGGATTGTTGAAACGATCCGCACGCTGCAGTCGATCTACAAGCAAGCGGGTTCGGTGCATGGCTGCGCCCTGTTCACGCAAGCCGGCGAGCTGCTGTATTTTGTCGAAGACGTCGGCCGCCATAATGCAGTGGATTCGATCGCCGGGAAAATGTGGCTGGACGGCGTGGAAGGCGGCGACAAGGTGTTTTACACGACGGGGCGCCTGACATCCGAAATGGTGATCAAAGGCGCGCAAATGGCGATACCCTTCCTGCTATCGCGTTCCGGCACCACCCAAATGGGCCACAGTGTTGCCACCCGCCTCGGCATGACCCTGCTGGCCCGCTGCACCGGCCGCCACTTCCTACTGCTGACCTCACCACAACGCCTGATCGCCGAACCCGAACTCGCCACAGTCCCGCCCGTGTCAACCTTGGGGTCAGGCTCTCAAGTTGACACGGCCTCGGCAGCAACTAATGCTCGGCTCGTGTCAACCTGCGGGCCTGACCCCAAGGTTGACACGGGCGCGGCCGTGGGTGGGGACTTATGATGGGGCTGATGGATGCGGTGCGCGGGGCGTTTGGCTTGCTGTTTAACGGCGA
>CAMLSG010000222.1 GCA_946482635.1 uncultured Duganella sp.
GGAACAGCAACCGCGACACGCTGGCGCGCGCCGAAGCGCTGTACGGCGTGCCGGCTGAAATCATCGTTGGCATCATAGGCGTGGAAACCATCTACGGCCGCGACATGGGCAAGTTCCGCGTGCTGGACGTGCTGGCCACCCTCGCCTTCTCCTATCCGCTGACGCCGAACCGCGACGCGCGCATGGCGTTCTTCCGCGGCGAACTGGAGGCGGCCATCGTGACGGCGCGCCAGGCCGGGCTCGACCCGCTGGCGCTGACCGGTTCCTACGCTGGCGCAGTCGGCATGCCGCAATTCATGCCAAGCAATATCTATCAACTGGGCGTGGACTTCGACGGTGACGGCAGGGTCGACCTGCGCAATTCGCCGGCCGATGCAATCGGCAGCGTGGCCAACTTCCTGGTGGCGCATGGCTGGAAACGCGACGATCCGCAGCGGCTGGCGTATCCGGCTACCGTGTCGCCGGAGCGCGGCTGGGAAAAATACCTGGGCGGCGGCCTGGAAGCCCAATACAGCGGCGACGAGCTGCTGTCAGCCGGCGTCCACCCGGACGCCGACCTGCCGCCCGGCCTGTATGGCCTGGTCGACCTGCAGAACGGCTCCGAGCCGACCGAGTACTGGGTAGGCAGCAATAACTTCTTCTCCATCACCAAGTACAACCGGAGTTATTTCTATGCCATGTCGGTAGTCGAACTGGGGCGCGCCGTAAAGCTTTCAATGAAGGAAACTTTGTAACTGCGTGTAACTTGTGTGATATACAAGAGTGTAGAATTACCCTAACACAAAAATTAGGGTAGAATTCTCTCAGAATGTTGCGATAGGACAACGCGTTTCGAGAGCAATATACTATTTTTTGTTGCATGCAAGTACTGCTGACCGCTCTGTTGTACAATTGTGTATATATTATGAAACTTGTTAAACAGGAATCCATCTCAGGATTTGGGTCGTTAGCAGGACAACTTTAGAGAAGGAACAGAAGACATGACCAACCAAGTCGGTAATGATATGAACAACGAGTCGGAAGGCGATGATCTGCTGCAGTACAATCCGAACCGTCTGCTCGACACCCTGATCGAAAACCTGCGCCTGAAGAACGATGCGGCCCTGTCGCGCGCGCTGGAAGTGGCACCGCCTGTGATCTCCAAGATCCGCCACCACCGCCTGCCGGTTGGCGCATCGCTGCTGATCCGCATGCACGAGGTTTCCGACCTGAGCATCCGTGACCTGCGCTACCTGATGGGCGACCGCCGCAATAAGTTCCGCATCAGCGACAAGCAGTTCAAGCCGAAAGAAGGCGCGGGCGGCTCCGAAAACAAAGGCTGATTCCAGTCTTTGCTTTACCCTCCCCGCCCGGGGAGGGTGAGCGCCGCTTTGTTCAAGCCGGGAACACCCCGGTCGACAGGTAGCGGTCGCCGCGATCGCAGACGATGAACACGATCGTCGCGTTTTCCACTTGCTGCGAAATGCGCAGCGCAATCTCACAGGCACCCGCTGCCGAAATCCCGCAGAAGATGCCCTCCTCCGCAGCCAGCCGGCGCGCCATGCGTTCCGCCGCAGCCTGCGACACGTATTCCACCTGGTCGACGCGCGCCTTGTCGTAAATCTTCGGCAGGTAGGCTTCCGGCCATTTGCGGATGCCCGGGATCGAGGAACCCTCTTCCGGCTGGGCGCCGATGATGCGCACGTTCTCGTTCTGTTCCTTGAGGTATTGCGACACGCCCATGATGGTGCCGGTGGTGCCCATGGCCGACACGAAGTGGGTGACGCGGCCATTGGTATCGCGCCAGATTTCCGGACCGGTGCCCTCGTAGTGGGCGCGCGGATTGTCGCCGTTGGCAAACTGGTCGAGGATCAGGCCTTTGCCGTCCTTCTGCATCTGTTCCGCCAGGTCGCGCGCATATTCCATGCCGCCGGTCTTCGGCGTCAGGATGATGTTGGCGCCATAAGCGGCCATGCTCATGCGACGCTCTTCACTCAGGTTTTCCGGCATCAGCAGGATCATCTTGTAGCCGCGAATGGCGGCGGCCATGGCCAGCGCGATGCCGGTATTGCCGCTGGTCGCTTCGATCAGGGTGTCGCCCGGCTTTATCTGGCCGCGCTCTTCGGCCCGGCGCAGCATCGACATGGCAGCGCGGTCCTTGACCGAACCGGCCGGATTGTCGCCTTCCAGTTTGCCGAGGATGATATTGCCGCGTGCGGCCGCTTCCGCGCCGGGGATGCGCACCAGCTGCACCAGAGGCGTGTTACCGATGGTATCGGCGATTGTTTTGTATCCCATGGTTCCTGCTTTATGTTTGTTCTGTCAAACGTCCATTCTATCCGCTCCGGCGGCGAGCTGCAGGGACATGAATACATAGCCCAGGCTCTCGCCATCGATCCGGAATAGGTCGGGAATTTCGCCCGTCTGCACAAAGCCGCAGCGGCGGTACAGCGCCCTGGCCGGCTGGTTGCCCGCCAATACTTCCAGGTCCACCCACTCCAGCCCCTGCTCGTGCGCCCAGTTGGCGGCCGTTTCCACCAGCGCCGTCCCCAGCCCGCTGCGCCGCGCCGCGCGGTGCACGCCCATGCCGAGCAGGCAACGATGGCGTGCCGCCGCTTCCGGGCGTGAACGCAGGTCGATATGGCCCATGATTTCCCCCCCGCGCAGTGCGACCCAGACCCGGCGCCAGCCTTGCTGGCCGAAGCTGGCCTGCAAGCCCGTGCTGAAGCCGTTCACCTTCTCCGGCGGGAAGCCGGCACTGGTGCGCGACATGGGCTGGAACAAGGGTGCGCCATCGCGGCCGTTATCGAGCAGGTGGTCGTTCAGGTAATGGAAGAAGGCGGCCAATTCTTCTGCGTGCAGCGGCCGGATGGTAAAGGTCATGACAAATCATAGCAGGCCGGGGTAATTGAATTAAACTACACGGATAACACAGGAGCCCTACCCCATGAGCGACACCGAAGTCATATCCATGCCCTCCACGCTGGAGAGCCGCCGGCACCAGGTCAACCCGGTGCTGACCGAGCAGGAAATCAAGCGCCTGCACCGATTCGGCACGGTGCGCCAGTATGCGCGCGGCGTGCGCATCCTCGAAGCGGGCCACACCTGCTTTGGCCTGATCATCGGGCTGAAAGGCACGATCACCATCTGCAAATACGATGGCCTTGGCAATTCCGAATTCCTGACCGAGCACGGGCCCGGCGAATTCACCGCCGAGGTATCGCAGCTGTCCGGCCGCCCCTCCCTGGTCAATGCGACCGCCAAGGACGATGTCGAAGTACTGGAAGTGTCGCCGGAAAACCTGCGCGCGCTGGTGATCGCCGAAGCGGAACTGGGCGAGCGCATCGTGCGCGCCCTGATCCTGCGCCGCGTCGGCCTGCTGGAAAAGGAAGGCGGCGGCCTGGTGCTGGTGTCGCCGTCCGGCAATGCGGCGCTGTTCCACCTGCGCAGCTTCCTGAGCAGCAATGGCTACCCTTACCGCATCCTCGACCCGAAGGATGACGAGCAGGCGCGCGCGCTGTGCGAATACTACGAACCGGGCCCGGACGACTGGCCGCTGGTGGTATGCCCGGACGGCGTGGTGAAGAAAAACCCGAGCAATGCGGAAGTGGGCTACTGCATTGGCCTGCTGCCGGACATCGATACCGACAAGCTGTGGGACGTGGTGGTGGTGGGCGCCGGTCCTGCCGGCCTGGCAACCTCGGTGTACGCCGGTTCGGAAGGCCTGTCCGTGCTGGCACTGGAGCAGCGCGCCTTTGGCGGCCAGGCCGCAGCCAGCGCCCGCATTGAAAACTACCTGGGCTTCCCGACCGGCATTTCCGGCGGAGCGCTGGCCGGGCGCGCCTTCGTGCAGGCGCAGAAGTTCGGCGTGGAAGTCGCCATTCCAGCGCCAGCCACCCGCCTGCTGTGCGACAGCTGGCCGCTGCGCGTGGAAATCGCCGGCGGGCAAATCGTGCGCGCCAAGACCGTGGTGCTGGCCAGCGGCGCGCGCTACAAGCGCCCTGCCCTCGACAACATCGGCGAATTCGAAGGCCGCGGCATCTACTTCTGGGCCTCGCCGATCGAAGGCAAACTGTGCAAGTCGGAGGAAGTGGTGCTGGTGGGCGGCGGCAATTCCGCCGGCCAGGCGGCCGTATTCCTGTCCAGCTTCGCCTCCAAGGTGCACATGGTGATCCGCGGCGACGGCCTGAAGGCCACCATGTCGACCTACCTGATCGACCGCATCAAGGCCACCCCGAATATCGAGCTGCACACGCATACCGAGATCGTGGCGCTGGAAGGCAACGACGACGGGCTGTCGCGCGTGACCTTCCGCTGCAAGGACACCGGCGAAGTCGATAGCTGCGACGTGTGCCGCCTGTTCCTGTTCATCGGCGCCGACCCGAACACCGCCTGGCTGGCCGACTGCGGCGTGGAGGTTGACGCGCAAGGCTTCATCCGCACCGGCTTCGACGCCATCAAGGACCAGTGCCGCGCCAAGATGACGCTGGCCGATGCACCGCAGCGTGCACCGCTGGAAACCAGCGTGCCGGGCGTGTTTGCCATCGGCGACGTGCGCTCGGGTTCCACCAAGCGCGTGGCAGCCGGCGTCGGCGAAGGCGCTGCAGTGGTATCGCAGATCCACGCCTTCCTGGCCAACCTGCCGGTCACATCGTCCTGAAACGGTGCTGGAAGCGCTGGCTGACCGGCAGCCGCGCTCCATGCCCCCGCAAGGAAAGCCACATCGCGTTGTCGCCGTCGCGCACGGCGGCGGCAATGCGCTTCACAGCCACCACGTAGCTGCGGTGCACCTGCCAGAATCCCGCACCTTCCAGCGTTTCGGCCAGCTCCTTGAGCGGCGTGCGGATGTGCGCCTCCAAGCCCTGCGCCACCACGCGCGTGTACTTGTCCTCCGCCACGAAGTACAGGATGTCGGACAGTGCGATGAAGTGCACCGCCTGCCCCACCGAAGCCTGGATCCATGACGGCGGCTGCACTGGAGCGGCGCTTGCCGCGCGAACGCCGGCGATGCGGCGCAAGTCCGGCGGCGGCAGCCACACGCGTTCGCGCAGCCGTTCGACAGTGCGAGCCAGCCGCGCCGCATCGAGCGGCTTCAGCAAATAGTCATGCGCCCCCTTCTCGAAGGCGGCCAGTGCATGTTCGTTGTACGCGGTGACGAATACCACGTGCGTGCGTGAGCCGAAGGTGGCCGCAAGCTGCAGGCCGTCCAGCCCCGGCATGCGGATATCAAGGAAAGCCACGTCGGGCGCCAATTCGCGTGCCAGCCGCAACGCCTCGAAACCATCCGCCGCATCGGGCAGCAGCTCCGCTTCGGGCCACAGCGCAGCCAGCAGTTCGCGCAACTCGGCGCGCAGCAGCGGCTCATCGTCAGCGATCAGGATGCGCGGTTTCATGCAGCGCCCCCGACCGGCAACAGCAGTTCCGCCTCGGTGGCGCCATCGTCTGCCAGGCGCAGTTCGAACGCGGCCTGGCCGCCGTATAGCGCCTGCAACCTTTCGCGGACATTGCGCAGTCCAACTCCGCTGCCCAGCAGCTGCGCGCCTTGTTCGCGCTGCAAACCAGCTCCATCGTCGCGCACGATGATGCCCAACCGGCCATCGCCCCGCAGTCCAGCTGCCACGCTCACGCAAACGGCGCCCGGTTTCGGCTCCACTCCGTGCTGCACCGCGTTCTCCACCAATGACATCAGCATCATCGGCGGCACCGGCAGCTCACCCAACCCTTGCGGGCACTCGATGCTGGTGGCCAGGCGACTGCCGAAACGGATCTCCATCAGCGCCAGGTAATGGCCCGCCAGTTCGCACTCCCGGGCCAGCGTCGACGACGATGTGCGCATGTCGGGCAAGGCCGTGCGCAAATAGGCGATCAGGTGGTCCAGCATGTCCACCGCACGTTCCGGTGCATGGCGCGCCAGGTAGCGCGTATTGGCCAGCGTGTTGTACAGGAAATGCGGCTCAACCTGCGCCTGGAGGGACCTCAACTCCGCCTGCAAGGCTGCGCGCTGCAACTCCGAAATTTCCAGGGCACGTGCCTGGCGATGGGCATATATTAGCGGGACCGTCAGCACGATGGTTCCGAAAGCCAGCGCACTCCCCAGCATTTGCAAGGGCGACAGCGCCAGCAGCAGGAAGTAGCTTGTCCCCTTGGCGTAAGCCTGCATTGCTACCATGGCAGCGATTAGTTGCAATAGTGGCTGGGCTGCCCAGCACCAGGTCCAGCCAGCCTTTGACGGCAGCAGCCATTGCAGCGCCTGCGCGCCGGCCAGCACGATCGCTGCATCGAGCAAGAGCGCGCCGAACAAGGCAAGCCGGTCGTAAGAGCCGGCAAACACGGCGCAGCCGGCCACCAGCAAAAATATGCAGGCGCTGGAAGCGCCTTCCCGCAGGCTCACGGATAAGAGGGCGCGCAAGGCGGCCTTGGGTCCGTTCTGCATATTACAAGCTTGGATTGGTGTGCTGCGAACGCCAGTATTCGCGCGGCGGCATTTTATCGACCGGCACGCTCTTGTCCACTACTTCCATTTTGAGGTCATCGATCCACACCGTGCCGCCGCCGACGCCATTCACGCCAAATAAGACAACGTCCGCGTTTTCAGCGACATCAAGCGTCACACTGCGCAGCTGCCAATCAGCACTACCCTTGATTGGCTTATCCTGGCTATTGTAGAAACCATCCGTCTCGCCGTTTTCCAGGTCCACCCGCATCCACAGGCCACTCCAGGCACCGATGCTGTCGGCACGCACCTGCGCAGAAAAACGCACGCGCTTGCCGCGGTACTTGTCGGCAGCGATGGTCTGCATCAGCGTTGCCCATGCTTTGCGATCATCTGTTTTCGCGCGCAGGAACTTCGCAAAGCTGCCCCGGCGGAAGCCATTGGGGTCGGCGCCTATTTCGTACAGGTCCGGGTTTTCACCGGCGAGGTACCAGCTCTTGTCTAGAGTTGCGGTGGGCTGGGCTAATGCAAGCAAAGAAACAGAAGCGACTGCGGCGAGGAATACTACGTGGGGTTTCATGGGGCGTTAGTTTCTCATGGCATGACGATATTGTCATGTCCATAACTGTGCCCCATGCCGCTGGCGCCAGGGGAAGCATGCGATGAACGCCCCCCCGTCCCGATAAATGGCGCTGTCTGCGGATTAACGCGGCGAGGCCTGGCTTATTTGCGCGCAGTCTCCTTGCGCGGCGCCGCCCCGTCGCGCGACTTGCCGTTCACCATCAGCCCGGCCTCCGACAGCTTGATGGCGTTTTTCTCACCGATGCCTTTAACGCGCTGCTCCAGGTCGGCCCAATCCTTGAACTCCCCTTTTGCGCGTTCCGCCAGGATGGCTTTGGTCTTGGCGGGGCCAATGCCCTTGATGCCATCGAGTGCGGCCTGGTCGGCCTTATTGACGTCAACCTGGGCGAATGCCATGCCCATGCAAGCGACCAACGTGGCAGCGGCAAGCAGCAGTTTCCTGATCATGATGACCTCCATATGTGGACACGAGAAGACCTCGTTTCGCCACAACGCAGGCCGCGCCGCCCGGCTGACACGGGCCGCGCGCCATTTGAGGCAGATCAATCAACGCACGACTAATTCCACACGACGGTTCTTTGCCCGTCCTTCATCGCTGGCGTTGCTGGCCACCGGCGCCAGGTTGGCGACGCCGCGCGGCGTCATGCGGCTGGCGGCGATGCCGTACTTGCCGGCCAGCGCGTCGGCCACGGCCTGGGCGCGTTTCTGCGACAGGGTGATATTGGCGTCGAACTCGCCCTGGTCGTCGGTATGGCCAACGATGAAGACTTTCATCTTGGGCTGCGCCTGCAGGGCCTTGGCCATCTGCTCCAGTTGCTCGCCCGATTGCTCGCGGATCACGGCCTTGTTGGTGTCGAAGGTCACGCCGTACAGCGCTACCTTGCCATCACGCTGCAAGCCTTCCTGGATGGCCCGGGTGTCGACGGTGACCTTGCCACCTTCCATCACGGTCGGCTCGACGATCTGCACAAATTGGCGCACGCGCTGGAAATCCGTGTACTCGGACAGTGCGACCATGACATAGGTGTTGCCAGCGGGCCCAGGTTTGGCAGCGCTCACCAGATGGAAGCCCGGCTGGTTGGCACTATTGAAGGTGCTGCTGACATAAGCGTCGAACGTTTTCCAGTTCACTTCGCGCGGAAGCTCCTGCACCAGGTTCTGCACCTTGGCCTTTTCGCACTGGTCGGTCTCGCAGGCGTACAGGATCTTGAAGCCGGCCGCAGTCAGCGCCTGCTGGTAGTTGCGGTGGATTTCCAGCGGGCTGCGGCCTTTCGGCCCCCAGTAATAACGGTTGGCGGTCTTGCCTTCCACCTTTTTCAGTACCGGCTTGCCGGCTTCGGTATCGACTACCTTAACCTGGCCCAGGTTAGTGCCGCCGACCATATAGAGCATCGAACCTTCATAGCGATGCACCAGCGGATGGTCGCTGCCGCCGGCAATGTCTTTGCTGAAATTCGGCTGGGCGTAGGCTTGAGCGGAAATCGCTGCCAGGGTGGCAAAAACAATGGTTCGCATGATATCGGCATCCGGTTGAGGGGATTGCCAATATAACAAAAACACGACAATTCGAGCGCAAATTCGAAATTGCAGTGGCGCAACTAAATCAGGGCTGCCATACTTATATTTTTTACAATCGAGATGAGCATGCGATCATTGAACGCCCTGAAGTCCGAATTGATGCGCCTGGCGCTGTACGCCGTGCTGTCCCTGGCGCTGGTCCCGGCGATCACCTATGTGTTCAGCGGCCACGTCCAGAAAACCTGGGACCGCGAATTCCTCGAATCGATCGAAGGCAATATTCGCAGTTCCAACGTCGAGCAGGCGGAGCGCGAGCAGGTGATGGCGCGTTTCCAGGCCAACCCGCCCTCCACTATTTGCGGCAACAGCGATCCCTCGATGGCTGAATACCGCGCCCGCGCTTGCGAACCGTGGGACCATCAATGGCAGTTCTACTGGGCTCACAAGATCTCGCAATTCATGCTGTTTGGCGGGCTGCTGCTGGCCGCGCTGATCGGCCTGCTTTGCCTGGCCGCGCAACGCGACCGCGACACCCAGTACCGCAGCCTGATGCTGGGACGACGCCTGC
>CAMLSG010000223.1 GCA_946482635.1 uncultured Duganella sp.
GCGGCTTTATCAAGGAGCTGGCCAAGTACCGCTTCAATATGCTGCCGGCCGTGAATACGCTGTACAACGCGCTGCTGAACCATCCCGACTTCAGCAAGCTGGACTTCTCCGGCCTGAAGGTCGCCAACGGCGGCGGCATGGCGGTGCAGAAGGCCGTGGCCGACCGCTGGCTCAAGATAACCGGCGTCACCATCGTGGAAGGCTACGGCTTGTCCGAGACCGCGCCGGTGGCAACCGCCAACCGCTTCGATAGCACCGAATTCTCCGGCATGATCGGCTTGCCGATTCCTTCCACCGAAGTGGCGATCCTGGACGATGCCGGCACTGAAGTGCCGCTTGGCACGCCGGGCGAAATCGCCATCCGCGGCCCGCAGGTGATGGCCGGCTACTGGAACCGTCCGGAAGAAACGGCCAAGGTCATGACCGCCGACGGCTACTTCAAGTCCGGCGACGTGGGCGTGATGGACGAACGCGGCTACGTAAAGATCGTGGACCGCAAAAAGGACATGATCCTGGTCTCCGGTTTCAATGTCTATCCGAATGAAATCGAAGACGTGGTGGCAGCGCATCCCGGCGTGCTGGAATGCGCCTGCATCGGCGTGCCGGACGAGCATTCCGGCGAGGCGGTGAAAGTGTTCGTGGTAAAGAAAGACCCGAACCTGACCGTCGAAGCGCTGATGGAGCACTGCAAGCAAAACCTGACCGGCTACAAGAAGCCGAAATATATCGAGTTCCGCAACGAGCTCCCTAAAACCAACGTTGGCAAGATCCTGCGCCGCATGCTGCGCGACGAGAAGCCTGCGGACGACAAGAAGGCCGCATAAGGCGGCAAGGCACACGAAAGGCAACATGATGGAAAAAATCTGGCTGAAGTCCTACCCTGAAGGCGTTCCTGCGGAGATTGATGTTTCGCAGTACCGCTCCGTGACCCACCTGATGGAGGAGTCGTTCCAGAAATACGCAAGCCGCAACGCGTACGTCTGCATGGACAAGTTCCTGACCTACTCCGAAGTGGACCAGCTGTCGAAGCAGTTCGGCGCCTGGCTGCAGTCCAAGGGCCTGAAGCCGGGTGCGCGCGTCGCCATCATGCTGCCTAACGTGCTGCAATACCCGGTCGCGCTGGCGGGCATCATCCGCGCCGGCTACGTGGTGGTCAACGTCAACCCGCTGTACACCCCGCGCGAACTGCAGCACCAGCTGAACGACTCCGGCGCGGAAGCCGTGATCGTGCTGGAGAACTTTGCCACCACCGTGCAGCAAGTGGTGGCGTCGACCCCGGTCAAGCATGTGATCGTGGCGTCGATGGGCGACCTGCTGGGCGGCCTGAAAGGCATGATCGTCAACTTCGTGGTGCGCAATGTGAAGAAGATGGTGCCGGCCTGGAATATCCCTGGCCACGTCACCTTCAAGCAGGTGCTGGCCGAAGGTTCGCGCCTGACCCTCAAGCCGGCCGACCAGAAGCCGAGCGATATCGCCTTCCTGCAGTACACCGGCGGCACCACCGGCGTGTCGAAAGGCGCCGTGCTGCTGCACAGTAACGTGGTGGCCAACATGCTGCAGAACGAAGCCTGGCTGCAGATGGCGCCTAGCGACAAGCAGATGGTGTTCGTTGCCGCGCTGCCGCTGTACCACATCTACTCGCTGACCATTTCCTGCTTCATGGGCTGGAAGCTGGGCGGCATGAACATCCTGATCCCGAACCCGCGCGATATTCCCGGCTTCGTGAAAGAGCTGGCCAAGTACCCGGTGACCGTGTTCCCGGCCGTGAATACGCTGTACAACGCGCTGCTGAACAACCCCGACTTCTCCAAGCTGGACTTCTCCAGCTACAAGATCTGCAACGGCGGCGGCATGGCCGTGCAGCAGTCGGTGGCGGACCGCTGGCTGAAGGTGACCGGCACCCCGATCATCGAAGGCTATGGCCTGTCGGAGACCTCGCCGGTGGCTACCGCCAACCGCGTCGACATCAAGGAATTCACCGGCACCATCGGCGTACCGATTCCTTCCACCGAAGTGGCGATCCTGGACGACGACGGCAAGGAAGTGGCGCTCGGCTCCGCCGGCGAAATCGCGATCCGCGGCCCGCAAGTGATGGCCGGCTACTGGAACCGTCCGGACGAAACCGCGAAGTCGATCACGCCTGAAGGCTTCTTCAAGACCGGCGACGTGGGCATCATGGACGACAAGGGCTTCGTGCGCATCGTCGACCGCAAGAAAGACATGATCCTGGTGTCCGGCTTCAACGTCTACCCGAACGAAGTGGAGGGCGTGGTGGCTGCCCACCCAGGCGTGCTCGAGGTGGCTTGCGTAGGTGTACCCGACGCGAACTCCGGCGAAGCAGTGAAACTGTTCGTTGTCCGCAAGGATCCGAACCTGACCGCGGAAGCGCTGCTCGAGTTCTGCAAGCATGAGTTGACCGCATACAAGAAGCCGAAGTACATTGAGTTCCGGGATGAGCTGCCGAAGACCAACGTCGGCAAGATCCTGCGCCGCCAGCTGCGCGACGAAAAGAAAGCAGCATAAGCCGGTAGATTTGACCTGGCGCAGCATATGGCACCGGACCGGCTGTAAAGTGGAACGCACCACCCGAGCAGCCTCCGGAGACCATATGGGCCTTCTTTACAATTTCGCACTCACCCTCAGTACCGAAGGCCGCCGCGCATTGCGGCAGCGCGAAGGCCTGCGCGGCTACTACGAAGTGTCCCGTCCCGGCATGACCCCCGACCAGGTCGAAGCAGCATTCGACCTGTCGGTGCGCAGCGCAGAACGCGCGGTGCAGCGCCAGGTCAGCCACCATCCCCTCACGCAGGCGCAATTCGATGCGCTGGTCAGCTATACACACAACCTTGGCTCAGGCGGCGCGATGCTGGTGCTGCGCCGCATCGACTGCGGCGACTTCGACGGCGCTGCGGAAGCGATGCAGCGCAATATCAGTGCGCCGGTGGGTGGCCGGCTGATGCCGCACGCCGGGCTGGCGGCGCGGCGCAAGGAAGAAAGCGCGCCGTTTCGCGTTTAGCCCTCGCGGCGCGAACCGGGCTTGCCATCGGCAACCGAGAAGGCTGCCAGCGTGGACAGGCCGCTGCTCGCATCGCGCACGTCGTCCAGGCCCTGGAACAGCACCGCCGCCCGCTCCGGCCGCACGTCCAGCAGCATGAACCCGCGCTTGTCGCTTCGGCCGAACCGCAGGTCGCGGTTCATGCCGACATATTGCTGGGTGCGCGCTTGCGGCCGTGAGCTGGACGTGACCGAGGTGCCGCAAAATTCCGTCGCAACCACCGGATTGGCGGCACCGGGCGCGCGCGCCGGGTCGCGCCGCAGATCGGCCGCGAAGAAGGTGTGCACGTCGCCCGACAGCACCACGGGATTGCGGGCGCTGCGCACAGCGTCCAGCAGGCGCGCACGCGCCGCGGCATAGCCGTCCCAGCCGTCAGTCCAGAAGCGGCCATCGCTGTCGCTGGCCAGCGGTACCTGCGACAGCTGCGCCATCAGCGTCTGCTGCGCCAGGATATTCCAGCGCGCCTTCGATTCCGCCAGTCCCTGCGCCAGCCAGCGTTCCTGCTGGCGGCCCAGCATCGTGCGCTGCAGGTCGCCCAGGGCCTGGCATGAGCGGCGATAGACCGAGCTGGAGCCGCCGCGCCCGGCCGGCTGGCAGGCGTGCGTTGAGCGGTACTGGCGCGTATCGAGTATGTGGAAGCGTGCCAGCTGTCCCCAGTCGTAGCGCTGGTAAATGCGCTGCGCGCGCAGCGGCTGGTGCTCGAAATAGGCCTGGTAGGCTGCGGCACGGCGCTGCACGAATTGCGGCGACAGCAGCTCGTCGCGCGTCGGGCTGTAATCGTTGGCCACTTCGTGGTCGTCCCAGGTCAGCAGCCACGGCGCGGCGTGGTGCGCGGCCTGCAGGTCGGGATCGCTCTTGTACTGCGCATAGCGCGCGCGATATTCGT
The DNA here is from genome assembly GCA_946482635.1 of uncultured Duganella sp. The sequence goes on from CAMLSG010000223.1 coordinate 3,942, forward strand.
CCAGCGTGAAGCTTTCGTTGCGGCGCAGGACCGTGGCCGGGTGCTGCAGGCTGTAAGGCCCCCATTCATAGATGTAATCGCCGAGGAAGGCCACCAGGTCCGGCGCCGCTTGCGCGATGTGGCGGTGCGCGGCGTAATGACCGAATTCCCAATGCTGGCAGGAAGCAACTGCCAGCTTCAATGCAGCCGGCATGCTGCCGGGCGCCGGCGCGGTGCGCGTGCGGCCGATGGGGCTGATGGCGTCGCCCAGCATGAAGCGGTACCAGTACCAGCGGTCCGGCTCCAGTCCGCGCACGTCGACGTTGACGCTGTGCGCCAGTGCCGGCGCTGCCACTGCCGTGCCCTTCGCAGCAATGCGGGTGAACGCTTCGTCGTGCGCGACTTCCCAGCGCACCTGCTGCGCAATGGGCGGCATCGATGCCGCGTTGAGTGGATCGGGCAGCAGCCGGGTCCACAGGATGATGGAGTCGGGCAGCGGGGCGCCGGAGGCGACGCCCAGGGAGAAAGGATAGGCGCCGTTGGCGGCGCTGCGCGCTTGCGCGGGAAGGCAGGGCGCCAGCGTTGCCAGCGCAGCTACGCGGGCCGCAGCCTGGAGCAGGAGGCGGCGCCCGTCGTGCATGGATTACAGCAGCGTTTCCAGCGGCGGCACCGGGCGCGGCTTGCGGTCAGGGCCGGTGGCGACGTAGGTCAGCGTGGCTTCGGTCACCTTGACGATATTGGCCTGCAGGCGATTGCGCTCCGCATACACCTCCACGTTGACGGTGATCGAAGTATTGCCGACCTTGACGATGTCGGCATAGAAGGTCAGCAGGTCGCCGACGAAGACCGGGTGCTTGAACAGGAAGGAGTTCACGGCGATGGTGGCGACGCGGCCATTGGCGCGGCGGGTGGCCGGCAGGGAGCCTGCAATGTCGACCTGGGCCATGATCCAGCCGCCGAACACGTCGCCATACACGTTGGCGTCGGACGGGGAGGGCATCACGCGCAGTTCAGGCATTTTGCCGGGAGGGAGGCCGCGGGAGGTTTGTTCTTGGGAGGTCATCGCAAATTCTCATGAAGGACTACAATTGATGGGATTTTAAACCAGCCAGCCCACGCACGTATGCGACGCTATTCGAATACCCCACCACCTCCGCCGGGCCAGCAGCGCGGCGACATTGCCACTCTGAAAACATTGCTGCCCTATCTCTGGGTGTACAAATGGCGCGTGCTGGCGGCCTTGCTGGCGCTGGTGGGCGCCAAGGCGGCCAACGTCGGCGTGCCGGTCGTGCTCAAGAAGCTGGTCGACGACATGACCATCAAGCCGGGCGACGTGCATGCCCTGCTGGTGCTGCCGCTGGCCACGCTGGTGGCGTATGGCCTGCTGCGCCTGTCCACCACCATGTTCACCGAGCTGCGCGAATTCCTGTTTGCGCGGGTGACGCAGCGCGCGGTGCGCACCATTGCGCTGAAGGTGTTCCGCCACCTGCATTCGCTGTCGCTGCGCTTCCACCTGAACCGCCAGACCGGCGGCATGACGCGCGATATCGAACGCGGCACGCGCGGCGTCAGCTCGCTGATTTCCTACACGCTGTTCAACATCCTGCCGACGCTGGTCGAGATCACGCTGGTGCTGGGCTACCTGGTCACGCATTACGACATCTGGTTCTCGGTGATCACCTTCTCGGCGCTGGCGATCTACATCACTTTTACCATCGTGGTGACGAACTGGCGCACGCATTTCCGCCGCACCATGAACGACCTCGATTCGAAGGCCAACACCAAGGCCATCGACTCGCTGCTGAACTACGAGACCGTCAAGTACTTCGGCAACGAGGATTACGAGGCCAATCGCTACGACGAAGGCCTGCAGCGCTACGAGAAGGCTGCGGTGAAATCGCAGACTTCGCTGTCGCTGCTGAACACCGGCCAGTCGGCCATCATTGCGATTGCCGTCACGCTGATCCTGTGGCGCGCAACACAAGGCGTGATCGACGGCAAGATGACGCTGGGCGACCTGGTGCTGGTGAATGCCTTCATGATCCAGCTCTACATCCCGCTCAACTTCCTCGGCGTGATCTACCGCGAGATCAAGCAAAGCCTGGCCGATATGGAGCGCCTCTTCTCGCTGCTGAACGAGAACCGCGAAGTGGACGACGCCGGGCACGCCAAGCCGCTGCAGCCGCAGGGCGCCGAAGTGCGCTTCAACCATGTGGACTTCAGCTACGACCCGAAGCGCCAGATCCTGTTCGACGTCGACTTCACCATCCCGGCCGGCACCACGACGGCGGTGGTGGGCCACAGCGGCTCGGGCAAGTCGACGCTATCGCGCCTGCTGTACCGCTTCTATGAAGTCAATAGCGGCAGCATCACCATCGACGGCCAGGACCTGCGCGACATCACGCAGCACTCGCTGCGCCATGCGATCGGCATCGTGCCGCAGGATACGGTGCTGTTCAACGATACCATCGAATACAACATCGCCTACGGCCGGCCCGGCGCCAGCAAGGACGAGATCATCGCCGCGGCACGCGCGGCATCGATCCACGACTTCATCGCCGGCCTGCCGGACGGCTACGACACTATGGTCGGCGAGCGTGGCCTCAAGCTGTCCGGCGGCGAGAAGCAGCGCGTGGCGATTGCCCGCACGCTGTTGAAGGATCCCGCCATCCTGATCTTCGATGAGGCCACCTCCGCGCTGGACTCCAGGGCCGAACAGGCGATCCAGGCGCAGTTGAAGGAGATCGCGAAAAGCCGCACGACGATGGTAATTGCCCACCGCCTGTCGACCATCGCCGACGCCCAGCAGATCCTGGTGCTCGATCACGGTAAGATTGTGGAGCGCGGCACGCACGCGGCGCTATTGGCGCGCGAAGGCCTGTACGCCCAGATGTGGGAGCGCCAGCAAGCGCGCGGCGAGCAGGAACAGCCTTCGCCGGCCAGCGGCGAATTGGTCAACTGACAGGAGGACGGGGATGGCGGTGAAGAAGGTTTTGGCAGTAGCCCTTGCGGCAATTGGTGTCCTGGCTGTTGCGGTTGGCGTCAACACGGCGCGCAGCGGCAGCAAGCAACTGGCGGTGGAGAAAGCGCCCGCCCTGGCGATTGACGAAGCCGCAGCGGCGCAGCGCCTGGGCGAAGCACTGCGCTTCGTCACCATTTCCGACTACAAGGATGCCGACGCCAACGCCGCCGAATTCGACAAGCTGCACGCCCACCTGCAAGCCAGCTTCCCCCGCCTGCACGCCGCACTGAAGCGCGAAAATGTCAACGGCAAGGCGCTGCTCTACACCTGGCAGGGCAGCGATGCCAAGGCCGCGCCGGTGATGTGGATGGCGCACCAGGACGTGGTGCCGATCGCGCCCGGTACCGAAAAGAATTGGGCGCAGCAACCCTTCGCCGGCGTGGTGCATGACGGCTATATCTGGGGCCGCGGCTCGTGGGACGACAAGGGCAATCTCTACGCGCAGATGGAAGCCATCGAGATGCTGCTGGCCGCCGGTTTCCAGCCGCGCCGCACCGTCTACCTGGCCTACGGCGCCGACGAGGAAGTCGGCGGCAAGCGCGGTGCGGCGAAGATTGCCGAATTGCTCAAGTCGCGCGGCGTCAAGCTCGATTACGTGCTGGATGAAGGGCTGATGATCGTGCACGGCATGGTGCCCGGCCTGCAGCCAGGCGCCGCCATGGTTGGCGTGGCGGAAAAGGGTTATGCCAGCTACAAGCTGGAACTGGAGACCGCGCCGGGCCATTCCTCGATGCCGCCGCAGGATACCGCCATCGGCATGATGAGCAAGGCCCTGGTCGCGCTGGAGGCGAATCCGATGCCGGTGCGCATGGCGGGCTTGCCGCAGCAAAGCTTCGAAATGATGGCGCCCGAAATGAGCGGCATGAACCGCGTCGCGCTGTCGAACTTCTGGCTGTTCAAGCCGATGCTGGAACGGATGCTGGCCAAGGCGCCGAGCACGAATGCCCTGATCCGCACCACCACCGCGCTGACCATCGTCAACGCCGGCGTGAAGGACAACGTCTTGCCGGGCACCGCCAGCGCCACCGTCAATTTCCGCCTGCTGCCTGGCGATACGCTGGCCGGCGTGGAGCAGCATATGCACCAGGTGATCGGCAACGACAAGGTCCGCATTACCCCTGACGGCGACTTCAATACCGAAGCCTCGCGCGTGGCACGCCAGGATGGCGCCGCCTTTACGGCGGTGAACCGCACCATCCGCCAGGTCTTCCCGGACGTCGTCGTCGCGCCCGGCCTGATGATCGGCGCCACCGACTCGCGTTACTTCGATGGGATGAGCGACAGCGTATTGAAATTCGGCCCCGTGCGCGCCCAGCCCGAAGACCTGCCGCGCTTCCACGGCACCAATGAGCGCATGTCGGTGAAAGGCTATGCGGACATGATCCGTTTCTACCACCAGCTTTTGAAAAACAGCGCCTAGCGTTTCATTAATAGGCTGATGAAAGTAACGATCATCGCTGAATTGCTAAGGAAAATGACGACGAGCATACCGAAGAGCCACCGGAACTGCTCCTCCTGCCGCTTTTGCGTGAAGTCGTTTCGATTGATGATGTGAATCGTAAGCCTTTGTTCAGCAGCCTGGATTTCGTTGCGGACGCGTAACTCCGACTGGGCAACGCTGTTGTCAATGTATTGCTTCAAGGAGACGAACTCGTGATGCTGCAAATCCACTTTCTTCTCCAGTACAGTGACCCTGGATTCCAGATCGTCACCTGATGGTTTCGGAGTAGGTGCGTTCATTTTAGGCTCCTTTGGCGTGGGGTGACTGCTTTGATCACGCTGTTGACCAGGAGTTCCCGCAAGCGAAAAAAAATGCCGCCCAGGTGGGCGGCATTTTCATTGGGGCGCTTTGCCTTAAGGCAGCGGGCGGTCGGACAGTTCGCGGTCGTCGGTCGAGACCAGCTCGCCTTCCCACTTCGCGACAACCGCGGTGGCGATGGAGTTGCCGACCACGTTGGTGGCGGAACGCGCCATGTCGAGGAAGTGGTCGATGCCCAGCAGCAGGACCAGGCCGGCTTCGGGGATCTTGAACTGCGACAGGGTCGCGGCGATCACCACCAGCGAGGCGCGCGGCACGCCGGCCATGCCCTTGGAGGTCAGCATCAG
>CAMLSG010000224.1 GCA_946482635.1 uncultured Duganella sp.
CCTCGATCTTGGAGAAGTCCAGGATGTCGTTGATGATGCCCAGCAGGTGCTGGCCCGAATGGTAGATCTTTTGCAGGTAATCCTTCTGCTTAGGATTGGTGGCGCCCTTCAGCGCCAGGTGCGCCATGCCGATCACGGAATTCATCGGCGTGCGGATCTCATGGCTCATATTGGACAGGAAATCGCTCTTGGCCTGGTTGGCCGCGCGCGCCTGCTCTTTCAGCATGTGCAGCTCGGTGACATCGGTCGACAGCGCGATCACCACCGTGACATCCTTCTCCAGCCGCACGGGCGCCTTCACCGTCCACAGGTGGTGCACCACGCCGTGGCGATCGGTGTAGCTGGCCTCGCCCGAGCGCTTCTGGCGGTCCGTCAGCACCACATGGTCTTCCAGCCAGGCGTCGTCAGCTTCGCGCTTGCGCATCACTTCGATGTCCAGGCGGCCGATAATATCCTCCACCGGCAAGCCGATCACTTCCGCCATCTTGGCGTTGACGTAGACGTAGCGGCGGTCCTGGTCCTTCATGTAGACATGCGCCTCCACGTTATCGAGCACGCTATCGAGCAGGCGGCGCTGCTCGAGCGCATTGCGGCGTTGCGAATACATGGTGAACAGGTAGCCGTAAATCAGCAGCGTGCCGGCAAATCCCGTGACCAGCGCCAGGTAGGGAATCCAGCGGTCGAAGCCGACGATCATCGCGTCCTTGCGCGCATAGAACTGGGCTTTCCATAGGCTGCCGTTGAAATCGATCGGCAGCACCGAGATGAAATAGTCGCCGGGATCGCCCGGCAATGCAGCCGGCTTGTCGATCGAACCGTTATCGTTGAACAGCAGGCGGTCGTCCGCTTCGATGGTCAGGTTGCGCTTTTCGGGATCGGTGGACGCGTCCGAGTACAGGATCATGTGCACCTGGCGGTCCGCCATCTCGTCGATGGCGCCCTGGATCAGCTTGGACACCGAAAAGCCAATGCCGACCGTGCCGATAAAATTGGCGCGGCGGCTGTTCACATCGTCCACCGGCATGCCGCGCTTGTAGACCGGCAGGCGCATGCCGAGCCCGATATGCGGCACCGGCTGCTTGAGCAGCACCGGCTGGCCGGACGCGCTGATCTCGCCCGTGTCGCGCGACAGCTGCATGGCACGGTCGATGGCTGGATTGGCGGTGATATCGACGCCAAACTTTTCCATCATCAGGCCCATCGGCTCCAGGTAAGTCAGGGGCGCATACTGTTCGCGCTTGCCGGGTGGCTTGATGTCGAATTTGGGATAGCCGCCGGGCGCCAGGCTGGTATCGGCCCGTACTGCGGCCACGAAGGCGTCGCGCTCCGCATACGGCACGTTGGGAGCATAGTTGATTGCCTCAAGTGCCGGGTAGTGCTTGCTGATGTTCAGGGTCGTCACATACTGCCGGAATTGCAGCCGGGTGACATGGTCGGATGTCTGGAACAGCGCCACCAGTCCGCGCACCACGTCCGAATAGGCTTTCACGCGCGCCGAAATACTGTACTGGGTGGCCCTGTTCAAATTGTCAAAGCGCAGTTGCGCCTCGTCCTCCACCGTATTGGAGGTAACGGCGTACAAGGTCGCGCCAACGGCGGATGCCAATGACAGGCCGAGCAGCCATAGCAAGATCCGCCCGCCTCCCAGGCCACGCCACTTACGCCTCATCCATTGAGAAAAGTCTTGCATTTGAGCAGCATACTATTAAAGCAGCCCTGAACGGAACCAATTCATATCCCCCTGGTCCAAAGCGCGACAGGAGGGCTCATCATGAAAAATGGATTCCACATCTTACCGGCATCCCGGGCTTGCCGGAATTTCCTAGCCTGCATGCATTTCGCGGGCATCGGCCTTGCAGCGCCCGCCAGCGCCGCCCCGCCCCGCCCGCCGGCCCCGCCACCCGCGCCGGTATTGGAACACCGTGAATTCGATGCCATGCTGGAGGCCGCTTTTCAGCCCTCTTCACCAGGCGCGAGTCGGACTTTCATAGTGCACTTTACACTTCCCGGTGCAAATGCGGCGCGCCGCGTGAACTGGACTTTGGGCCTGTATCGGCCAGATGGCGGCCTGGTCCGCCAGTGGCGCGGACGCCACGTCTTGCGCGGAGAAAGCGGCCAGGCAGCGGTGACATGGCGCGCCCCGGCCGCCCTGCCAACAGGAATCTACGTGTTGCGCCTGCAAACAGGCAATATCCGCCAGCAGCGCCCGATTGCGGTTGGGCAGCCGGCGCTGCTGCAAGCTCCCGCCGGCGTGGCAATGGACGGCACCGGTCCGGCGCGCCTTGACGGCCTCGCCTTCGACATTGTGTACGGCAACCTCCACAGCCAGACCAACCATAGCGACGGCGGCGGCGATCCTGCCAGCTGCCACGGCGCCCAGGCGCCCCGCACAGGCGCTTTCGGCCCCGAAGATGCCTACCAGTTCGCCCGGCAGCACGGCCTGCAATTCCTGCTCACGTCGGAGCACAACCATATGTACGACGCCAGCGAAGGCATCGATCCCAATGCGGACCCGCTGGCCGCGCGCCAGCTTTACCGCATGGGCATTGCCAGCGCCGAGCAGTACAGCGCCCGGCACCCCGGATTTGTCGCGATGTACGGCATGGAATGGGGCGTCATCAACGGCGGTGGCCACCTCAACATCCTGAACAGCCCTGCACTGCTGGGCTGGGAACGCAGCGCCAGCGGCGAGCCCTTTGCCGACGTGGTCACGCCGAAGAACGACTACGCCGCCTTGTATACGCTGATGAAGGAACAAGGCTGGCTGGGCCAGTTCAACCATCCGGGCCGCGGCCAGTTCCCGATCAACGGCAAGCCGCTGGCCTTCAGCGCAGATGGCGGCGCCGTCATGGCCTTGTGCGAAGTCATGAACAGCAACGCCTTCTCGAAACGCCTCGACGAAGGAGAACCACGCCACAGCTTTTACGAAGAAGCCTGCGGCAAGTTGCTGGAAGCCGGCTACCGGCTGGCATTCAGCAGCGACCAGGACAACCACTGCGCCAACTGGGGCGCCTCCTACAGCAACCGCACCGGCATCCTGCTGCCCGCCGGCACCGCGCCGACGCTGGAAGCCCTGCTCGACGCCATCCGGGTCCGCCGCGTGTTCGCGACAATGGACAAGCAGGCCGCCATTGCGCTTACCGCCAACGGCAACCTGATGGGCGCCCAAATGGACAACCGTGGCCCGCTCCAATTGCAAGTGCATTACGCCAGCACGGCCGGGCGCGGCATCGCAGCGCTGGACATCATCGAAGGCGTGCCGGGCCGTGGCGGCGAACCAAGCCCCCTGCCTGGCGTGAACGCGATGCGGCATAGCGTCACCCCGCAGCCCGGCCCACATTTTTACTACGCCCGCATCACGCAGGACGACGGCAAGCAGCTATGGTCAGCCCCGGTCTGGGTCAATCAACGCTAATGCGGACCGGGTTGATTTCACGCGCCAGCATTTGCCGCACCGTTTCCGCTTCTTTGCGGGCAATGGCCGGTACTTGCTGGCGGCGCTCGCACTCCGCCAGCAGTTGCTGTGCCGCCTGGGAATCCAGTTTTGCCCCATCGGGCGACAAGCGCAGCAAACCGTACCGCACTGCCACCTTGCACAGGCCAGCGCCATCTTGTGCCGCCAGCAATTGCGCCGGCTCGAGGGCACGTGCCGCCTCCAGGTCCGCCGGCGCGCAAGAGCCGCCGAGGCGGAAATCCAGCGCTGCCAGCATCGGCGCCGCCGGCAGCAATGCCTGCGCCTCCTCAACCGAAAACGGACCGGCAGCACCGCATGCGGACAGCACGCGCCCGATCGCACGCGGCTCGCCCAGTTTCGCTGCAGCCCGCGTCCAGCGGAGTGCCTCGGCCGGCTGGCGTTTGTCGAAATACTCCACCAGCGCCGCCATCGCAGCCAGGTCGCCACGCCCCGCGGCTGCCTGCGACTGCGCCAGGCAATAGGGACTGAATTGGGAAGGCGGCTGCTGCGCACAAGGCACACTGCCGCGTTCCTTTAACCGCTGGTAATACCAGGCGCCGCCGGCCACAGTTGCCAATACCATCACGGCGGCCAGCGCCAGGACCTTCGTTTTGCGTTCAGTCTTCATTCCCGGCATTCTACGTGCGCCAGCGCTGCGCACCAATGCGTTACACTTAGCGAAAATAAACAAGGAGTTAAAAAATGCGTTGGGAAGGTAACCGGGAAAGCGATAACGTCGAAGATCACCGTGGCGAAGGCGGCGGTGGCGGCGGCTTCGGTTTCGGCGGCCGATCGATCGGGATCGGCACGATTGTGGTGGCACTGATCGGCGGCTGGGTATTGGGCGTCAACCCCATGACCATCCTCGGCCTGCTGAGCGGCGGCGGCCCGGTCCAGGTAAGCCAGCAACAGCAACAGCGCCCGCGTACCGAAGCCAATGACCGCGAATACAAGTTGATGAAGGTCGTGCTGGCCGACACGGAAGACGTCTGGACCGACCTGTTCCGCCGCAACGGCGGCACCTACCAGATGCCCAAGATGAAGGTCTTCACCGGCGCGATCCAGACCGCCTGCGGCACCGGCCGCTCCGCCACCGGGCCGTTCTACTGCCCCGGCGACCAGGACATCTACATCGACCTCGACTTCTTCCGCCTGCTGGAGCAGCGCTTCCGAGCGCCCGGCGAATTCGCCCAGGCCTATGTGGTAGCGCATGAAGTCGGCCACCATGTGCAAAACCTGATGGGTTTGAGCGACAAGGTGCATAACGCCCAGCGCAACGCCTCCGAACGCCAGGCCAACGCCCTGTCGGTGCGCCTGGAACTGCAGGCCGACTGCTTCGCCGGCGTCTGGGCCTACCACGCCAACCGCGCCCGCAGCATCATCGAAAAAGGCGATGTGGAAGCAGCCTTGAACGCGGCCACCGCCATCGGCGACGACGCGCTGCAAAAGCAGTCGGGCGGCGAAGTGATGCCGGACTCCTTCACCCACGGCAGCTCGGCACAGCGCGTGCGCTGGTTCACCCGCGGCATCGAATCGGGCGAGATCGCCCAGTGCAATACCTTCGAAGCCCGCCAGCTCTGATTATTTCGCCAGGTTGCCGACCAGGGGCGTCCGGTAATCCAGGTCCTTTTCGTTGAACTGCAGGACGCCCCGCTGCAAGTCGGTATTGATGAAGACTTCGCTGTACTGCCCCTCCGAGCCGTCGCCCTGGAAGAAGAACTTCATCCGGGTCGGCGCCGCCGTCATATGGGCCGGATCGCCGCCCAGCCCCACCACTTCAGCCTCCACGCTCGCTTTTGCCTCCCGGCCGGCCGCACCCAGGTCATACAGGCGCGCCAGCGCCACGACGAAGCGGTCGGTATCGCCGCCCGTGCTCACAAAGCGCCCGGTTCCCCAATAGACCGATTGCTCCGAGCCTTCGAGGCGCTTGGCCTTCCAGTTTGGGTGGAACTCGATGGCAAAACCGATGGCTTGCCCATCCAGGCTGCCCTGCACCACTACGCTGCGCGTTCCGTCCTTGAGCTGCTCGACTCTTTGTACCGGGAACTCCAGGTCGACGAAACCCTCTTCTTTGGCGACCTTGACGGCAGGCGCCGCAGCGTGGGAAATAATCGCAAACGCGCCAAGGGTCGCGGCGATGACGGACTTCTTCAATTCGGTCTCCGGCAGGAAAACGATTAGTGTAGAGTAATCGCATTCCAAAGAACAGGAGCGGCAATGCGTTCGTATCGCAAAATGGCATCTGGCGTAGTACTGGGTCTGGCGGCAGCCGGCGGCGCGCAAGCGCAGAAAACCGATCCCTATCTGTGGCTGGAAGACGTGGGCGGCGACAAGGCGCTGAGCTGGGTCAGGGAGCAGAACGCCGTCGCCCTGAAGGAATTGCAGGCCCAGCCCGAATATCCGGGCATCCACGAACGCCTGAAGACCATCCTCAATTCCAAGGAGCGCATCCCCTACGTCACCAAACACGGCGATTACTACTACAACTTCTGGCGCGACGCCCAGCACACGCGCGGCATCTGGCGCCGCACCACGCTGGAGCAATACCAGAAGGCTGAGCCGCAATGGGAGACCGTGCTCGACATCGACAAGCTGGCCGCCGATGAAAACGAAAACTGGGTCTGGCACGGCGTCTCCTGCCTGTACCCGAAAGGCGAACAATGCCTGGTGCAGCTATCGCGCGGTGGCGGCGATGCGCACGTAGTGCGCGAATTCGACGTCGCCAGGCGCAGTTTCGTCACCGGCGGCTTCAACCTGCCGGAAGCGAAAAGCGATATCGGCTGGATCGACGCCGACACCATCTTCGTCTCGACCGACTTCGGCGAAGGCAGCATGACCACTTCCGGCTATCCGCGCATCGTCAAGGAATGGAAGCGCGGCACGCCGCTGTCGGCAGCAGCCACCATGTATGAAGCCAGGGCGGAAGACCTGGGCGTCGGCGCCTACAAGGACTTCACGCCCGGCCACAGCTACCAGTTCATCAACCGCCAGATCGGCTTCTACGCCAGCGAACTGTTCGTGCGGGAAGGCGACCGGCTGGTCAAGATCGACAAACCGGACGACGCCAACGCCTACACCGTGCGCGACCAGTTGATCATCGACCTGCGCTCCGACTGGAGCGTCAACGGCGCAACCTACAAGCAAGGCTCGCTGCTGGCGGCCGACTTCAAGCGCTTCATGGCCGGCGAGCGTCAGCTCGAAGTGCTGTTCGCGCCAACGCCAAGCAGCTCGCTCGACGGCGTCTCCGCCACCCGCTCGGCGCTGCTGCTGAATGTCCTCGACAACGTGAAGAACCGCCTGGTCGAACTGCGCCACGCGGACGGCAAATGGCAGCGGCGCGACGTCGACGCGCCGGCCTTCGGCACGCTGGCACTGCAAGCGCTCGACCCGATCGAATCCGACCAGTACTTCCTGACGGTGACGGACTTCCTGACCCCAACCACGATGTACCTGGCCCACGCCGGCAGCGACGAACGCAGTTCGCTGAAGTCCCTGCCCGCCTACTTCGACGCCAGGCCCTACACCGTGCAGCAGCATATGGCTGTATCGAAGGACGGCACCAGGGTGCCCTACTTCGTCCTGATGAACAAAAAGGCCAGGCTGAACGGCAAGAACCCCACCGTGATGTACGGCTACGGCGGCTTTGAAGTATCGATGAAGCCCTTCTACAGCGGCACCACCGGCGAAGCATGGCTCAAGCAGGGCGGCGCCTATGTGCTGGCCAACATCCGCGGCGGCGGCGAATTCGGCCCGCGCTGGCACCAGGCCGCCCTGAAGGAAAACCGCCAGCGCGCCTTCGACGACTTCATCGCCGTCGCACAGGACATCATCAAGCGCAAGATCACCAGCCCGCGCCACCTCGGCATCATGGGCGGCAGCAACGGCGGCCTGCTGGTCGGCGCCGCGCTGACCCAGCGCCCCGACCTGTTCAACGCCGTCGTCTGCCAGGTGCCGCTGCTCGACATGCAGCGCTACAGCAAGCTGTTGGCCGGCGCCTCCTGGATGGGCGAATATGGCGACCCGGACGACCCGGCGCAATGGGCCTACATCAGCCAGTACTCGCCCTACCAGAACGTCTTCAAGGACAAGCACTACCCGCGCGTGCTGTTCACCACCTCCACCCGCGACGACCGCGTCCACCCCGGCCACGCGCGCAAGATGGTGGCCAAGATGAAAGACCAGGGCCACGACGTGCTGTACTGGGAAAACACCGAAGGCGGCCACGCCGGCGCCGCCAACAACGACCAGCAAGCCCAGATGTGGGCCCTGACCTACGCCTTCCTCCTCAAGCAGCTTAAATAAATTCGGGGTCAGGTCTGTCATTTGGACAGTCACCGCGCACCTTTGATCCAAATCAAAACACCCGTCTCGAATACTTCGCCGGCGGGTGTTTTCGCAGTTATTGCGCCATCGCAATTATTCATGGTGGAAAGGGGCATAGACTCTTTCCATGAACCGACCACTCAGAATCCATCTCAGCGATGCCCTTTACCACATCACTGCACGCGGAGATCGCAAAGACCGCATTTTTAGGTCCGATAGCGACCGGCTGACCTGGCTTACGCTGTTAGGTCAGACTTGTGACCGCTTCAATCTGGATGTGTTGGCTTACTGCCAGATGACCAACCACTTTCATATTTTGCTTGAGACAGCTGACGGCCACCTTTCACGAGGCATGCGACACCTGAACGGGAGCTATTCGCAGTACTTCAATCGCGCCCATGGGCTAGTCGGGCACGTATTCCAGGGGCGTTTTAAGGCAATTATCTGCCAGCGCGAGCTTTACATGAAGGAAGTGGCGCGGTACATCGAACTCAATCCCGTGCGCGCGAAAATGGTGGCCTGCCCTTCTACGTGGCCATGGAGCAGCTATAGCGCAACGATAGGTTTACTTGACGGGCCAGCGTGGCTACGATCCGATGTTCTGCTCTCCCATTTCGATACGAATAAGCGTGAAGCTCGGCAAGCATACGCAGAATTCGTTGCCGCCGGCATCGGCAGACCTAGTCCCTTTGCGTCGGTCTCGAACCAGCTCTTGCTTGGGGACGAGGAATTCTGCGCACGTGCGGTTGGTCGTTACTCGCAAGGCGATTTAATGGAGGTCAAGCGCTCCCAACGGCGGGCACTTGCACGCCCATTGCAGGAATATTTCGTGGAATATCGGGATCCGAAGGAAGCCATGGCGCGCGCCTACCGCTCGCTTGCCTATTCAATGCCAGAAATTGCCAGATACGCACGAGTATCCGTCAAAACCGTCAGCCGAGCGATCAACGCTTTTGAAGGAACGTATTGAGAGAAATCAAAGGTGCGCTGGGGCTGTCCAATTGACAGACCTGACCCTGAATTTTCTCCGGCGATTCGCCCCTCCCAATCGTGCGCATGGGAATATTGCATCTCGTTATGCTAAGGAAAATGTTTCCGTGCGCGTTGCATAGTTGACAAAGTGAAGCATTTGCTCACGTTTTCACTTGACTGCCGCTCCTGCCGGAGTGACAGTAAGCCTTCCCTTCGCAATCCATCTTCATACCTGAGGTAGCGTCGAATGAACGACATGACCGAACTGCCGGAAGAGCT
>CAMLSG010000225.1 GCA_946482635.1 uncultured Duganella sp.
CTCCTGAATTGAAATTCGGGGTCAGGTCTGGCAATCGGACATTTTGTCCGATTGACAGACCTGACCCCGAATTTCATTAGAAAAGCCACTATGCAAGAAATCCACTGGACAGAACAAGGCGAGCCGCGCTCCGCGCGCTGGCATTCCGAATCAGGCAATCCGCCGCCCAAGCGCGTGCAGGTTGCCGACGACACCATGAACGCCGACGTCGCCTATCGCCTCGCCTGCGAAGGCACCGCCCTGTTGTGGCGCGGCGATTTCCAGAACGCGCGCCAATTGCTGCAGGCGCTGGCGCGTCGCGCCGACCATAAGAAAGCCAAAGGCGGCAAGGGCCGCAAGGTGGCCACCGCCAAAACGCCGGCCGACGCCACTGAAGCTTTCCACCTGCACCGCCAGGCCCAGTCGCAGCGCGCCCGTACGCTGGCCATGCTGCTGATTCCTTTCGAACCCGGCTACCGCATTCCCTTGCGCCGCGCGCCTGACGTGGCGCTGGCCTGCAACGAGGCTTATGGCCGTGGCGAAGATGCCTTCGTGATTTCCCTGCGCGAGCTGCAAGGCCTGATCGGGGCCCACGAGTGGCGCAAGGCTGGCGTGCCGGTGGCTGCGCTGGGCGAACGCATCCACCCGCACTACGGCGTGTTTTCGCCTGTGCGCGGGGAGTATGTGCAGCTTGTGGCCGATACTGCGCTGCCGAAAGGCGCTTCGGAGCTGGCTTTCGATATCGGCGCCGGTACCGGCGTGCTGTCCGCTGTGCTGGCCAAGCGCGGCGTGAAACGCGTGGTCGCCACTGATATGGACAAGCGTGCCCTCAGTTGCGCGCGAGACAACCTTTCCCGCCTGATGCTGGACGACCAGGTCGAACTGCTGGAGGCGGACCTGTTCCCGCCTGGCCAGGCGCCGCTGGTGGTCTGTAATCCGCCTTGGGTGCCAGCCCGCCCGAATTCCTCGGTGGAGCATGCCGTCTACGATCCCGACAGCCGCATGCTGCGCGGCTTCCTGTCCGGCTTGAAGGCCCACCTGGCGCCAAACGGCGAAGGCTGGCTGATCCTGTCCGACCTGGCCGAGCACCTCGGCTTGCGTTCGCGCGCAGAACTGGAAGAATGGATCGCCGCTGCCGGCCTGAAAGTGCTGGGCCGCCTCGACGCGCGCCCAGTCCATCCGAAAGCCAGCGACGCCAGTGACCCGCTCCATGCCGCCCGCTCGGCAGAAATTACTTCCCTCTGGCGCCTGGGAATCGCATAAATCGACCTTGCGGAACCGAAATGTGTGGGCTATAATGCTTGCCTCAGACGCGGGGTGGAGCAGTCTGGCAGCTCGTCGGGCTCATAACCCGAAGGTCACAGGTTCAAATCCTGTCCCCGCAACCAGATTCAAAAAGCCGTTGCCTTTGCAACGGCTTTTTTCATTTCCGGGTGCGCCAATGCAGATTTCATCGTGCTTACGCTGGATCCCAGTCCTCTTCCTGGCAGCCTGCGCCAGCCCTGGCGAGCAGGCCGACATGCTCTCCCAAAAGCTCAGCGCCGATATCCTGGCCGCCGACAGCGCCACGCTGACCCTGGAAAAATGGTGTGCCGACCATGCCATGGCGGCCGAACCGAAGATCGTGGCTCGCCTGGTGCGTGGCACGGATAAACCTGCGGCCGCAGAAACCCTTGCACGGTTGGGCGCGACGAGCGCCGAAATCAAATATCGCCGCGTACAGCTTTACTGTGGCGCACATCTGTTTTCCGAAGCGGATAACTGGTACGTTCCCAGCCGCCTGACGCCGGAGATGAATCGCCTGCTGGACGAAACCGACACCCCGTTCGGCAAAGTGGTGCGGCCATTGGCGCCTTACCGCCGCACCTTCTCCAGCACCATGCTGCATTCGCCAACCGCGCTGTTCGAGCATGCCGCGGTGCTGTACTCCGCCTCCCACCAGCCCATCGCCGAAGTTCGCGAAACCTACCAGCGCGGCACCCTCGCCTTTTTGTAATCGAACTGTCACAATTGCACGCGACAAGAACCGCAAGGAGTAACGCGTGAACGAAAAAGACATCTCGAAAGACCTGCCGGCGAGCCCGACGCGCCGCCGCATTTTCCAGGCAGCCGGCGCGGCCGGCCTTGCCGCCAGCCTGCCAGGCGTCACCGCCGCTCCTGCGGCGAAACCGGCCCAGCCAGCCAAGGCCATGTCGCTGGACGACAAACTGCAGGCCAACGTCAAGAACGTGGTGGTGATCTACCTGGAGAACCGCAGTTTCAACAACCTGTTCGCCGATTTCCCCGGCCTTGCTTCGCCAATGTCGGCGCTGAAGCCAGCCGACTACCAGCAGCGCGACTATGACGGCAGCATCCTGCCGACCCTGCCGAAAGTCTGGGGCGGCCTGGTGCCGGTACCGCAGGATATCGCCGGCAAGCGTTACGAACTCAAAGAGGACCAGCTGACCGGCCTGCCGAACGCTCCGTTCAAGCTGGTCGACGCCGAAGGCAAGCCGCTGCCGGAGTCGGTCATCACGCGCGACCTGTGGCATCTGTTCTACCAGAACCAGATGCAGATCAACGGCGGCAAGAACGACGGCTTTGTCGCCTGGGGCAATACCGGCGGGATGGTCATGGGCTATTACGGCGAGACGGAAAAGAATCTCGGCCTGTGGCAAGTGGCGCGCCAATACACGCTGTGCGACAACTTCTTCATGGCGGCTTTCGGCGGCTCCTACCTGAACCACCAGTTCCTGGTCTCCGGCCGCTGCCCGGTCTATCCGAATGCAGCCAGCAGCCCGGCAAAGCGCAAGATTGCGGTCCTGTCCGATGGCCCGACCGGCCATACGCTGGCCCTTGATCCAAAGAGCCCGAAATCCGCGCTGGAAGGCCGGCCGCACTACGCGAACGATGGCGCCATCACGCCCGACGGATTCGCGGTCAACACCATGGCCCCGCCCTACCAGCCAAGCTTCGTACGGCCGGCGCCAGGTGGAGACCCGCTGCACGCCAATCCGGAAGATCCAGCCTACCTGCCGCCGCAAACCTACGACACCATTGGTGACCTGCTCTCGCGCAAAGGCGTGAGCTGGACGTGGTATGGCGGCGCGTTCCAGGCAGCGCTGGACCACAAGGGCGGCGGCAGCAAACCGAACTTCCAGTACCATCACCAGCCCTTCAACTATTTCAAGAGCTTCGCGCCCGGCACCGCTGAACGCGCCGCCCATATCCGCGACGGCGGACTCGGTGACAGCCCGATCTCGAACAAGTTCCTGGCCGATGTGGTGGCAGGCAAGCTGCCGGCAGTGAGCTTCTACAAGCCGCAGGGCAACCTGAACCTGCATGCAGGCTACTCGGACATCGAATCGGGCGACCAGCATATCGTCAACGTGCTGGAGCACCTGAAGAAATCGCCGCAGTGGGAAAACATGGTGGTGGTGGTGACATTCGACGAAAACGGCGGCTGGTGGGACCACGTGGCGCCGCCGAAGGGCGACCGCTGGGGGCCCGGCTCGCGCATCCCCGCGATCATCGTGTCGCCGTTCGCCAAGAAGTCCACGGTGGACCACAGCTTCTACGACACCACCTCGATCCTGCGCTTCATCACCCGCCTGCATGGCCTGCCTTTGCTGGAGGGCCTGGCCGAGCGCAACAAGGCCTTTGCCGAGCGCGGGGCACTGCCGCCGGGCGACCTGACGGGAGCCCTCGCCTTCCGTTGACATGGTTGTCCGTGTTACAATCCGCCGGTTCTAAAAGGAAGCCCGACTGATTCAGCCGGGCTTTTGTTTTCTGCGACGGATAATGAGAGATAAAAAAGACAACGCGACAATCGACCTGCCGGGCTTCGAGCCTGCAGAGCCGATGACGCCGGAAGCCAAGCTTCCGCCGCCGCCGCGTGTGCGCCGCTCTCCGCGCAAACAGGAACAACTCGACCTGCTTGGCGAACTCGGACCAACCGACGCCAGCGGCCTGCCAATCTGGCAGAATGATCCCAACCTGGACCTCACCGGCCTGCCCATCTGGCGGCGGGACTAAAAAATGACCTCTTTCGCTACCCTGCCACTGTCCGAAAAACTCCTTGCCAACCTGGACTCGCTGGGCTACCGCGAAATGACCGAGATCCAGGCGCAAAGCCTTCCATCCATCATGGAAGGCCGCGACCTTATCGCACAAGCCAAGACCGGCAGCGGCAAAACCGCAGCTTTCGGCATCGGCATGCTGTGCAACCTGAACACCGCCTGGTTTGCCGTGCAGGGGCTGGTGCTCTGCCCCACCCGCGAACTGGCCGACCAGGTAGCCAATGAACTGCGCCGCCTGGCGCGCTGCGTGCCGAACGTGAAGGTGGTGGTACTGACCGGCGGCACCCCGATGCGCCCGCAAATCGCCTCGCTGGAATTCGGCGCCCACATCGTGGTCGGCACCCCGGGCCGCGTGCGCGACCACCTGTCGCGCGAATCGCTCGACCTGTCCAATGTGCGGATGCTGGTACTGGATGAAGCCGACCGCATGACGGACATGGGCTTCTACGACGAAATCGCCGGCATCGTGCGCGCCTGTCCGAAGCGCCGCCAGACCCTGCTGTTCTCGGCGACCTACCCGGACGACATTCGCCAGGCGACGGAAGCCTTCCTTTACGATCCTGTCGAAGTGACCGTGGAAGCGCAGCACAGCGGCGGCCAGATCGAGCAGCGATTCTACGAAATCGGCTTCGACGACCGCGACAAGTCCGTCGGCAAACTGCTCAAGCACTACCAGCCGGCATCCGCCATCATCTTCTGCAACACCAAGGTGCATTGCAAGGAATTGCTGGATGAACTGCATGCGGAAGGCTTTTCAGCGCTCGCCTTGTACGGCGAACTGGAACAGCGCGAACGCGACGAAATCCTGGTGCTGTTCTCCAACCGAAGCTGCTCCATCCTGATCGCCACCGACGTCGCCGCGCGCGGCCTGGACATCGCCAACCTGGAAGCAGTAATCAACGCCGACGTATCGCGCGATACCGAAGTCCACATCCACCGCATCGGCCGCACCGGCCGCGGCGGCGAAAAAGGCCTGTCCCTGACGCTGTGCGCACCGAATGAAAAGAAGTGGGTCAAGCTGATCGAGGACTACCAGGGCGCAGCGGTCGAATGGCACGACATCAAGGAACTGGCGGAAGACGAGTTCGTGAATGCGGAGCCGGCGCCAATGCTGACGCTTTGCATCGCAGGCGGCAAGAAGGAAAAGCTGCGCGCCGGCGACGTGCTGGGCGCATTATGCGGCGACGGCGGCCTGACCAAGGAACAGGTAGGCAAGATCAACGTCACCGAATTCCAGACCTACGTCGCGCTGGATCGACGTTTCGCGCACGACGCCTTCTCCCGCCTGAAGGCCACCAGCACCATGCCGGGAGGCGACTTCGGCAGCTTCAAAGGCCGCAACTTTAAGATGCGCTTTATCGAAGTTTAAGTGCGGACGGAAACGCTGGCCGGGAATTGCGGGGCGCGGCGGACCATCGTCGCCTGTTCGAAAGCGTAGGCCATGCCGATCAACGCCGCTTCGCTGAAAGCAGTGCCAACGAAGGACAGGCCAACCGGCAGGCCACGCACATAACCCGCGGGCACGGTGACGTGTGGGTAGCCGGCGACTGCTGCCGGGGACGAAAAGCTCTTCGGATAGTGGTCGCCGTTGATAAAGTCCGTCAACCATGCCGTGCCGTCAGTCGGGGCAACCAGCGCATCCAGTTCATGCGCTTTCAACACCAGGTCGATGCCCTCTTTTCGCGAATAACGGTGATTGTTGGCCAGCGCATCCTGGTAAGCCTGGCTGTCGAGACCCGGTTTGGCTTCCGCGCGCTCCAGGTATTCCTGGCCGAAGTATGGCATTTCCAGCTTCGCGTTCTGCTTGTTGAAAGCGATCAGGTCGGCCATGTTCTTGACCTTCGCGTTCGGCGCATAGTCGCGCAAATAGGCCGCGAGATCGACCTTGAATTCATGCAGCAGCACCTCGGTTTCACTGTCGCCGTACTTCTCCGTGTTGGGCACCTGCACGTCAACCAGGATTGCACCTTGCGCCTTCAACGCTTCCAGCGCCTTCTCGATTTCAGCATCGACGCCATCGCTGCCGCCGAAGAAATTGCGGGCAACGCCGAGGCGCTTGCCGCGCAAGGCATCGCGCTTCAGGGCCGATGAATAATCAGCAGCCTTGCCGGCGCCATCCTGCGTGACCGGATCGTTCGGATCGATGCCGGCCATCGCGGCCAGCATCAAAGCGGCGTCGGACACGCTGCGCGCCATGGGGCCTGCGGTGTCCTGCGAATGAGCAATAGGAATGATGCCGCTGCGGCTCACCAGCCCAATCGTCGGCTTGATGCCGACCAGGCCGCAGATCGATGCGGGCGATACGATGGAGCCATCGGTTTCAGTGCCGACGGCCAGCGTCGCCAGTCCGGCGGCAATCGCGGCGCCCGAACCGGAACTGGAGCCGCTGCAATTACGGTCCAGCGAATATGGATTGCGGGTCAGGCCGCCGCGCGCGCTCCATCCGCTGACGGAATGGCTCGAGCGCATATTCGCCCATTCGCTCAAATTGGTCTTGCCGATGATGACCGCGCCGGCCTCGCGCAAGCGCGCCGCCACGTGGGAATCGCGTGCCGCACGGATGCCAGCCAGCGCCAGCGAACCGGCCGTGGTGCTCATGCGGTCTGCTGTCGCGATATTGTCTTTCAGGAGTACCGGAATGCCGTGCAAGGGCCCGCGCAGCTTGCGCTGATGGCGTTCGCGATCCATCTCGCGCGCAATCTTCAGCGCCTCGGGATTGATTTCGATGATGGAGTTGATGCGGGGGCCGGATTTGTCGATCGTATTGATCCGTGCCAGGTATTGCGAGGTGAGTGCGTGCGAGGTCAGCTTATTGGCGGCCATCAGGTCTTGCTGATGCTGGACTCCGGCATCGAGCACGGACGGTACCGCAGCCTGCGTACGCGGCAAACCAGCTGCCCCGCCGGCAGCCAACCCCAACTTCACGAAACCCCTTCGATCCATCTGGTACGCCCTCAGTCAAGAAAAGCACAAACCAGTAGAATACCAGCAGTTTGCAAGTAATTAATACTGCCCAAAAGCAAAAAAGCCCGCATCAGCGGGCTTTTTATTGCGCGTTTGCAACAGTTTGCTGCAATTAGGCGCGAACAACCTTCTTGAACTCGTGGGTACGGGTGTCGATTTCGACGACGTCGTCCTGGGACACGAACAGTGGCACCTGGATCGAGAAGTTGCGGCCTTCGATGGCGTTTTCCAGCTTGGCTTCTTTCAGAACGTTACCGGAGGTGTTGCCTTTAACAGCTGGCTCCGAGTAAATGATCTGGCGAGCGATGGTGGTTGGCAGTTCCACGGAGATTGCCTTGCCGTCGTAGAAGACAGCTTCGCATTCCATACCGTCTTTCAGGTAGTTGACTGCTTCGCCCATGTTCTCTTCTTCGATTTCGTACTGGTTGTACTCTTCGTCCATGAACACGAACAGTGGATCAGCGAAGTACGAGTAGGTCACTGGCTTCTTGTCCAGAACGACCACGTCGAACTTGTCGTCGCCGCGGAACACGTTTTCCAGCGGGGCGCCGGTCAGCAGGTTTTTCATCTTCCACTTGTAGGTGAAGCCAGTGCGCGACGAGCCGTTGACGTCGGAACGCAGAACGATGAATGGCTTGTCTTCAACCATGATGATGTTGCCGACACGAATCTCTTTTGCGAATTTCATAGCGAATATATACCGGTTAAGGGGAGTTGCAGTAACCGTGCATTATAGCACGGGGTTGTGATGTATTACCTGAGCGATGCACAAAAATTAGTCAAATTCGTGGCCAGATCGCCGTTTGCCAGGATTTTTTGTTGCCATTCCGACGACTTTGCCGAAATTTCAGGCATTGCCGCTGCGAGGGCTTTCCACAAAGTTGGCCAGTCGCCCTGAGCCGCGCCGTTCCAGCACAGCGAGAACTCATCGAACGCACTGCCTGCCGCATAACGCTGCAGGAAAGCGCGCAACTTCTTATGGTGCAGGTTTTCATCTTGCGCGTAAATGTGCCAGATGAAGGATTTGCCAGCCCATTGCGCCCGCACCCAGGAATCTTCGCCGCGCACGAAGTTCAGGTCGCAGGACCAGAGCAGCTTGTCGTAATCCTGTTGCGGCACGAACGGCAGCACGCGCACAGTCAACGCGCCTTCGCTACGCACCGCACCCGGCACCGCCGGTTGGCCGAGGAAGTTTGCTACCGCCTCACTCGCCACGCCTTCCGGCACCAGGCAGGTTACTTGTTGCTCGCCATCGCGCCACGCCCCGAACAATTCCGCAACCGGCGCGTACGGATAGCAGAACAGCGACACCTTCATCGCTGCCGCCTCGGCCCCTGTTACGCCCAGCGCGGACAGGAAAGCAGATACCGCGGCGGGATCGGAGATATAGGCGCGACGCTCGGCTTCAAGGCCTTTTTCGTACAAGAGCCCGCCAGTTTTTTCGGTAAAGCCCGGGAAGAAGAAATACTTGGTCAGCGGCAGGCGCGGGTGCTTTGAAGGCAGGCTATGGCAGCCTTCCACCCACTCTTCCGCGCTCAGCCCTTCGAGGTTCAGCCACACCGGGCGCTCCTGGCGCTGCGCCATCGCGGCGATATAGCCAGGCGGAATGTCGCAGGCGAAGAATTCGATCACGATGTCCGCCACATCTTCCGGTGCAAATTCGCCCTCTTGCGTAGCCCAATGGCGCACGGCAATGCCGTCAATATGCTGCAGCTCAGCGGCCACGTCGACTGGAGGGCAAATGCGCTGGAACGATCGCAAGTCATCAACCCACAGCCTGACGGCGATGCCGTGCTCACGCTGCAACTGGCGCGCAAGGCGCCAGCAAATGCCGATGTCGCCGAAGTTATCGACAACTTTGCAAAATAGATCGAGGGACAAGCTGGTTGACATAGGCCGGAAAATGAAAAAGCCGCACTAGGCGGCTTCATTCTAATCTGTGGCGTCCCCACGGGGATTCGAACCCCGGTACTCACCGTGAAAGGGTGATGTCCT
>CAMLSG010000226.1 GCA_946482635.1 uncultured Duganella sp.
ATCGAAGTCATCACCTCCTTCTATAAGCACCCCGGTGAAATGATCGTCAACTCGATCATCGGCAGCCTGCTGGTATATGCCTTCCTTGGCCTGTCGCCGGAAGCGGGCGCGGTCTATACGCTGTGCACCGCGCTCGGCGAATTCTTCTACCACACCAGCGTTACCACGCCGCGCTGGGTCGGCTGGTTCTTCCAGCGTCCCGAGATGCACCGTATCCACCACCAGTACGGCCGCCACAAGAACAACTACGGAGACATCGTGTGGTGGGACATGCTGTTCGGGACCTACGAGAACCCGGAGAAGTTCGAAGCCACATGCGGCTTCGATCCCGACAAGGAAGAACGCCTGGTGGACATGCTGGCCTACCGCGACGTCCACCAGGAGTGATCAGCGCAGCGGCAGCGCGATTGGCCGCATCGGCGCCGCATCCGCGCCGCGCAGCTTGAGCGAGGCGCCGATGAAGGCAAATTCATACACCTTGTCGCGCGCCAGTTCTTCCAGGTTGACCAGCTCCATGATCGGCACCCCGTGCTCGGCCAGCAGGTAGGTGTGCACCGGAATGTAGTTGTCCTTGGCCTCGGAAGGGAAGGCTTCGAAACTCAGGTTGTCCGCGCCCACCACCATCGCACCATGCTGCTCCACCAGGAAGCGTGCCGCATCCAGCCCCATGCCCGGCGGATTCTGCATGAAGGCCTGCGCCTTTTCGAACTGCTGCATGCGCCCGGTGCGGATCAGCACCACATCGCCTTTTTGCAGCGCCACCTTCTGTCGCGCCAGGGCTTCGGCCAGGTCCTTGCCAGTTACACGGTAGTTATCCGGCAGCATGGATACGCCCTTGGATGCCGCCACGTCGATCAGTACGCCGCGTGCCACGATCGGCGGCAGCTTTTCCGCACCGGCGACTTTCCAGCCGCGGTCGCCCAGGTGTTCGGAGGCCTTGAAGCCATTCCAGATCTTGCCATTCAGGCCGAAGTGGTTGAGTGCATCGATATGTGTGCCCATGTGCGCATACATCGAGATGGCGCTGCCTGTGTAGCTGACGTGCTGGTTCATGGCTTTGCCGGTCTCCATTGGGTCCGACAGCACATTGCCGTGCGGCGTGTGCGTCATCCACATCAGGTAAGGCGGGTCGCCGGCAGCCTGCCAGCTTGGCATGCCGACGAAATAATCCACCGACAGGTCATAGGCGCGGCCGCCGCTGATGCGGGCCAGGATCGCCGCGCTGGAGGCTTGCGTGACCAGGTTCAGTCGCCCGATTTCATCTTGCGGGCCCCAAGGGCTGGTACCTGGTTCGGCAGCCATGGCATTGGCGGACAGCAGCAGGGCGGCAAGGGCGTTTGCGAGTTTCATCTTGGTTCCTTTGTAAGAAATGTCAGTGAAGCCAGCATATTTGATTCTGCTGCTAAGATAATCGGGCAGTTTTGATAAAGACTTTTTACCAGGAGGATCGAATGGACAAGCTGGCCGCCATGCATGCCTTTCGCCGCGTGGTTGAGCGCGGCAGCTTCAGCAAGGCGGCAGAGGAGCTGGGCCTGTCGCCGGCCGGCATCGGCAAGCAGGTGCGCTGGCTGGAGCAGGGCCTGAACGTCGCGCTCTTACTGCGCACCACCCGCACCATGCGCCTGACCGACACCGGCCGTGCCTACTTCCAGGAATGCTGCCGCCTGCTCGACGAGCTGGAAGAGCTCGAGCGCAGCACCAGCGGCGCGCAGGCGGCAATGAAGGGGCGCGTGCGCATCAATGCCCCGATGTCGCTCAGCCTGGTGGTGCTGCCGCCGCTGCTGGCACGCTTCATGGACCAATACCCCGAGATCGACGTCGAGCTCACCATGGCGGACCGCCTGCTCGATGTAGTGGCGGAAGGCTTCGACCTGTCGCTGCGCGTGCGCACCACGCTGCCCGATTCTTCTTTGGTGGTGCGCTCCGCCGGCAAGGTAGGGCAATGGCTGTGCGCATCCCCGTCCTACTTGCGCGAACACGGAACGCCGCAGGTGCCGCACGAGCTGCTGGCCCACCGCGCCCTGGCCTTTCGTCTCGCGGAAGCGCCAGGCCTGTGGCGCCTGGAGGGCGAGGGCGGTACGGTCGAAATCGAGCCGCCAGTGCGCATGTGGCTGGACAACAGCCTGATGCTGGGACAGATGCTGGCGGCCGGGCAGGGCATCGGCTCGCTGCCGTCCTTCATCGCCCGGCCCATGCTGGCCGACGGCGCGCTGGAGCGAGTGCTGCCCGCCTGGCAGTTGCAGCCGCGCGTCGCCTACATCGTCTACCCCGGCAACCGGCACCTGCAGACCAAGGTGCGCACCCTGTCCGATTTCCTTGCGGCTGAATTGCCGCCACTGTTCTAGCGCCAAAGGATTTTTGAGATAATCCAGCGGGGAAAAGGCGGTTGCGCCGTGCGCTTCACCTTCCCGTCACATGAAAGGAATTCAATGGGGTTTGATCTAAGAAGTGAATCCGGCGCGGAGGCCCGTTACAGCGGCGCGGCCTGGGCAATGCTCCTGAACCTGGGAAGGACGTATGGCTGGAAACCTGCCGGAACAAGCGCGCCCCCGGGAATGGCGGCCGCCGAGTGGGCATCTTCGACTTACGACACAAGCGATGGACAAACGGTGACCCGGCAAGATGCTGCGAACCTGGCAGAGGCGCTGGAGTCCGTGCTGGCCGATCCCGGCCAGGGCGCCAAACAGGCAGCGCTCAAGCGAGACCTCGACCGGCTCGTTCACAAGCAAATTGTCCGGATACTTGGTGCCAAGGCACGCCCCTACGTCGAGGATCCGGAACCCTATATCATCCCCGACGATACGATGCGCGACTTCATCGAATTTCTGCGCCAGGGTTCTTTCCGCATCGAATAGCTCAGCGCTTCAGGATCTTCGGCACCGGCGCCGGGCGCAGGCGATAGGCGTCCGGCATGCCGGAACCGAGCAAGGGGCGCAGGTACATGCGGAAGGCATCGGTCACGCCGGTGCCTTTCTCGTCGATGAATTCATCTTCCATGGTGCGCGTCTTGCCAGCCACCGCCTCCAGCGGCAGCAGCTCATAGTCGACCGAATAGAAGCCGGTGCGCTTGATCGCCACCGAGCCATTGCGGTCGCCCCACATGGCGAACTGCACAGCCTTCTCGCCCACTTCGCGCGCCTCGCGCTGGTCCACGTCCGACACGCAGCCGATGAAGGAGCGTTGCAGGTAGCCGAAGGTGTCGCCGCGCACGCGCTTGATGCCCAGCTTGTCCTTGATCTCGTCGCACAGCAGGTCGGCCAGCGCGCCGGTGCCCGATAGCTGCACATTGCCGTGCGCATCGCGCTCCACTTCCTTCGCCAGCAAGGTGGCAATCGGCGCGCCGGATGCATCGTGAATGCCTTCCGACACCGCGACCACGCAACGCCCGTAGCGCGCATAAGTATCTTTCACGTCGGCCAGGAATTGCTCGATCGAGAACACGCGCTCCGGCAGGTAGATCAGGTGCGGCCCATCGTCGGGGAATTTCTTGCCCAGCGCCGAAGCAGCGGTCAGGAAGCCTGCATGGCGGCCCATGACCACGCCCACGTACACCCCCGGCAGCGAGGCGTTATCCAGGTTGGCGCCGGCAAAGGCTTGCGCCACAAAGCGCGCAGCGGAAGGGAAGCCCGGCGTATGATCATTGCCTACCAGGTCGTTGTCGATGGTCTTGGGAATGTGGATGGCGCGCAGCGGATAGCCGGCCGCCTGCGCCTGTTCGGCCACGATGCGCACCGTGTCCGAGGAATCGTTGCCGCCGATGTAGAAGAAGTGCTCGATCTCGTGCGCCTTCAGCACCTTGAAGATGTCTTCGCAGTACTTCAGGTCCGGCTTGTCGCGCGTCGAACCAAGGGCGGAGGAGGGCGTGGCCGCGACCAGTTCCAGGTTATGGCTGGTCTCCTGCGTCAGGTCGACGAAATCCTCGTTGACGATGCCGCGCACGCCGTGCAGCGCGCCATAGATGCGCGTCACATTGCGGAAGCGGCGCGCCTCGAGCACGACGCCGGCCAGCGACTGGTTGATCACGGCGGTCGGACCGCCCCCTTGTGCGACCAGGATTTTGCCAGACGACATCGCGCTGCCTCCTTCGAAGTGAGTGACGGACGAGCCGCCAGCTTACTCCGTTTTTGCCCCCGCGCCGATATGCTTGTCGAGGAATTTCTCGACCCGGGTCCAGAAGTCGATGCGGTTCTTGGCCAGTTTAAGGCTGTGGCCCTCATCGTCGTATTCCGTGAATTCAACTTTCTTGTTATGCGGACGAACTTCCCGCAAAAAGCGCTTGCCGTGCACGATCGGCACGCGGTGATCGGCGTCGCCGTAACCCATAAGGATCGGCCGCTTGATTCGTTCCGCTTGCTCGACGGGGGAAGTTGCCTTGAGTTGTGCAGCATCCTTTTCCAGGTCTCCGACCAGCAGCGGCAAGCCATATTGTTTCGCCTCCGCAGACAAATCCGAGGTGTATAACCAGTGGCCGGTGTACAGCAGTTCGAGGTCGGTCACGCCTGCCCAATTGACGGCGCATTGGAAAATATCAGGATCGTTCAGGACGCCCATCAATGCAGCATAACCGCCGTAACTTGCCCCTGCAATGCAGATCCTTCGGCTGTCGGCATAACCATTTTCTACGGCCCAACGGGCACCGTCTGCGAGGTCATCCTGCATCTTCAGGCCCCATTGCTTCCAGCCAGCCTTGAAATGCTTGGTCCCGAATCCCTTGGAACCACGGAAGAATGGCTCCAGCACGACGTAGCCTCTTGAAGCCAGGAATTGGGATTCGCTATCCCAACCCCACTTGCTACCGCGGACGTAAGGTCCGCCATGAACCAGAACGACCAGCGGCGACTTATTCGCTGCGGGCTTCTGTGGCAAGGTGAGCAGCGCAGGGATCTGCATGCCGTCGCGAGCTTTATAGGCAACCATTTTCTGCCTTGCTTGCGTAGCCGGATCAATTTCGGGAAACTGTTGCCCTACTTTTACCAACTGGCGCGCATCCTTGCGATACACATAGTACGCCGGTGGTTGGCGGTCCGAATAAGAATATATGAGAACGTTATTGCCGCGGGCCTGCTTAGCCGGCGTCATCAGGTTGACTGTATTTGGCAACAGTTTGTCGATGTCAGCTTGTGTGGCTTTAAGGTCGACATCGAACCACATATTGCCTTCGCCTTCGGTGGTATAACGCATTCCGAGAAGCTTGCCATCGTGGATAAACAATTCGCCGTCAAAGTCATAGCCCTCAAGCTCAATCAAGGGTTCACCCAGCTTCATGGTGGCAAGGTCCAGCGGCCTGACCATTGCCTTATCGTCTATCGGGCTGGTGACGTAGAGCAGGTTGTCGTTGACGAATGCAATTGGACGAACGATCTGCGGCTCGTTATCCGGCCCTTTCGCAGCCAGTACTTCCCATTTACCTGCTTCCCTTTGCAAATAAGGGATGATGGCCGCCTGAAAGCGGGTAAGCGCGATTCGTGGCTCGCCATGCTGGTCAAGCAACCAGTCGATCGGTTCTGCATCCGGAATACTTGCCCAATCGGCCTGGCCGGTGACCGCGTTCAGTTTTTTGAGGTCGACCACTCCTGTAAAGTTCCCAGCTTTTTTGTCGACGTTTCGGTTTTCGACATAAATAAAGTCTGAGTTTTGCGCCCCAGTTTGCCTAAGCAAGAAGGTATTCCAAGGCAGTTTCCCCGCCTGCTTCCAGCCGCGGGCGGCAAGCTGAACGGGCTTGCTTCCATCTCGATTGACGGCGAACAGTCCTGCTGCAGCTTCGATGGAGCCAACAGGAATATTTTTGTTCCCGGCGGTCAAAACTAGGCGCTCGTCATTCACCCACTGGAATTCGCTGACATCATCCAAAGCGAAGTGCGCTGCCACATTGGACTTCAGCGTTTCGAGATCGATGACAACCAGGCGGTCATGCTCGGTCTCGTGGCTGACAATCGCGGCAAGGTACTTGCCACTAGGCGAAAGCGCTGCCTGAACGAAGTCAGGATTCGCAAAGAACGCGGATACCGGCGCAGATGGCGGCGTTCCAGGCATATCTTGCTGCGCCTCTGCTCCGGCTGCGGTTAGCATGAGCAGGGACGTCAGCAGGGTTCTTGTTGCTTTATGGATTGGCATTTTGACCAATCTGCTTGTCGAGGAACTTCTCGACCCGGCCCCAGAAGTCCAGGCGAGTCTTCAGCGTGCTCCAGCCGTGGCCTTCGCCGGCATATTCAACGAATTCGGCATCGGCCTTCGCGTCCCGCAATGCGCTGCGCATCTTGTTGAAGTGCGGCACGGGCACGCGGCGGTCATCGCTGCCGTGCGCCAGCAGCAGCGGGCGCTTGATGCGGGCGGCCTGTTTCAATGGCGAGGTGGCGACGAACTGTGCGGCGTCCTTTTCCAGGTCGCCCACCAGCACCGGCACGCCGTAAGCCTTGTAGTCGTCCGGCAGGTCGGACAGTACGGCCATCCCGCTCGAATACAGCAGCGGGATGTCGGTGACGGCCATGTAGGAAATCCCGCAGCGGTACAGGCCGGGATCGTTGACCAGGCCCATCAGGGTAGCGTAGCCGCCATAGCTTGCGCCCATGATGCAGACACGCTCAGGGTCGGCGATGCCTTTCTCAATCGCCCACTTGACGCTGTCGGCGATGTCGTCCTGCATCTTCAGGCCCCATTGTTTCAGGCCTGCGGAAAACAGCTTGAAGCCGTAGCCGCTCGAGCCGCGGAATTCCGGCTCCAGCACCGCGTAGCCGCGCGACGCCAGGAACTGGCCTTCGGCATCCCAGCCCCATTCGTTACCGCGCAAGTAAGGCCCGCCATGCACCATTACGACCATCGGCAGCTTCTTGCCGCCTTTGGCTGGCAAGGTCAGCCAGGCCGGGATTTCCAGGCCGTCGCGGGCCCGGTATTTGACAAAGTCCTGGCGCCCCATCTCGCCTGGCTTGATGTCGGGATGCGTAGCGCCAATGCCTTTCAGTTCGCGGGTCTTGCTGTTGTACAGGGAATAGAAGAGTGGCTGGCGGTCCGAATAGCTGGCCACCAGCAGCCATCCGGTTTCCGGCAGGGCGGGCGGGGTGATGATGTTGTTGAAGCCTTGCAACTGCTGGTCTACCTCCTTTTGCGCCGCCTGCAGCGCCGGATCGAACCACGCGCTCGAGCGCGCATCGGCCAGGTAGTGAATGCCCACCAGGCGCTTGTTCGAATACACCATGTTGCCGCTGAAATCGAAGTCGGCCAGCACCACCAGTGGCTCCGCATCGAGCTTGCCGTTGGCCAGCGCCATTCGGTAAAGCGCAGCCTTGTCGCCGTTCCTGCGCGCCTTGACCAGCAGGTACTTGTCGTCATAAAAGCCGATGGGAGCGATGCTCCCCGGATTGCTGCCATAGGCGGCCTGGGTGGCAATTTCGCGCCATTCTCCGCCCCCTTGGTAATGGATGGTGTCAAGGCCATTCCTGGACGAGACCATGATGGCAGGCTGGCCTTTGTGGTCCAGCATCCATGCTTTCGCGATGCCGGGATGGGGCAGCAGGCTGGATTGGCCGGTCATGGTGTCCAGCTTGACCAGTTCGGTTCGCTCGATTTCATAGCCTGCCAGCTGGGTCCAGATGGGCCGTTCGACATAAATCGTGTCCGAGTCCTGCGCTCCCTCTTCATCGGTCATGAAGGTATTCCAGGGTTCGACGCGGGTCTTGATGTGGGTACCGGTACTAGTACTGCCTTCCCGGTGTTCGGCCAACTGGCGGATCTGCTTGCCATCGCGGCTCATCGCGTACATGCCCGGCGCGGCATTCTTATCGCCGGTGGCTATCGTATTATCGGTGACCGTATACAGCAGGCGGTTATCGTTGATCCAGCGAATTTTGCCGACGTCATAGTCGGGCAGGCGGCCGCCGCCGACCACCTTGAGCGTTTCGTTGTCGAACACCATCACGGAATCGCGGGTGTCACGGCCGCCGACCCGCATGGCCAGGTAGCGGCCGCTTGGCGACAGCTTGGCATCCTTGAAATACGGGGCTTCGAAGAACTGCTGGGCAGGCGGTGCGGCGTGGGCCAGGCTGGACAAGGTAGCCAGACCGGCCAGAAAGTACAGGGAGAGAGTTTTCATGGAAAACAGATGTTACTAGAATGGCAATCAAAGTGACTAGTCCAAGCTGCTATGCTGTGGCCTGCGGATGTGGCGTACAAGCGACATTGGGCGCGCGTCCCGCGCCGGCAGGCCGCTGTTACTGATGCTCGGTTCGCGCTTCCGGCGTGCGGATGTGGCGCACCAGCGACAGCGTGCGCTCATCCGGCGCCGGCGTCAGCAGGCTGGCTGCGACCAGTGCCGCCAGTCCCGCCGGCACGCCGAACACGCCGGCCGAATTGGCTGCGATGCCGAACCACTGGCCGCTGACGCTGCCGCCCAGCACGGGGTTAGCGTGCAGCATGTAATACAGGCAGGTGAAGAAGCCGGCCACCATCGCGGCCATCGCGCCATACTGGTTGGCGCGCTGCCAGAACACGCCGGCCACCAGGGCCGGGAACAGCGTCGATGCCGCCAGCGAGAAGGCGGCGCCCACCAGCGACAGGATGTCGCCCGGCTTGGTCGAGGCGGCATAGGCTGCAATGAAGGCCACCGCCAGCAGCAGCAGCTTGGAAATCGTCACCCGCTTCTGGGTCGACGCCTGCGGATCGACCAGCTTGTAATACACGTCATGCGACAGCGCGTTGGAAATCGCCAGCAGCAGGCCATCGGCGGTGGACAGCGCGGCGGCCAGGCCGCCTGCCGCCACCAGTCCCGACACCACATACGGCAAGCCCGCAATCTCCGGCGTGGCCAGCACCAGCACGTCGC
>CAMLSG010000227.1 GCA_946482635.1 uncultured Duganella sp.
CTCTCGACCTCAACCTTGGCAAGGTTGCGCTCTACCAACTGAGCTACTCCCGCATGGAGTTATTTCATTTTACTACTGCTGCTCCAGTGAACTGGAGCGGGAGAAGAGTCTCGAACTCTCGACCTCAACCTTGGCAAGGTTGCGCTCTACCAACTGAGCTACTCCCGCTTCGCATCGCTGCGTCGTCATCAACAGCAGGCCAGCATTATAGATGATCCAAAGACGCTGTCAAGGGGCAATATTGTTATTTACGATAACGAGCCGGAACGTTCCTTGATCATGGGCCATGCCTTCTTCAGGTAGTAGAACATGGACCACACGGTCAGCACGCTTGCCAGCCACAGCAGCAGGTCGCCCCAGAAACGGGTATCGATCGCGCCCCACAGCACGTCGTAGTACAGCAGCATGGGGATGGCGCTCATTTGCGCCGCCGTCTTGATCTTGCCGATCGAGCTGACCGCGACCGATTTCGAGGCGCCAATCTGGGCCATCCACTCGCGCAGGGCGGAAATGGTGATTTCGCGGCCGATGATGATGAAGGCGACGATCGGGTGGCAGCGGCCGCCGTCCAGGTTCAGCAGCACCAGCAAGGCGCCTGCCACCATCAGCTTGTCGGCCACGGGGTCGAGGAAGGCGCCGAAGGCCGAAGTCTGGTTCCAGCGGCGCGCCAGGAAGCCGTCGAACCAGTCGGTGACGGCGGCGACGATGAAAATCAGCGTGGCGGCCAGATTGCGTTCGTGCGGGGTAAGCCAGGTGACGGGGAGGTAGAACACGCCTACGACCAGGGGAATCAGCGCTACACGCAACCAGGTCAGAAGGATCGGGATGTTGAAAGGCATATGCGGTGTATAAGAATTGTAATGACGCGCCGCTAGTGTATAACGGCGGCGCGATCAAAGCCAATTTGACTGCGAAAACCGGTAAACCTGGGTCCGACGGGACGGCCATCCGGCAAAGGGTCGTACCCTGGTTTACCGGTTTTCAGTGGAGCTGGCGATAGATCTCTTCAGCCAGGGTATCGGAAATTCCCTCCACCGACTTCAAGTCCTCGATACTGGCGTTCATCACGCCTTTCAACCCGCCAAAGCGCGATAAAAGCTTCTGCCGGCGCTTGGCGCCGATGCCCTCAATCTCCTCCAGGCGCGAGGTCTGGCGCGCCTTGGCGCGCTTGGCACGCATGCCGGTGATGGCAAAACGGTGCGCTTCGTCGCGGATCATGGCGACCAGCATCAGAGCCGCGGATTCCTTGCCCAGCTCCTGCGGTTCGCGGCCGTCGACAAAGACCAGTGTCTCCAGGCCGACACGCCTGCCCTCGCCTTTCGCCACGCCGACGATCAGGCTGATGTCCAGCCCCAGCTCAACGAAGACCTGGCGCGCCATTTCGACCTGGCCCTTGCCGCCGTCGATCAGCACCACGTCGGGCATCACGCCATCGCCGCCAGCCACCTTTTCGTAGCGGCGCGTCAGCACCTGTCGCATGGCGGCGTAATCGTCGCCCGGCGTGATGTCGTTGATGTTGTAGCGGCGGTACTCGCCGTTCTGCATCTGGTGATGGTGGAACACCACGCAGGACGCCTGCGTCGCCTCGCCGGCCGTGTGCGAAATGTCGAAACATTCCACGCGCAGGGTGTCGAGGTCTTCGTTTTCCAGCCCAAGCACTTCGGCCAGGGCGCGGGTGCGGGCTTGCTGCGAGCCTTGTTCGGACAGCAGCCGCGCCAGCGAGATCTCGGCGCCCTTCTGCGCCAGCTCCTGCCACTGGCGGCGCTGGCCTTGCGGCTGGAAGATCAGGTGGATGCGGTGGCCGCATTGCTCCTGCAGCGCCAGGATCAGTTCCGGCTGGTCGAATTCGATATTCAGGATCAGGGTGCCGGGAATCGACTTCTCGGTGTAATGCTGTACCAGGAAGGCGGCCAGCACTTCCTGTTCGATCGGACGTTCGGCCACCACTTCGGCGTCCATCACGTGAGTCGGGAAGTACGCGCGGTCGCCCAGGTGGCGGCCGCCGCGCACCATGGCCAGGTTGACGCAGGCGCGGCCGCCCTGCACCACCACGGCCAGGATATCGACGTCCTGGTCGCCGGTGGTTTCCATCGATTGCTGGTGCAGCACCTTGGACAGCGACTGGATGCGGTTGCGCACCACGGCCGCCTGCTCGAATTTGAGCTCGGTGGCGTAGGCGAGCATCTTCTGCTCCAGCTCCTCCAGCACCTCCGTCTGCCGGCCGCGCAGGAAGCGCGCCGCGTTGTTGACGTCATTGCGGTAATCCTCGGGCGCGATCAGCTTGACGCAGGGAGCGCTGCAGCGGCCGATCTGGTGCAGCAGGCAGGGGCGCGTGCGGTTCATGTACA
The DNA here is from genome assembly GCA_946482635.1 of uncultured Duganella sp. The sequence goes on from CAMLSG010000227.1 coordinate 2,349, forward strand.
CACTGTCCTCGCAGGTGCGCAACATGAAAACCTTTTGCAGGATCTGCATCGACTCCTTCACCGCCCACGAGGACGGGAACGGGCCGAAATACTGGTGCTTGCGGTCCACCGCACCGCGGTAATACACCATGCGCGGGATCTCGTCGCCGGTGATCTTCAGGTAGGGATAGCTCTTATCGTCGCGGAACAGGATGTTGTAGCGCGGCTGCAGGGCCTTGATCAGGTTGTTTTCCAGGATCAGGGCTTCGGCTTCGCTGCGCGTTACCGTGGTTTCCAGGCGCGCGATGCGCTCGACCATCAGCGCGATGCGCGGGCTCGAAAGGTTCTTCTGGAAGTAGCTCGACACGCGCTTTTTCAGGTCGCGCGCCTTGCCCACATACAGAACCTTGTCTTCGGCGTCGAAGTAGCGGTACACGCCGGGCAGGTTTGGCAGCTTGGCAACGGTGGCCAGCACCTGTTCACGCGGGTCTTGGGTTTCTTCAGTCATTCGCTCGCTCGACGATCGCGTAGGCGACCGCGTAATCCTCTTCATCGCTCACGGAGATATGGGCGACCAGCGCGTTCTGCAACATGAATTCGCCCAGGGCACCGCTGCACGCCATATACGGCTTGCCCAAATCATCATTGAGCAATTGCGCCGTGTGCCAGGTCATCGGCGGGCGCAGGCCCAGGCCAAGCGCCTTGGAGAACGCTTCCTTGGCGGCGAAACGTGTGGCGGCGTAGCGCACGCCGCGCAGCGGGCTGCGGGCGCAGCGCTCCTGGTAGACCGCGAATTCTTCCGGACCGAGGATCTTGCGTGCAAAGCGCTCGCCGCTGCGCTCCAGCGCGGCGGCTATGCGGGGCACTTTGCTGACGTCCGTCCCGATCCCGTAGATCATTTTGCGCCCAGGCGGGTCGACACCATGATCGCCTTCATCTCGCGCACGGCATTTTCCCAGCCGGCGAAGATCGAGTGCGCAACGATGGCGTGGCCGATATTCAGTTCCGCGATTTCAGGAATCGCGGCGATCGCCTGGACGTTGGTGTAATGCAGGCCATGGCCGGCGTTGACCTTCAGGCCATTCTGCACGCCCCAGCGCACGCCATTCTTGACGCGGGCCAGCTCGCGCGCCTGGGCTTCGCCCTCGGCATCGGCGTAGGCGCCGGTGTGCAACTCGATCACCGGCGCGCCAACGGCTGCGGCGGCCTTGATCTGCTCTTCATCGGCATCGATGAACAAGGACACGCGGATGCCCTCCCCTTGCAGCTGCTTGACGGCGGCTTCCACTTCCTTGTAGAAGCGAACGACGTCCAGGCCGCCCTCAGTGGTGATCTCGGTGCGCTTCTCGGGCACCAGGCATACGTCGGCCGGCTTGATGCGGCAGGCGAAATCGATCATTTCCTGCGTCACGGCCGCCTCCAGGTTCATGCGCGTCACCAGTTGGGGCGCCAGGGCGATCACGTCGGCATCCTTGATGTGGCGGCGGTCTTCGCGCAGGTGCAGGGTGATGCAGTCGGCGCCGGCCTGTTCGGCCAGCAGTGCCGCGCGGATCGGGTCCGGATACACGGTGCCGCGCGCATTGCGCAGCGTGGCAACGTGGTCGATGTTCACGCCAAGGTCGATAACAGTGCCGGAGGGAGACAGGAAGCTCATATTCTTTTCTTAAAGTTGCAGCAAATCGATCAATATCTGGCGCGTGTTCAATGGCGCGCCGCCAAGGTGCCAGGACAACAGGTAGCGCATCAACTGCTTGCTCTGCGCCTGCGTGGCAGGATCCGTGTAATCCTCGCGCTCCATGTCCAGCAGGGTTTTGCCGGCCACGCGCGGCGCCATGTCCTCGTCGCGTTCCGGGCGCGGGCCGCGATCCGGATCCACCACATAATGTACATCGGCCAGGACTTTCGTGCGCGTGGCGGTGCAGCGCGTCAGGTCGGCCGCGACGCCGGTTTCCTTCAGCAGCGCCATTTCGAACTTGCGCAGCACGATCGGCGCCGGTTCGTTGTGGGCCAGCTGGTTGAGGGTGGAGACGTAATGGTCGAACAGCTTGGCGTGCGCGTCATCGCGCGCAGTCAGCTTGACCAGCAGTTCATTCAGGTAGAAGCCGCACAGCAGCGCGGTCTTTTCAAGGGGCAGCATGCCGCCGACCCAATCGGCATCGGTCAGCGTGCGCAGCTCGTTCTTGCCAGTCCAGCCGGTCGTCAGCGGCTGGAAGGTTTGCAGCACGCCGCGCAACTGGGAATGCGGACGCTTGGCGCCCTTCGCGATCAGCGCCACGCGGCCGTAGTCGCGCGTGAACAGCTCGACGATGAGCGAGGTTTCCTTGTACGGATAGGAGTGCAGCACGAATGCCGGCTGGCCCGTCACGCGGGTGCCGACGGTACGCTGCTGCCCCGGCGCGCGGCGCTTTTGCGCCGGCGGGGCTGGTACGGCCGTGCTCGTGTCCCGGCTGGGGCCTGACCCCAAGGTTGACACGGGCTCGGCTGTTGTAACAGGCATTACTCGTAGCCGTATGCGCGCAGGCCGGCTTCGTTGTCGGCCCAGCCGGATTTCACTTTCACCCAGATCTCGAGGTAGACCGGGCCGCCGAACAGCTTTTCCATGTCCAGGCGGGCCTGGCTGCTGACTTCCTTCAGGCGCGCCCCCTTGTTACCGATGATCATGGACTTGTGGCTGTCGCGCTCGACCAGGATGGCGGCGAAGATGCGGCGCAGGTTGCCTTCCTGTTCGAATTTCTCGATCAGCACGGTGCTGGTGTAAGGCAGTTCGTCGCCGACAAAGCGGAACAGCTTTTCGCGCACGATTTCGGACGCCAGGAATTTCTCGCTGCGGTCGGTGATGTCGTCTTCGCCGAAGATCGGCTCATTCTCCGGCAAGTATTTCTTGATCTCGTTCTGCAGGCCATCGAGCTGGAAGCGCAGCTTGGCGCTGACCGGCACGATCGCGGTGAACTGGAACTTCTCGGCAACCTGCTGCGCAAACGGCATCAGCACGGCCTTGTCTTTCACGCGGTCGGACTTGTTGATCACCAGGATCACCGGCACGTTCTTTGGCAGCAGGTCCATCACTTGCTGGTCGGCCTGGCCGAAGGTGCCCGCTTCCACGATGTACAGGATCAGGTCCGACGATTCCAGCGTATTGGTGACCGTCTTGTTCAGCGTCTTGTTCAGCGCGTTCGAATGGCGGGTCTGGAAGCCCGGCGTATCGACGTAAATGAACTGCGCGTCACTGACAGTCTGGATGCCCGTGATGCGGTGGCGCGTGGTCTGCGCCTTGCGCGAAGTGATGCTGACCTTGGCGCCGATCAGCGTATTCATCAGGGTCGACTTGCCGACGTTCGGGCGGCCGACAATGGCGATATAACCGCAGCGGAAGCCGGCGGGAGTAGGTGCACTAGTCATGATGCAAACTCAATTCAGTTATTGTTTGGCGAGCTTCTTGTCAGCCGCCGTGTCGCCCTGGACCGTGGCGATGCCGGCCAGCTTGAGCTGGGCCGAGCGCTGGCGCGGCTTGCGGCCGGCCGATGGCGCCTTCTTCAGCGCTTCCTCGGCGACTTCCAGCGCCAGCTTGGCGGCGGCCTGCTCGCCGGCACGGCGGCTGCCGCCACGCCCGAACACCTGGATGCCCAGCTTCGGCACCAGGCACTCGATCTCGAATTCCTGGCTGTGGGCGGCGCCATGGGTGGCGACCACGTTGTACAGCGGCAGGGAGATCTTCTTCGATTGCAGGAATTCCTGCAGCAGGGTTTTGGCATCCTTGCCCAGGGTCTGCGGGTCCACCGAGTCCAGGATCGGGATGTAGAAGGCGCGGATCACGGCCGCGGCCTGGTCGAAACTGCCATCGAGGTAGATGGCGCCCAACAGGGCTTCCAGCGTATCGGCCAGGATCGATGGGCGGCGGAAACCGCCCGACTTCAGTTCGCCCTCGCCCAGGCGCAGGAACTGCGACAGCTCCAGCTTCTGGGCGATTTCGAACAGGGATTGCTGCTTGACCAGGTTGGCGCGCACGCGCGACAGGTCGCCCTCGTCGAGGGAATTGAAACGTTCGTACAGGATGGAGGCGACCACGCAGTTCAGGATCGAGTCGCCGAGGAATTCCAGCCGTTCGTTATGCAAACTGCTGTGGCTACGGTGCGTCAGGGCCTGCTGGAGCAATCCAGCATCCTGGAACGTGTAGCCCAACCTCGTTTGCAATAACTGTAAATTCATCACTTATTGTTCAACCTTCTTCTTTGCGCCGGCCTTTGCTGTCGTGCCCTCGTACTCCATCAGGAGACTGGCTGGGCCAACCAAAGGTATTTTCTTCTCATATGCGAAGCTGATCTCGAATTCAGCGCCATTGCGTTCGATTTGCAGGTCGCGCGCGGTAATCGACGAGATATAACCAACTTCCGCACTCTTGACGAAGGATTCCTGGATACCGGCTGCGGATTCGCCGCCTTCCCGTTTGGCGCGCTCGATTGCACCCACGATGGCACGGTACTCAATGTAGGTCGGAAGTACCTGGGCACCGATCAACCCAATGACGCCCAGGATTGCGATGACAATAATCAGGCCAATCAGGCTAATACCACGTTCACGCTGCTTGCGCATAAGTTCTGTTCTCCCCTGTCTGCTTAGCGGATGCCGCCAAGACGATCGAAATTGAAATTACCCAGGTTCATCCAGACAAAGAAGGCTTTGCCCACGATATTTTTGTCCGGTACGAAACCCCAGATACGGCTGTCGGCACTATTGTCCCGATTGTCGCCCATCATAAAGTAATTTCCTTCAGGAACTACACACGAGAACCCTTCGTAGTTGTAAGTGCATGCCTCGCGGTGCGGGTAATTGTCGTCCACCTGGCCAATCAGGACCGGCGGCGCCTTCTCATTGTTCAGGATGCGGTGCTGCACGTTGCCAAGCTGCTCGGTGAACTGTTTCTGGTATGTAAGAGTGCCCTCTTCCAGGTAGTCCTCCATGGGCGTGTAGCCAACAACCTGGCCATTCACCGTTAAGCGCTTGTTTTGATAAACAATTTTATCACCCGGCACGCCGATCACCCGCTTGATGTAATCCTGGCTCATGTCCTTCGGGTACTTGAACACCATCACGTCGCCGCGCTGCGGATCATTCACCTGCACCACCTTCTTGTTGAGGATAGGCAGGCGGATGCCATAGGTGTATTTGTTCACCAGGATCAGGTCGCCCACCAGCAGGGTCGGCACCATCGACGAGGAAGGGATCTTGAACGGCTCCCACAGGAAGGACCGCAGGAAGAACACCAGCGCAATCACCGGGAAGAAGCTGCCCGAATATTCGATCCACGTTGGCTGGCGCAGGATGTCCGCTTCCAGCTTGGAGCGGGCATTGCCCTGCTCGTCCATGCGGATGCCGTTGGCGGCCGAGCGCGCCATGCGCTCGTCGTATTCGACCAGGGCCTTGTTGGCGGCAGCGCGGCGCTGCTTGGAGAACACCACCAGGTCGAGGACCCAGATGATCCCCGTCACCACCATCAGGACGAACAGGATTAAAGCGAAATTGCCCAGGATGGATTGCAGTGTCATTTCTCTTCCACTTGAAGGATTGCCAGGAACGCCTCTTGCGGGATCTCCACGGAGCCCACTTGCTTCATGCGCTTCTTACCTGCTTTCTGCTTCTCGAGCAGTTTCTTCTTACGGGTGATGTCGCCGCCGTAGCACTTGGCCAGCACGTTCTTGCGCATCGCCTTCACGTTTTCACGCGAGATGATGTTGGATCCGATGGCCGCCTGGATCGCCACGTCGAACATCTGGCGCGGGATCAGTTCGCGCATCTTGGCCGCCACGGCGCGGCCGCGGTACGGCGCATTGGCGCGGTGCACGATGATGGCCAGCGCGTCGACCTTCTCGCTGTTGATCAGCATGTCGACCTTGACCACGTCTGCAGCGCGGTTTTCCTTGAACTCGTAGTCCATCGAAGCGTAGCCGCGCGAGGTGGACTTCAGCTTGTCGAAGAAGTCCAGCACGATTTCGGCCATCGGCATTTCGTACACCAGCTTGACCTGGCGGCCGTGGTAAGCCATGTCCATCTGGATGCCGCGCTTGGCGATACACAGGGTGATCACGGAACCGACATACTCTTGCGGCATGTACAGGTTGACGGTCACGATCGGCTCGCGCACTTCATTGATGTGGCTCGGGTCCGGCATGCGCGACGGGTTGTCGACGTGGATCACGGTGCCGTCGCGCTTTTCAACCTCGTACACCACGGTCGGCGCCGTGGTGATCAGGTCCTGGTCGAATTCGCGCTCCAGGCGCTCCTGCACGATTTCCATGTGCAGCAAGCCGAGGAAGCCGCAGCGGAAGCCGAAGCCCAGCGCCTGCGACACTTCAGGCTCGAACTGCAGCG
>CAMLSG010000228.1 GCA_946482635.1 uncultured Duganella sp.
CTGGCTGACCTGGTGGCGGTGGAGGGTGATCCGACGGCCGATATTACGGCCTTGTACCGCGTTGCCTTCGTCATGAAAGGCGGCATTGTCCAGCGAAACGTGCGATGATGAAGTATGTCCGCGATTCCCTTATTCCCGTTGCATACGGTGCTGTATCCGGATGGGTACCTGCCGCTACAAATCTTCGAGGTGCGCTACCTCGACATGGTGAAGCGTTGCATCGAGCATAAGGAAGATTTCGGCGTCGTCGCGCTGGTGCAAGGCGATGAGGTGCGCAAGCCGGACCAGCACGATACCCTGTGCGCGGTGGGCACCATGGCGCATATCGTGGAGTGGAAGGCGGTCATGCCTGGCCTGATGCAGTTGCGCTGCAGCGGGCGGCAGCGCTTTCGCATTGTCTCCGCCGAACAGCTCAAGCACGGCTTATGGATGGCGGAGGTGTCGCCGATCGAAGACGACATGACAGTGCCGATTCCGGCCGACCAGCAGGATGTGGCTGACAGCCTCGGCATCCTGATCCAGACCTTGCAGGAGCGCGGCATCCCGGCCGGGCAGATGCCGATGCAGGCGCCGTACCGGCTGCAGGAGGCGGGCTGGGTGGCAAACCGCTGGTGCGAGTTGCTGCGCCTGTCGCTGGCACAGAAGCAGCTCCTGCTGGCACAGGAGAACCCGGTGCTGCGGCTGGAGCTGGTGCAGGACGTGATGATCGAACATGGCCTGCTCAATTAGGGCATCGCTGGCCCTATGCGCGTTTTGGCGCATGGCGTTACACTGGGCGCATGTACCTTCCAACTGCTTTCGCTGAAGACCGTCTTGAGGTCAAACATGGGCTGATCCGCGCGTATCCGCTGGGGATGCTGGTGATTCCCGGCGCCGCGCCGACTGCGGACCTGGTGCCGTTTGCGCTTTATCCCGACGAGGGCGAGGCCGGGCTGGGTGTATTGCGCGCGCATATTGCGCGCGCCAATCCGGCCTGGAAGGCGCTGGCCGCCGCCGCTGAATGCCTGGTGGTGTTCCAGGGGCCGGAAGCGTATATCAGCCCGACCTGGTATGCATCCAAGGCGACTTCGCACAAGGTGGTGCCGACCTGGAATTACGCCATGGTGCAGGTGAGGGGCCGGGCAAGGATAGTGGAAGATGCAGCGTGGCTCGGCCAGCAGCTGCGTGCCTTGACCGCCCTGCAGGAAGGCGCCATGCCGGAACCCTGGGAAGTGGACGACGCTCCGCTGGATTTTATCGAAGGCTTGCTGAAGGCGATCATTGGCATCGAGATCCCCATCGCGTCCATTAGCGGGAAGTGGAAGGTCAGCCAGAACCGCGGGGTCGCCGACGCAAGCGGCGTCGTGGCGGGGTTGCGTGAACGGTCCGCCGCAGCCGATGGCGCGGCGGCGATGGCGGCGCTGGTGGCCGAGCGGATCAAGCCGGACTGAGTTCTTCTTCCTGGGCGTGCACGTGCATCGACCAGGTCACGCCGGCGATCAGCAGCACGATGGCGGCGATTTCCAAGGGACGCGGGAACTGCTGCTTGTAGATGAAGCCGTACATCAGCGCGAACAGGGTTTCGAACAGGATCAGCTGGCCGGACAAGGTAATCGGCACGCGGCGGCTGGCGATATTCCACAAGTGGTTGCCGATCACCGAGGCGCCCAGGGCCAGCAGGCCATTGCAGATCCAGAACAGGGTCCAGTCGCGACCCGATGCGGCACCGGCCGCGCCGGTCACGTCGCCGTGGAAGATGGCGAAGGCGATCCCGCCCACCAGCAGCGCAATCAGTCCGGTCGACAGGCCGTACAGCGCCGACCACTCCGCGCTGCTGTAATGCGGGTTGCGTTTCAGGTAGCGCGCGTTGTCCAGGGTGTACCAGCTCCAGCACAGCAAGGCGCCGGCCGCGCATAGCACGCCGATCACGGTATTGAGCATCGATGCGCCGGCAGCGGCGGCGTGCTGGAACACGTCGATATTGATGCAGGCGATGCCGGCTGCGGTCACCAGCAAAGGCATGGCCAGCTGGCGCAGCGGCACCGCGCCGTGGTCATTGCGCCCCATCAGCGTCACTGCAATGGGCAGCACGCCGATGATCAGGGAGGTTGGCGCCACGCCGGCCAGCTTCACGCCCAGGGCCAGGAGCATGTAGTAGACGAGGTTGCCGGCCAGCGCGTGCCGCACCAGGGCGAAGTAGTCATCGCGCTCCAGGCGGCCGATCAGGTTGCGCAGGCGCGGCAGCATCAGGACCAGGGCAATCGCACCATAGGCCACGTAGCGGCCGACCGCCATTTCCAGCGGCGTAAAGGCCGACAGCAATTCCGGCACCACGAACACCATGCCCCACATCGCGCCTGCCAGCAGGCCGCACACAACTCCAGTCCACATGCAATATTTCCTCGTTTAAACCTGCGACAGTGTCGCACAGCTTGCGATATCTTGCTGAATATGGACAAGACCTTGATCGCCGCGTTGCAGCGCGAGGCGCGGCCACTGGAAACGGCGGAGGACCTGGACTACCTGCTCGACTGCATCGGCGACGCGTCGCTGGTGCTGTTGGGCGAAGCCACCCACGGCACCAGCGAGTTCTACCGCTTGCGCGCCGACATCAGCAAGCGGCTGATCGTCGACAAGGGCTTCGACGCCATCGCGGTCGAAGCCGACTGGCCGGACGCCCTGCGCGTCAGCCGCTATGTGCAGCACGGCGGCGGCGACATGAGCGCCGACCAGGCGCTGTCGGGTTTCAAGCGCTTCCCGCAGTGGATGTGGCGCAACCATGAAATCGTGGACCTGGTGAATTGGCTGCGCGTGCACAACCATCACGTCGCCAGCCCGGCGCGCCGCTGCGGCTTCTACGGCCTGGACCTGTACAGCCTGCAGCAGTCGATGCATGCGGTGATCGATTACCTGGACCAGGCCGACCCGCAAGCGGCGGCAAGGGCGCGGGAGCGCTATGGCTGCATCGATCACTTCGCGGAAGACCCGCAGCGCTACGGCTATGCCACCAGTTTCGGCATGAAGCCCGATTGCGAGGCCGAGGTGCTGCGCCAGCTGGTCGAGATGAACCGCGCCGCCAACGAGCACCTGCGCACGGGCGTGGTGCCGGACGAATTCTTCTACGCCCAGCAGAACGCGCGCGTGACGCGCAATGCGGAGGTGTATTACCGCGCCATGTTCAAAGGGCGCGACGAGTCATGGAATGTGCGCGATTCGCATATGGCGGAAACGCTGCAGGCATTGCGCGAGCACCTGGGGCAGAGCATCGGCCGGCCGGCGCGCATCGTGGTGTGGGCGCACAACTCGCACCTGGGCGACGCGCGCCACACGGAAATGGGCAAGCACGGCCAGTTGAACCTGGGCCAGCTGGTGCGTGAGAGGTACCGGCCGCAGGACAGTTTCCTGCTGGGCTTTACCACGCATGCGGGCAGCGTGACGGCGGCCAGCGACTGGGACGGCCTGGCTGAGCTGAAATCCATCGTGCCGTCACGGCCGGACAGCGTCGAGCGCGTGCTGCATGAGGTGGGAATACCGGCTTTCCTGCTGCCGCTGCGTGGCCGCAGCAGCGCGCTGGCCCAGGCGCACGGGCGGTTGCTGGAAAGGGCGATCGGGGTGATTTACCGGCCCGATACGGAGCGCATGAGCCATTACTTCTTTGCCGATGCGGAGCAGCAGTTCGACGCGCTGATCCACGTGGACCGCACCACGGCCTTGCGGCCGCTCGAGCGTTCAGCCCTGTGGCAGCACGAGGAGCCGGCCGAGGCTTATCCATCCGGCTTGTAGCGCGATGAGGAGCGCCAGGTTCACGATCACGGTGAGCCAGAATTTGACCAGGAAGGATGTCTTGGACGATTTGTGGCGCAGCAGCTGCTGCGCGGCGAGGCCGCCGGGCCAGCCGCCGGCCAGTCCCAGCAGGAGCAGCGTGCGCTCGGGCGTGCGGCGGCGGCCCTGGCGGGCAGCCGACTTGTCCAGCGCATAGGCGATGAAGCACGCCACGCTGGCGACTGCATACAGCGCGGCGGCAAACAGCATCAGAAGTAGTTCAGGCCCAGGGCCGCCTTGACTTCATCGGTGGTGCGGGCGGCAACTTCGCGCGCGCGCATGGTGCCTTCCTTCAGCACCTGCATGATGTAGCCCTTGTCCTTGGCCAGTTCTTCACGGCGGGCGCGGATCGGGGCCAGCATGTCCTGCAGCACGGCTTCCAGGCGCTTCTTGACGACGGAGTCGCCCAGGCCGCCGCGCACGTAGTGGTCTTTCATCTCCTGCAGGCTGGCCTTGTCGGTGTCGAAGGCATCCAGGTAGATGAAGGCGACGTTGCCTTCCAGGTGGCCCGGATCGGACACTTTCAGGTGCAGCGGGTCGGTGTAGACCATCTTCACCGCCGCGGTGATCTCGGCAGCGCTGGCGCCCAGGTTGATCACATTGCCCAGCGATTTGGACATCTTCGCCTTGCCGTCGATACCCGGCAGGCGGCCCACTTCCGGCACCACGGCCTTGCATTCGACCAGGATGTCCTTGTTGGCCAGGCGGTTGAACTTGCGCACGATTTCGTTGGTCTGCTCGATCATCGGAATCTGGTCTTCGCCGACCGGAACGATGGTGGCCTTGAAGGCCGAGATATCGGCAGCCTGCGAAGCAGGGTAGGTCAGGAAGCCGGCCGGGATGTCGCGCTCGAAGCCGCGCAGCACGATTTCCTGCTTCACGGTCGGGTTGCGCTCCAGGCGCGCCACGGTGACCATGTTCAGGTAATAGAAGGTCAGTTCCGCCAGTTCAGGGATCTGCGACTGGATCAGGATGGTCGATTTGGCCGGGTCAATGCCGCAAGCCATGTAGTCCAGCGCCACTTCCACCACATTACGGTGCACCTTGTTGGTGTCTTCCATATTGTCGGTCAGCGCCTGCGAGTCGGCCAGCATGATGAACTGATTGTAGTCGTCCTGGTAGGAAACGCGGTTGCGCAGGCTGCCGACGAAGTGGCCGAGGTGCAGCGGGCCGGTCGGACGGTCGCCGGTCAGGATAATCGGTTTGGCGTTGGATGCTGGCTGGCTCATAGGGTTCCTTCTGCTTGCCCCTATCGATTGCGCCAGGAAAAACGCCACCTGAGAGAGGCGGCGTTGATATTAAAATCACATCACTTTTCAGTGGCCGCGCTATGTCAGCGGCGCCACCAATTGCGGGAGAAAAGATGTGATTGGATAAATTTCATCCCGCAATGGTTACAGTTCAGCGCGGCCCTGTCAAGCCCGGCTGGTAGCGGTTCGGGTTATTCGGGCGGTCATCCAAGCGGTTTGGCACGCCGTCGTTGTCGCGGTCGCGGTCATAGCGGTTGGGGATGCCGTCGCGGTCCCGGTCGCCGCGTTCCCAGCGGCCGCGCTCCATGCGCCAGCGGCCATTGTCCATCTGGGCCCACGCCGGCTCGCGCCAGTAGTAGCCGTGGCGGGCGCGCACGTATTTGCCGTTGACCCATACGTGGCGGTGGCCGTTCCAGCGCCAGTAGCCCGGTGTCCAGACAAAACCGGACCGGGCAGGGGGAATGACTTCCTCGCGTGGTGGCGGTGGGGCAACACGCACTACGACCACATCGGCGCTGGCGACCGGCGCCCAGGCGAGGCCGCCGCCCAGGGAACCGGCCAGGAGGGTGGCAATGAGCAATTTTTTCATGATTGGCTCCTTCCATTCATAGTAAGAGCCATTTTTGCTGAGGCTGCCGCGGCCGTATGTGCGCGCACTAGCTTTCATCCTGGCATTGATTTTCTAGTAATATTGCGCAAGTTTATGCTCCTGGAGTTCCCATGCGTCGCTGCCTCACCCTCATTTCCCTCCTGCTGGCCTCCCAGGCAGGTGCGCAAACCTCGCCCATGGCGCCCGACATCGTGCCCGGTTTCGAGGCGCCACAGGACCAGGCGGATTACATCAAACGCGTGGTGATGATCCCGATGCGCGATGGCGTGCGGCTGCATACCGTGATCGTGGTGCCGAAGGGGGCGAGCAAGGCGCCGATCATCCTGACCCGTACGCCTTACAACGCGGATGGCCGCGCGAAGCGCAATGTGAGCCCGTATATGCAGTCGGCGCTGCCGCAGGGGGACGAGGTATTCGGCCGTGATTTCATCCGCGTATTCCAGGACGTGCGCGGCAAATATGGCTCCGAGGGCGATTATGTGATGACCCGCCCGGTGCGCGGCCCGCTTAATTCAAGCCAGACCGATAACGGCACAGACGCCTGGGACACCATCGACTGGCTGGTGAAGAATGTGCCGGAGACAAACGGCAAGGTCGGCATGATCGGTTCTTCGTATGAAGGCTTTACCGTGCTGATGGCGCTGACCGAGCCGCATCCGGCACTCAAGGCTGCGGTACCAATGAGCGCAATGGTCGATGGCTGGCGCGGCGACGACTGGTTCCACAACGGCGCCTTCCGCGTCAATACGCTCGATTACATCGCCAGCCAGAATACGGTAAAGGGCCGCGGCGAGGCGCTGGCGACCGGCGCCTATGACGATTACGACGTCGTGCTGCGCGGCGGCTCGATGGCCAGCCTGGCGCGCAAGTACGGGCTGGACCAGCTCAATTTCACCAAGAAGCTGTTCGAGCATCCCGCCTACGACAGCTTCTGGCAGGAGCAGGCGCTGGACCGTATCCTGGCCAAGCGGCCTTTGTCGGTGCCGACCATGCACGTCGTGGGGCAGTGGGACCAGGAAGACATTTACGGCACTTATGCGACCTATGCCGCGCTGGAAAAACTGGACAAGGATAACAAGCTGAATTTCCTGGCGATCGGACCGTGGCGCCATAGTGGCGTCAATTACGACGGTTCGACGCTGGGGGCGCTGAACTTTACCGGCGATACGGCGCTGGAATTCCGCCGCGACGTGATGGTGCCTTTCCTGAAGCAGTACCTGGTTGATGGCGCCCAGGCAGCCGATACACCACCGGTGCTGACCTACCAGACCGGCAGCAATAAATGGCAGCGACTGGCGCAGTGGCCGGTATCGTGTGCGACGGGCTGTGCCTCGACCGCGAAAGCAGTGTACCTGCAGGATGGCTTCAAGCTGTCGTGGGCGCAAACAGGCAACGCGAAGGGCTTCGACGAGTATGTTGCCGATCCCGCCAAGCCGGTGCCGTTCGTGCCACGTCCGGTGCGCATGGGCGACGAGAACGTGTGGAAGCCTTGGCTGGTGCATGACCAGCGCTTCGTCAGCGACCGTACCGACGTGTTGAGCTATGTGTCGGAGCCATTGAAAGAACCTTTGGTGCTGTCCGGCGCACCGCAGGTGCACCTGGTGGCGTCCACCTCGGGCAGCGACGCAGACTGGGTGGTAAAGGTGATCGACGTCTATCCTGACGAGGTGCCGTCGCAGCCGAAACTTGGCGGCTTCCAGTTGCCGCTGTCGATGGATATCCTGCGCGGGCGCTATCGCGACAGCTTCGAGAAGCCGACGGCCATCCCATCAAACAAGCCGGTGCAGTTCAATTTTGCGCTGCCGCCGGTGAACCACGTCATCCTGCCGGGGCACCGCCTGATGATCCAGGTGCAGTCAAGCTGGTTCCCGCTGTATGACCGTAATCCGCAGACCTTCGTGCCGAACATCTTCCTCGCGGCGCCAGGCGATTACAAGAAGGCGACGCAGCGCGTGTTTCATGGCAGTTCGGTTGAATTGCCGGTGTTGGAGAAGTAATGAACGTGTTGCAAAGACTGCTTGGTGTTGCGTTTGCACTGGCGTTGGCGGCATGCGCCTCTTCCGGTCCTCGGCGAGTCGTTACTGATAACTATATTTCGCCAAATTTCCAGCAGCCGCCTGCGAAGTCCTTGATCGTCTTGCTGCCGGCGGACGTCGAGGCTGAGGACATGCGGCCCGGCGTCGCGTCCATGCTGAACGCGTTGAACCAGAAACTGAGCGCAGCGGGGTATAAAGTCGTCGCCTTGGACCAGGCTAGCCATGACGTGATCTGGCAGCAGGAAGTCCAGGATGTTGGGGGCGTTTATGATCCCAATACTGGCGCCGTTCGCGAGCTCGCAATGACGAATGCGGTGGGACACCTGGTGCAGCGCGTCAGTTCGGAAACCGGGGCGGGAATGGTCATTCTGCCGCGGTTTGTGCTGCGGCGTGCCGAGATTGCCGGCATGTCCGCGGTCTGGGATGGGCAGCAACGCCGCGTGCCCACATTCGGCACTGCTGGCGATACGCTAACGCAAAGCGGCTCAACGCTGGGACTGTCGGTTAGCCTGCAAATGATTGCGACAAGCGGTGAGCTGTTAATGAACACGTACGGAGGCGCTTTGCTTCCCTATCGGGTCAACGCCAGGACTGCGAAGAACGAGGTGCGTGCCGACTTGTTTGCGGATGAGGCTGAGGTTGCGGAAGGTGTAGCCATTGCGTTGGCGCCGTTCTTCAGGAAGCGATAACTTACTGTATGGACTCTGGAAAGGAGGTTCGTTCAAATGCTGCGAACAGCAAAATACCGAATCACAAATTATGGAGCTACATATGCAAGTACACATCTTCAGAGGTCCGGGCCGCATTTTTGGCTTTACCGCACAAGCATCGGGTGAGAACCTGCCGCAGAAGTATGCGCCATGGTCGGAATTCAAGACCATCGAGCTGCGCAAGGACGAACACACACCGGGTGTCGATGCGAACGAATGCCTGAGCGATATCGAGACTTATGGCGTCCACGTCACCGATGCGCATGTCCGAAT
>CAMLSG010000229.1 GCA_946482635.1 uncultured Duganella sp.
ATTCCAATTTTCTGGCATGGAAGCTGCTAATAGCTGGTCAAAACACCCCTTATCCAGGAGACCAGCATGACCAAGCTCAAACTCGCATCCCTCTTCGTGGCCGCAGCTTTCGCTTCCGCCGCCAACGCCCAGGAAGTCGTCCGCCTCGGCAACCTGAAATTCGCGCACTATGGCGCCGTCTCGTATATCAAGGAAATCGCACCCAAGTGCGGCATCAAGGTCGAAGAGCACGTCTTCGCCAAAGGCCCTGACGTGATGCAGGCGATCCTGGCAGGCGAGCTCGATGTCGGCGCCACCGCGTCGGAGGCTGCCATCCAGGGCCGCGCCAATGGCGCCCCGATTTATGTCGTCGCCGGTTTCGCCAAGGGTGGCGCGCGCCTGGTCGCGCGCCCCGACAGCGGCATCAAGGCGATCAAGGATTTGAAAGGCAAGAAAGTCGGCGTGACCCGCGGCGGCATCCACGAAGTGCTGCTGGCCGCTGAACTGGCGCAGGCCGGCCTGACCTTCTCCGACCAGCCAGGCAAGGACGTGCAACTGGTGTTCCTGGCCTTTGCAGACCTGAACCAGGCCCTGCTCGGCAAGAACCTGGACGCGATCATGCAGTCGGAGCCGCAGTCCTCGCAAGCCATCAACAAGGGCTTCGGCGTGGAAGTCATGAAGCCCTACGACACCCCGATCGGCGAACCAGTCCGCACCATGGTGATGAGCGAGAAGTTCTACTCGACCCGCCGCGCCACCGCCGCCAAGTTCATGAACTGCTTCGTGCAGGCCACCAAGACCTTCATCGACAACAAGCCGACTGCCGAGAAATACGTGCGCGACGTGATCTTCAAAGGCCAGATCACCGCCGACGATTTCCAGGACGCGATCGCCAACTCGCCATACACCTACGACATCTCCCCACAGCACATCCAGATCACCACCGATGTGATGAACAAGACCGGCGTGGGCAAAATGCGCAAGGCGCCCGTGGCTTCCGAGTGGGTCAAGACCGACCTGCTGGACGAGGCCAAGAAAAGCCTGAACATCAAGTAAGGCGAGGCATATCATGGCAAAACTGAATTTGCGCCAGATCGCAGCGGGCTCCGTGGTGCCCGTGCTGGTGATCGCATTGTGGCAAGCCAGCGCATCGCTGGAGTGGATCAACCCGCAGGTGCTGCCCTCCCCTTGGGCCGTTGTGACCAAGTGGGTTGAATACCTGCTGCCGCTGCAGGCCTACGACCCGGCTGCCAGCTCCTGGCTGGCCTGGGCGTTTTCCGGCGAGCTGATTGGCGACACCATCAGCAGCATGTACCGCGTGCTGGTGGGCTTCGCGGTCGGCGCCGGCCTGGCCCTGCCTTTCGGCCTGGTGATGGGATCGAGCAAGCGCATGTACGACTGGCTCAATCCCCTGCTGCAGGTGCTGCGTCCGATCCCGCCAATCGCCTACATCCCGCTGGCGATCCTGTGGTTCGGCCTGGGCAACGCACCTGCAGTGTTCCTGATTGCGCTGGGAGCCTTCTTCCCGGTCCTGATGAACACCATCGCCGGCGTGCGCCACGTCGACGGCATCTACGTCCGCGCCGCCCGCAACCTGGGCGTCAACCAGCGCACCATGTTTGTTCGCGTGATGCTGCCGGCCGCCGTGCCCTACATCCTGTCCGGCGTGCGCATCGGCATCGGTACCGCCTTCATCGTGGTGATCGTCTCCGAGATGATCGCCGTGAACAACGGCCTCGGTTTCCGCATCCTGGAAGCACGCGAGTACTTCTGGTCGGACAAGATCATCGCCGGCATGATCAGCATCGGCCTGCTTGGCCTGGCGATCGACATTGGCATGAACAAGCTGAATAACCATCTGCTGCGCTGGCACCGCGGCCTGGAGAATTAAGATGAGCGCAACCCATATCGACGTCAAAGGCGTCAACAAGGTATTCAAGACCGACAACCGCGAAGTGGTGGCGCTGCGCGACATCAACCTGCAGATCCCGCAAGGCCAGTTCGTCTGCCTGCTGGGCCCGTCGGGCTGCGGCAAGTCCACCCTGCTGAACGCGATCGCCGGCTTCTCGCTGCCGTCCAGCGGCGAGATCACGGCCGACGGCCAGCTGATCACCGGCCCGGGCCCTGAACGCGGCATGGTATTCCAGGAATACGCCCTGTTCCCATGGATGACCGTGGAAAAAAACATCGCCTTCGGCCTGGAAGTCAAAGGCATGGCGCAGGCCGAAATCAAGCAGCGCGTGGACCAGTTGCTCGGCATGCTGTCGCTGTCCGACTTCCGCAACCGCTATCCGAAAGACCTGTCGGGCGGCATGCGCCAGCGCGTGGCCATTGCACGCGTGCTGGCTCTGGACTCCCCAATCATGCTGATGGACGAGCCGTTCGGCGCGCTGGACGCACTGACCCGCCGCAACCTGCAGGATGAACTGCTGCGCATCTGGTCTGAGCTGAAAAAGACCATCATCTTCGTTACCCACAGCATCGAAGAGGCGATCTACCTGGCCGACCGCATCGTGGTCATGACCTACCGTCCAGGCACCGTCAAGCGCGACATGATCGTGGAGCTGCCGCGCATGCGCGATCCTGCTTCGGCAGACTTCAATGCGCTCAAGCGCGAGCTGGGTGCATTGGTGATGGAAGAACAGCAACGCCACCACAGCGACGAACTGCGCATGGCCGCGGTGGACTAAAATTGCGCTTATGCGCAAACCTTTTATCCTGTTGCTGTTACCGGCGGCCGCGATCATCGTGGCCGCCTATGTTCTTGGCGCCTACCGCGCCGGCAATGAACAGCTGGCGCAAGGCCAGCGCCAGCTGCAACTTATGGCGCCGGAACTGCAGTCGGTGCTGGAACGCTTTGAAACCCTCCCCTTCGTCCTGGCACAGCAGCCGGACCTGACCAACGCCCTCGCCCACCCGAAGGATCCCGACGCGATCGCCCGGCTGAACGAAACGCTGCAAACCATCCAGCAGCAAGCCAAGGTTGGCGCGCTGTACCTGATGGACCGCAACGGCCTGACGCTAGGCGCCAGCAACTGGGACCAGCCGCTTGGTTTCGCCGGCAAGAATTTCTCTTATCGCCCTTACTTCCAGGCCGCGCTGCGCGGCAATGCCGGCCGCTTTTACGGCATCGGCACCAGCACCAGCGAAGCGGGCTACTTCATCGCGCAACCGGTGCATCGCCACGGAGAGATCGCAGGCGTGATCGCAGTCAAGATCAGCCTCGCCGAACTGGAACGCAACTGGAACAGCAGCGAGGATCCGATCCTGCTGGCCGACCGCCATGGCGTAATCTTCCTCAGCAACCGCCCCAACTGGCGCTACCACAGCCTGGAACCATTGCCGCCCGACGCCCTGGCGGAACTGGCCAGCACGCAGCAATACATCGGCCGCGAAGTCACGCCACTGGCGCGCAATCCCGGGCCGCGCGTGACGCAGGAAGTGGGCCGCCTTGGCTGGCAACTGATGATTTTCCCAAGCCAGTTGCGCGTCGTTCGCAGCGGCATCAACTGGGCGCTGGCAACCGCGCTGCTGCTGGCCTGCGGCGGCGTATCGTACTGGGCCATGCACCAGCGCCGCCGCCGGCGCGAGGAACGCCTGGCCTTCGACCGCGAACTGGAATCGCGCATCGCCCAGCGCACGCAGCAACTGAGCGAAACCAACCGCATCCTGCGCACCACGCAGAACGAGCTGGTACAGGCAGGCAAACTGGCGATGCTGGGGCAGATGGCAGCCGGCATGACGCACGAGTTGAACCAGCCGCTGGCGGCGATCCGCGCCTTTGCCGACAACGCCCGCACTTTCCTGGAGCGCGGCCAGCCGGAGCAAGCGGCCAACAATCTTGGCCACATCGGCGATGCCAGCGCGCGCATGGGCGCCATCATCAGCCAGCTGAAAGGTTTCGCGCGCAAGGATGAAACCGTCGGGCCGGTTGACTTCGGGCGCGCGGTACGCAGCTCGGCCTTCCTGCTGGAGAGCGAAAGCAAGCGGCGCAACGTGGCCGTGGAGATCGACACCGGTACCGAGCAGTTGATGGTAGCCGGCGATACGGTTCGCATTGAGCAGGTGCTGATCAACCTGCTGCGCAATGCACTGGATGCGGTCGAGGGAACGCCGCAGCCGCGCGTCTCTATCGTCCTGTCGCGCGAAGGGAGCGACGGGGTCGCGCGCATCAGCGACAGCGGCCCGGGCATCCCGCAGGAAGTAGCCGCACACCTGTTTGAACCATTTTTCACGACCAAGCCCGCAGGGCAAGGACTCGGCCTGGGATTGGCGATCTCCTCGTCGATCGTGCAAGCCATGAACGGCCGCCTGACAGCCCGCAACCTGGACGGCGGCGGTGCCCAGTTTGAGTTACGCTTACCGCTAATTAAAGAAGGAGCTGCCAAATGAAGGCGCTATTGGTTGAAGACGAGGCCGCGCTGCGCCTGGCCACCTCGCAAACGCTGGAACTGGGCGGTTTTGCGGTGCAGGCTTGCGCAAGTGCCGAAGAAGCGCTGCCGCTGCTGCTGGCGAATTTCGCGGGCGTGGTGGTGACCGACGTGCGGCTGCCGGGCCTCTCGGGCCTGGACTTGCTGGCGCGTGTCGCGGCGCTGGACGCCGAACTGCCGGTCATCGTGGTCACCGGCCACGGCGACGTGAGCATGGCGGTGGAAGCCATGCGCGCCGGTGCTTATGACTTCATCGAAAAGCCTTTCTCCTCCGAACGCCTGATGGATGCCGTCAAGCGCGCGCAGGAGCGCCGCAACCTGGTGCTGGAGAACCGCCGCTTGCGTTCCGAACGCGCGCAGCATCCCGACATGCCTGATCTTATCGGACGCTCCGAAGCCATCGAACACTTGAAGGTGGTTGTGCGAAATGTGGCGCCGACCGGCGTGGACATCCTGGTCAACGGCCAGACCGGCACCGGCAAGGAAGTGATGGCACGCCTGATTCACGCCGCCAGCGGCCGCAAGGGAAATTTCGTCGCCATCAACTGCGGCGCCTTGCCGGAGTCGGTGTTCGAGAGCGAGATCTTTGGCCACGAGGCGGGAGCTTTCACCGGCGCGCAAAAGCGCCGCATCGGCAAGCTGGAATTCGCCAACGGCGGGACGATATTCCTCGACGAGATCGAGAGCATGCCGATGGCACTGCAGGTCAAGCTGCTGCGCGTTCTGCAGGAGCGGCGACTGGAACGGCTTGGCGGCAACGAGTCGATTCCGCTGGACTGCCGGGTTGTCGCGGCCAGCAAGGCTGATTTGCTGGCCCTTTCGGCGCAAGGCTTGTTCCGCGAAGACCTGTATTACCGGATCGGTGTAATCAGCATTGACCTGCCGCGCCTGCGCGACCGGCGCGAGGATATCCCCCTCCTGTTGGCCCACTTCGTGGCCGAAGCAGCCCAGCGCTACCAGCGGGCGATGCCGATGTGGACACCGGAACAGATGGCCGCATGGCAGGCGGCGGATTGGCCAGGCAATGTGCGGGAGCTGCGCAACTTCGCCGAACGCCTCACGCTTGGCCTGGTTCCCTCCGCAACCATCGCAAGCATTTCAAACGGCGCAGCGGCTCCGGCAGGCCCGGGTTCAGGCGCCACCAGCACGGCGTTTGCGACTGGCGCAGGCATCTCCTCCCCGGCAGGCGCCGCAACCGGCGCGGGCATGCAATGGGCTGCCGGCGCAGGAGCCACGGGTAGCGCCGCGATGACTGCGGGCGCCGCATCGGCTGCCGGCGTTGCCATGGCAGCGGGCGTTCCGGCTGCAGGTGCCGCGCCCCCGGATGCCGAGCAGCCGTCCCTGCCGCAGCAAGTCGACGCCTTCGAGCGCGACCTGATCCTGCGCGCCCTGGCCGCAGCCGACAACAATGTAGCGCTGGCGGCAGACCGCCTGCTCCTGCCGCGCAAAACGCTCTACGACAAGCTGAAGAAGCACCACATCCAGCGCGATTGAAATGTAGTAAAGCTACACGAATTGCGATAAGATTTCTGTAGCACCACTACTACGGAGACAAAATGAAGCAGCGCACCCTCGTGGCGGCCCTCCTGCCGGCCCTCGCGGCGCTTTCGGCCGCCGCAGCGCCAACCACGGCCCTCACCGCAGCCCCAACCGCCGCAACGCCGCACACGCTCGCTTCTTGTGACGGCCCGCACGAAACCGTGCTGGCTCGCACGCAAGGCTTCGACGCCCGCGCATTGTGGCTGGATGGCCGCCTGGCCAAATGGACCGGCGTCCAGGCCGAAGGCAGCTTCAAACTCTATTACGCGACTGCGGCCGGCATCAGCGCCCCGCAAGGCGCCACTGTCAGCGGAGCGGATGGCGCCTTGCCCCTGGCGGCAACGACGGAAACACTTCCCGCACCCCTGGCCGCGCGCTTCAAATACGCGGGCGACGGCGTAGTGCTGGCGCTCTCCGCCGCCGACCGCACTCGCCTGCCTACACTTCTGGCGAAGCAACTCGTGCTGGTGCAGGAAAATGCCGACGGCACCGTGCGCGACGCCACTTCCTTGCAGGTGCCCGGTGCGCTCGACGATATTTATGCCAGCGCCGAACAGGCGACTGATCTCGGCGCCAGCATCGGCAATGCCGGTACCACCTTCAAGCTATGGGCGCCGACCGCGCAACGCGTTTCGGTCTGCGTTTTCGATACCGGCAGCAGCAAGCCAAAATCCATCGCCACCATGCGCGCTGACGCCAAAACCGGCATCTGGTCCGCCAGCGCACGCGGCAACCTGTCGGGCCGCTACTATAAATACGTAGTGGACGTAATAGCGCCCAAGACTGGCCTGGTGCGCAACGTCGTCACCGACCCGTATTCGGTCAGCCTGGCCACAGATTCCACGCGCAGCTACATCGCCGACCTGGCCGACCCGCGCCTTGCCCCGCCCGGCTGGAACAAGGACCTGCCGCCGGCCAAGGTCAAAGCGCAACCGGACATGTCGATCTACGAACTGCATGTGCGCGATTTCTCGATCAACGACCTGTCGGTCAGCGCCATGAACCGCGGCAAATACACTGCCTTCCGCGAATCCGGCTCCAACGGCATGAAGCACCTCGCCATGCTGGCCAAAGCCGGCCTGACCGACGTGCACCTGCTGCCGGTATATGACCTGGGCAGCGTGCCGGAAAAAGGCTGCGTCGCCCCTGTCGTGCATGGGGCACCTGACAGCGACCAGCAGCAGAAAATCGTCAGCGACAATGCGTTGAAGGACTGCTATAACTGGGGCTACGACCCGTGGCATTACAACGCGCCGGAAGGCAGCTATAGCACCGACGCCTCCGACGGCGCTCGCCGCATCATCGAACTGCGTGAAATGGTGATGGCGCTGCACAAGACCGGCCTGCGCGTCGGCACCGACGTGGTCTACAACCACACCTACCGCGGTGGCCAGCACGAACGCTCGGTGCTGGACCGCATCGTTCCGGGCTACTACCAGCGCCTGAACCTGAAAGGCGAAATCGAAAGCTCCACCTGCTGCTTCAACACGGCCACCGAGAACCGCATGATGGCCAAGCTGATGATCGATTCGGCCGAACTGTGGACGAAGCATTACCACATCGACTCCTTCCGCTTCGACCTGATGGGCCACCAGCCGCGCGCCGCAATGGAAGCGCTGCAGGCGCGCGTCAACAAGGCTGCCGGGCGCCATGTGAACCTGATCGGCGAAGGCTGGAACTTCGGCGAAGTGGCCGACGGTGCCCGCTTCGTTCAGGCTTCGCAACTGTCGCTGAACGGCAGCGGCATCGGCACTTTCAGCGATCGCGGGCGCGATGCCGTGCGTGGCGGCGGCGCAGGGGATTCGGGCCCGCAGATGGTCGCGCAGCAGGGATTTATCAATGGCCTGGTGTACGACCCGAACGCAGGCTCCGGCTTGCGTCCGGTAACGGATTTGATGAAGGCATCCGACCTCGTGAAGGTCGGCCTGGCCGGGTCAATCCGCAGCTATCGCATGCAAACCTTTACCGGCGAGACCAGGGAACTGCAGGCCATCGTTTATGGCGGCAACCAGCCAGCCGGCTACGCCAGCCAGCCAGGCGAAGTAGTCAATTACGTGGAGAACCACGACAACCAGACGCTGTACGACATCAATGCCCTGAAGCTGCCGGTGTCCGTCACCAGTGCCGACCGGGCACGCGTGCAGATGCTGGCGGCGGCGATCAATGCATTCTCGCAGGGCGTGGCGTATTACCATGCCGGATTCGAGATCCTGCGCTCGAAGTCGATGGACCGCAACAGTTTCGAATCGGGCGACTGGTTCAATCGCCTCGATTGGACCTACCAGACCAACTACTTCGGTTCGGGCCTGCCGCCAGCTGCGGACAATGGCAAGGACTACGCCCTGCTTCAGCCTTTGCTGGCCAACCCTGCGTTGCGGCCAACGCCCGTCGACATCGCGTTTGCGCGCGATACCTTCCGCGACTTGCTGCGCATTCGCGCCAGCAGCACGCTGTTCCGGATGCGGACGGCGGAAGACATCAAGCAACGCCTGCACTTCCTGAATACGGGTCCTGAACAAGTAGCGACTGTGGTAGCGGCACGCCTTGACGGCGCCGGCTATGAAGGGGCAGGATTTAGAACTATTGCGTACTTCATCAACGTGGACAAGGTGGA
>CAMLSG010000230.1 GCA_946482635.1 uncultured Duganella sp.
TCGGAGATCCTGTATGCCTTCAGTTCTGCCGCCAACAACAACGGCAGCGCCTTCGCCGGCCTGTCCGCCAATACGCCGTTCTACAACGCGATGCTGGCCATTGCCATGTGGTTTGGCCGCTTCGCCATGATCGTGCCGGTGCTGGCCATCGCAGGTTCGCTGGCCTCCAAACAGCGCCTGCAGGCCAACTCCGGCACCATGCCGACCCATGGCCCGATGTTCGTGTTCCTGCTGGTAGCCGTGGTGCTGCTGGTAGGCGTGTTGAATTACGTTCCTTCGCTGGCGCTTGGCCCGGTGATCGAACACCTGCAACTGTATAAGTAAGGAGTGCACATCATGTCGCAATCCCAGGCGATTCCAGTCGCCCAACCAGGCAAGCGCCTCAAGCTGTTCGAATCCAAGCTGGTGATGCCAGCCGTCGCCGATGCGTTCCGCAAGCTGAGCCCTGCTGTCCAACTGCGCAGTCCCGTGATGTTTGTCGTGTACGTCGGCAGCATCATTACCACGCTGCTTTATATCCAGTCGCTGAACGGGGTGGGGGAGGCCAGTTCCGGCTTCATCCTCGCGGCCGCGGTGTGGCTGTGGTTCACCGTACTGTTCGCAAACTTTGCCGAAGCGCTGGCCGAAGGGCGCAGCAAGGCGCAAGCGGCGTCGCTGCGCAGCCTGAAGCAGAGCGTGACGTCGAAGCGCCTGTCGACGCCAAAACACGGCACCGCATGGCTGCCGTGCCCTGCGACCGACCTGCGCAAGGGGAACCATGTGCTGGTGGAAGCCGGCGACGTGATCCCGATCGATGGCACCGTCGTGGAAGGCGTGGCCTCGGTGGACGAAAGCGCGATTACGGGCGAGTCGGCGCCGGTCATCCGTGAATCGGGCGGCGACTTTTCTTCCGTGACTGGCGGTACCCGCGTACTGTCGGACTGGCTGGTGGTACAGGTGACCGCCAACCCTGGCGAGACCTTCCTCGACCGCATGATCGCAATGGTGGAAGGCGCCAAGCGCAAGAAAACCCCGAACGAGATCGCGTTGACCATCCTGCTGGTGGCGCTGACCATCGTGTTCCTGATCGTGACCGCAACCCTGCTGCCGTTCTCGCTGTTTTCGGTGGAGGCGGCACAGGCGGGCTCGCCGATCACCATCACGGTGCTGATCGCGCTGCTGGTGTGCCTGATCCCGACTACGATCGGCGGCCTGCTGTCGGCTATCGGCGTGGCGGGCATGAGCCGCATGATGCAGGCCAACGTGATCGCCACCTCGGGCCGCGCGGTGGAAGCGGCGGGAGACGTCGATGTGCTGTTGCTGGACAAGACCGGCACCATCACCCTCGGCAATCGCCAGGCGTCGGCCTTCTTTGCCGCACCCGGCGTAACGGAACGTGAACTGGCCGATGTGGCACAACTGGCCTCACTCGCCGACGAAACGCCGGAAGGCCGCAGCATTGTCGTCCTGGCCAAGCATCAATTCAATATCCGCGAACGTGAACTGTCGCCGATGCATGCCACCTTCATTCCGTTCTCCGCCAACACCCGCATGAGCGGCGTCGACATGGATGGCCGCGAAGTGCGCAAAGGTTCCGCCGACGCGGTGCGCAAGTACGTGGAAGCCGCCGGCCAGCAGTGGCCTGCCGAAGTGGCGCGCACCGTGGAAGAGGTGTCGCGCCGCGGCAGCACGCCGCTGGTGGTGGCCGACAATGGCCGCGTAGTGGGCGTGGTGGAGCTGAAGGACATCGTCAAGGGCGGCATCAAGGAGCGCTTCGCGGAGCTGCGCCGCATGGGCATCAAGACCGTGATGATCACCGGCGACAACAAGCTGACCGCCGCCGCCATTGCGGCCGAAGCGGGCGTGGACGATTTCCTGGCCGAGGCGACGCCTGAGGATAAGTTGAAACTTATCCGCAGCTACCAGGCCGACGGCCGCCTGGTGGCCATGACCGGCGACGGCACCAACGATGCGCCAGCGCTGGCCCAGGCTGACGTGGCCGTGGCCATGAGCTCCGGCACCCAGGCCGCGAAGGAAGCGGGCAATATGGTCGACCTGGATTCCAACCCGACCAAGCTGCTTGAAATCGTGGAGATCGGCAAGCAGATGCTGATGACGCGCGGATCCCTGACCACCTTCTCGATCTCGAACGATATCGCCAAGTATTTTGCGATCATCCCGGCAGCCTTCGTCGGCACCTACCCGCAACTGAAAGCGCTCGACGTAATGCACCTGGCCAGCCCGAATTCAGCCATCATGTCCGCGGTGATCTTCAATGCCCTGATCATCGTGTTCCTGATTCCCCTGGCGTTGAAGGGCGTACGCTATCGCGCCATCGGCGCCACTGCGCTGCTGCGCCGCAACCTGCTCGTGTACGGACTGGGCGGCCTGTTCCTGCCGTTCATCGGCATCAAACTGATCGACATGCTGCTGGCAGCGTTCAACCTCGTTTAAGCTGGAGAACAAGATGATTTCGACTATTCGCCCTGCGCTGGTGCTGTTCGGCGCCCTGACCCTGGCCGCCGGCATCGCCTACCCGCTGGCCGTTACAGGTGTCGGCGCAGCCCTTTTCCCGAGCCAGGCATCCGGCTCCATCCTGGAGGTGGACGGCAAGCCGGTCGGCTCCGCGCTGATCGGCCAGCAATTCACGTCGCCGAAGTACTTCTGGGGGCGGCCATCGGCCACCGGCCCGATGCCGTACAACGCCTCTGGCTCCGGCGGGTCCAACCAGGGCCCGCTGAACCCTGCCTTCGCCGATGCCGTGCGCGCCCGCGTCGAAGCGCTCAAGGCAGCCGATCCGGGCAACACGGCGCCGGTCCCGGTGGACCTGGTCACCGCCTCGGGCAGCGGACTCGATCCGGAAATCAGCCTGGCCGCAGCCGAATACCAGGCCCGGCGCGTGGCGGCCGAGCGCCGCATCGCGCCGGAGAAGGTGCAGGCCCTGATTGCCGAGCATGCGTCGGGCACGGCCATGGGAGTTTTCGGCGAACCGCGCGTGAACGTCCTGGCGCTGAATCTGGCGCTGGACAAGAAAACGCCGCATACTCGCTGATATGATCCCACTCGACGACGACCGGCCAGATCCCGACGCGCTGCTGACGCAGCTCCAGGCGCAGGAGCGCAAGGCGGCGCGCGGCAAGCTGCGCATCTATTTCGGCGCGTCGGCCGGCGTCGGCAAGACCTATGCAATGCTGTCGGCTGCACGCAAGCTGCAGGCGGCAGGGCAGCAGCTGCTGGTCGGCATCGTCGAGACCCATGGCCGCAGCGAGACGGCCGCCCTGGTGGATGGCCTGCCGCTGCTCCCGCTGCGCACCATCGCCTATCGCGGCAAGACCATCAATGAATTCGATATCGACGGTGCGCTGGCCCAGCATCCGCCGCTGATACTGATCGATGAACTGGCGCATGCCAACGCGCCCGGCTCGCGCCACCCCAAGCGCTGGCAAGACGTGGAAGAGCTTCTGGAAGCGGGCATCGACGTGTACAGCACCGTCAATGTGCAGCACCTGGAAAGCCTGAATGACGTGGTGGGCGGCATCACCGGCATACAGGTCAACGAAACGGTGCCGGATACCGTCTTCGACGCCGCCGACGAAGTGGTGCTGGTCGACATTCCGGCCGACGAATTGCTGGCGCGCCTGAAAGGCGGCAAAGTCTATCAGGCGCAGCAGGCCGAGCGCGCCGCGCAAAACTTCTTCCGCAAAGGGAACCTGATCGCGCTGCGCGAGCTGGCGCTGCGCCGCACCGCCGACCGCATCGAAGACGACGTGCGCGCCTACCGCGTCGAGCAGTCGATCGACACCATCTGGAAAACCGGCGCTTCGGTGCTGGCCTTGGTCGGACCGCGCCCCGGCTGCGAGCAGGTGGTGCGCAGTGCAGCGCGCCTGGCTGGACAATTGGGTACGCAATGGCACGCCATCTATGTCGAAACGCCGGCACTGCAGCGCCTGGCCGCCGGCGAACGCGAGCGCATCCTGAAGATGCTCAAGCTGGCGCAGGACCTGGGCGCTACGACTGCCGTGCTTTCCGGCAGCGATATTGCTGCCACGGCTGCCGAGTATGCGCGCAGCCACAACCTGTCCAAGATTGCGATAGGCAGGGCGCACCGCACCTGGCCATGGCGCCTTTCGCATATGCGCAGCCTGGCGGTTTATGCGCCTGACATCGACCTGATCGAAGTATCCGGCAGCGGCCGCGAAGCTGGACAGGCGACGATTGCCACTACCACCGCGCCAGACGACGCCGACGAAGATGCGCTGCATTTCAAGCGGCGTGCTGCTGGCTATGCGGTAGCCGTCGCCGCCAGCGTCGGCATGGCCTTGCTGGCGACACCGTTGCTGCCTTTTTTCGACCTGGCCAATATCGCCATGCTGTTCCTGCTGGTAGTGCTGCTGGTGGCGGTACGTTACGGGCGCGGACCGTCCGTGCTGGCGACTTGCGTCAGCGTGGCCTGCTTCGACTTCTTCTTTGTCGCGCCGAGGTTCAGTTTTGCGATCTCCGACCTGCAATACACCATCACTTTTGCCGTCATGCTGGCGGTAGGCTTGATCACGGGCCACCTGACCGCAGGCCTGCGCTTCCAGGCGCGCGTGGCCTCCTATCGTGAAGAGCGCGCCCGCGCCCTGTACGAATTCGCACGCGAGTTGTCCGGGGCGTTGCAGACGGAGCAAGTGTTCGAAACAACGGCACGCTTCGTGCAGTCGACGTTCAATGCCAGGGCGACCCTTATGGTGCCGGATGCGGACGGGCGGCTGCATCTTCCGCCAGGCGCCGCGCAGGTGTCCGCGCTGGACGAAGGCGTGGCGCAGTGGGCGTTCGACCATGCCGAAAGCGCAGGACTGGGCACCGGCACGCTGCCGGCCAGCCCCTTGTTCTACATGCCGCTGGTGGCGCCGATGCGTACGCGCGGCGTGCTGGCCATCGAGCCGGCACAGCGGCGCTGGATCCTGATTCCCGAACAGCGGCAGCACCTCGATACCTTCGCTGCGCTGGCAGCGATTGCTTTGGAACGGGTGCACTACGTCGAAGTGGCGCAGGATGCGCTGGTCAATATGGAGTCGGAACGGCTGCGCAATTCGCTGCTGGCCGCCTTGTCGCACGACCTGCGTACGCCGCTGACTTCACTGGTCGGCCTGTCTGAGTCCCTGGCCGGGTCGCGCCCGGCGCTGTCGGCGCCGCAGCTTTCCCTCGCCAATTCCCTGCATGCCGAAGCGCTGCGCATGAGCGCCCTGGTCGCCAACTTGCTGGACATGGCGCGCATCGAAAGCGGCGGACTGAAATTCAACCTGCAATGGCAACCGCTGGAGGAAGTGGTGGGCAGCGCCTTGCGTTCGAGCCGCCTGCAGCTGATGGAGCACAAGGTCAGCACCCAGCTTTCGCTCGGCTTGCCCTTGCTGCGCTTTGACGCGGTGCTGATCGAACGCGTCCTGTGCAACCTGCTGGAGAATGCGGCCAAGTACACGCCGGCCGGCTCGGCCATTGTGATTTACGCCGTGCAGCGCGGCGAGTTCGTGCGCGTCATGGTGTACGATAACGGCCCGGGTTTGCCGCGCGGCCGCGAAGAAGCGCTCTTTGAAAAATTTGTCCGTGGCGAAAAGGAATCGGCGAAATCGGGAGTAGGCCTGGGGCTGGCCATTTGCCGCGCCATCATCGAAGCACATGGCGGCACCATTGGGGCGGACAAGTCTCCGCTTGGCGGTGCCGCCTTCGTCTTCACGCTGCCAGTCGGCACGCCGCCCGTGTTGCCTGAAATCGAGGAAGAATGAGCATCCAACAATCCGAGATAGTTCCCACCGCCTTGCTGGTGGAAGACGAACCGCAAATCCGCCGCTTCGTGCGCGCCGCGCTGGAGGAGGAGGGCTGGCACGTGCACGAATCGGGCAGCATGCAGCGCGGCCTGATTGACGCCGGCACGCGCCGTCCGGACCTGGTGATCCTCGACCTCGGCCTGCCGGATGGAGATGGCAACGACTTCATCGCCGACTTGCGCAAATGGTCGAACGTGCCGGTCATCGTGCTGTCGGCGCGCGTCAACGAAGCCGACAAGATCAAGGCGCTCGATGCCGGCGCCGACGATTACCTGAGCAAGCCGTTCGGCACCGGTGAACTGCTGGCCCGCGTACGCGCCACGTTGCGCCGCCAGCGGCAGCCGCAGGCCGACAGTGCTGGCCAGGTTCAATTTGGCGAAGTAGTGGTTGACTTGCCGAACCGCCGTGTCACCAGGCGCGGCGAACACGTACACCTGACGCCAACCGAATACCGCCTATTGTCCGTTCTGGTCGCCAACGCCGGCCGCGTCATGACCGCGCCTCAGCTGTTGCGCGCCGTCTGGGGCCCCGCACAATCGGACAACAGCCATTACCTGCGCATCTACATGGGCCACTTGCGCCATAAGCTGGAAGACGACCCCGCCCAGCCGCAATACCTGCTGACCGAAACCGCCGTCGGCTACAGACTCCAGCTTACTTAGACAACATGCGCATGGCGCGTTCGAGGCCTTCGATGGTGATGGGGAACATGCGGTTCTGCATGATCTGGCGGATCACCGATATCGATTGGCGGTATTGCCACAGGCCTTCCGGCTCGGGGTTGAGCCAGACGAATTTCGGGAAGTGCGACGTGAATCGTCCGAGCCATTCGGCGCCGGCTTCTTCGTTGTTGTATTCGACCGAGCCGCCGGGCTGCAGCACTTCGTAGGGACTCATGGTGGCGTCGCCCACGAAGATCAGTTTCGTGTCGGGCGGGTATTTGCGCAGCACGTCCCAGGTGGCGAAGCGTTCGGCGTTGCGGCGGCGGTTGCTGCGCCACAGGTAGTCGTACACGCAGTTGTGGAAGTAGTAGAACTCCATGTTCTTGAACTCGGTCTTGGCGGCCGAGAACAGTTCTTCCGCGCGTTCGATGTGGTCGTCCATCGTTCCGCCAACGTCCATCAGCATCAGCACCTTGACGTTGTTCTTGCGTTCGGGCTGCATCTTGATGTCGAGGTAGCCGGCATTGTTGGCGGTGGCGCGAATGGTCTGGTCCAGCGCCAGTTCTTCCGCTACGCCTTCGCGCGCGAACTTGCGCAGGCGGCGCAGGGCGACCTTGATGTTGCGCGTGCCCAGTTCGCGCTCGCCGTCATAGTCCTTGTAGGTGCGCTGTTCCCACACCTTGACCGCGGTGCGGTTACCGCCCTTGCCGCCAATTCGGATGCCTTCGGGATTGGTGCCGCCGTTGCCAAAGGGAGAGGTGCCGCCGCTGCCGATCCACTTGTTGCCGCCTTCATGGCGCTCTTTCTGCTCTTTCAGCAGCTCGTTGAGGCGATCCATCAGCTTGTCGTAGCCGAATTTTTCCAGCGCGGCGATCTGCTCGGGCGTCAGTTCGCGCTTCATGCGCTGCAGCAGCCAGTCGAGCGGAATCTCCTTGGTGGTGTCGAAGACGGCGTTGATGCCTTTGAAGTACTGGCCGAAGGCGCGGTCGAACTTGTCGTAGTTGGCCTCGTCCTTCACCAGGCACAGGCGGCTCATGTAGTAGAAGTCGTCCAGCGAGGGTTCCAGCACCTGCTTTTGCATCGCTTCCAGCAGGGTGAGGAATTCCTTGATCGTGACCGGGATCCTGGCGTCTTTCAGCGTAAAGAAGAAGTCGATCAGCATGCTGCCTCCCTCCGCGCCAGCAGGTAGCGCAACTGCGCTTTCACTTCCGGCCATTCGCCGCGCACGATGCTGTACATGACCGTGTCGCGCACGGTGCCATCGCGGCGCGCGGCGTGGTGGCGGATCACGCCGTCTTTCTTTGCGCCCAGGCGCTCGATAGCCGCTTGCGAGGCGTGGTTGAAGTTGTCGGTGCGGAAGCCGACCACGGCGCAGCCCAGCGTTTCGAAGGCGTGCGTCAGCAGCATCAGCTTGCAGGTGGTATTGACGTGTGTGCGCTGCACGCTGCGGCGGTACCAGGTGTAGCCAATTTCCGCGCGGTCGATGGACGGCACGATGTCATGGTAGCTGGTGGTGCCAAGCACCTGCCCGCTGGCTGCGTCAACCACGGCGAAGGCCAGGCGGGAAGGGCGCATGTCGATCGCGGTGGCGATGTAGGCTTCCACGTTGTGGGGTTCGGGTACGGAGGTGATGCGCAGCTTCCACAGCTCGCCGTCCTGCGCAGCTTCGCGCAGGGCATCGGCGTGCTGCGGGCCGAGCGGCTCCAGGCGCAGGCCATTGGCTTCCAGCGTGACCGGGCTTGGTGCGTCCATCAGCGGTTGGTCCTCGACATGAATACCAGGCGTTCGAACAGGTGCACGTCCTGTTCGTTCTTCAGCAGGGCGCCGTGCAGCGGCGGGACAGCCGCCTTCTGGTCCTTGCCGCGCAGGACTTCCGGCGGGATGTCTTCGGCCATCAGGAGTTTGAGCCAGTCGAGGAATTCGCTGGTCGATGGTTTTTTCTTCAGGCCCGGCACGTCGCGCACTTCGTAGAAGGTTTGCAGGGCAGTAGCCAGCAATTCCTGTTTCAGGTGCGGGTAGTGGACCTTGACGATGGCTTCCATCGTGTCCTTGTCCGGGAACTTGATGTAGTGGAAGAAGCAGCGGCGCAGGAAGGCGTCCGGCAG
>CAMLSG010000231.1 GCA_946482635.1 uncultured Duganella sp.
CGGTTTTCAGGCCGCCAGCACAGCCTTAGGCGCCACCAGCCGCGCCGTCTCACCCTCAACAAACTGCGCCGCGAAAACCCGCTTCTCCGCCTCGAACTCCCCATCAGCCTCGATCAGGTTGCAGATCAGGTCCGCAGTCGCCACCGCCATCTTGTGCAATGGCTGCTTAAGCGTAGTGAGCTCATAGCTCAACCACGTCGACCCCTCCACCGCATCGCACCCCACCACCGACATCTGCGACGGCACGTCGATATGCAAATGCTGGCGCGCCGCGTCCACGCAGCCCATGGCCATTGCATCATTCCCGCAAATCACCGTATCCGGCACCGCACCAATGCGCGCAATCAGCTCATGTAGCCCCGCCACGCCGCTGGAATAGTCAAAGCAGCCATGGAACACCGGCGCCTCCGGCAGCCCCAGTTCGGCGATCCGGTCCAGCGCCCCGCGCAAGCGCTCGAGCGCCACCGAATTCTGGGCCGGCCCGCCAATCAGGGCAAACTGGCGATGGCCCGCAGCCGCCAGGCGGGTCACCAGCGCGCGGCTGGCCTCATACTGGTCGCACAGCACCGTATTGACGTTCAGGTCGCGCAAATGGCGATTAAACACCACCAGCGGCACTTTCCGTCGCTTGAACTCATTGACATGAGCCTCGGTCAGCTTCGAGGCCGCTACCACGCCGTCCACCTGGAACTGCCAGATCTCGGTCAGGATGCTCTCGATCTCGCCCTCGTGCTGCATGGTGAAGAGCAGGGCGCGCTTGCCGCGCCGATTGAGCTGCTGGCTAAGCTCCGACAAAGCTGCCGGGTTGTACAGCATGCTGGTGTGGGACACCACGATCGCCACGATATTGGTACGGCGTGTGATCAGGCTGCGGGCGGCAGCGTTCGGGATGTATTCCAGGCCTTCGGCAGCCTTCATCACCCGCGCATAGGTCGCCTTCGAGACGCTGGCGCCGGGCTTGAAACAGCGCGAGACCGCCGATTGCGAGACACCCGCTACAAGCGCGACATCGTAGGAGGTGACGCGGCGTCCCTCCAGGAGGATGATAGCCTTTTGTTCGGCAAGGCTGATCGCAGGTTGTGGCTTGGTTTGGCGCATGAATGCGGACTGGCGGGCGGAATGCTTGCGAATTTGAAAATAGATCCCTAATCTTACCACATGGCAATAGTTTCCCTCGGTTTACACGCGACAGGGGGCCCTTCGGTGTGGCGCCCAAGCCGCGCTGCACTCTGGTAAAATACCGCCCCTTTTGGTTTCGGATGAATAAGATGGCACAGGCTTGCGGCATCGACTTTGGCACTTCCAACTCCACCGTCGGTTGGGTGCGCCCCGGCCAGCCCATCATGCTGGAACTCGAAGATGGCAAGATGACCCTGCCGTCCGTGGTGTTCTTCAACGCGGAAGACGAGGAAACCAGCTATGGCCGCGCGGCCCTGGCCGAATACCTGGCCGGCTGCGAGGGGCGCCTGATGCGCTCCCTGAAAAGCCTGCTGGGCACCAGCCTGATTGACGGCCAGACCGAGGTCGGCGGACGCGCGCTGCCATTCCGCTTGCTGCTGTCCCAGTTCATTGGCGAAGTAAAGCGCCGCGCGGAGAGCGCTGCGGGCCGCCATTTCGAACATGTGGTGATGGGCCGTCCGGTCCATTTCATTGATGACGACAAGGCCGCCGACCAGTTGGCGGAAGACACGCTGGCCGAGATTGCGCGCAGCGTGGGTTTCCGCGAAGTGGCGTTCCAGTACGAGCCGATTGCGGCTGCATTCGAGTACGAATCCCAGATCGACCGCGAAGAACTGGTGCTGATCGCCGACATCGGCGGCGGTACTTCCGACTTTACCCTGGTGCGCCTGGGCCCGGACCGGGTGGCGCGCACCGATCGCAAGGACGATATCCTCGCCACAGGCGGCGTGCATATCGGCGGTACCGACTTCGATAAATATCTCAGCCTGTCGAGCGTGATGCCGCTGTTGGGTTACGGCAGCCAGTTCCGGAGCGGCGCCGAGGTGCCCTCCAGCTACTATTTCAACCTGGCGACCTGGCATACGATCAACCAGGCCTATACCCGCAAGATGCAGGCGCAGTTGACTGAAATGATCCGCGATGCGCGCGAACCGGCCAAGCTGGAGCGGCTGCAGCACCTGATCGAGGAACGCGCCGGCCATTGGCTGGCGTTGAAAGTGGAAGAGGCCAAGATTGGCCTGTCCGGGGCCGATGCGGTACAGCTCAATCTCAACCGCTTCTCGCCGCCAGTGCTGCTGGACGTGACGCTCTCCGGCTTCGATAGCGCGGTGGAACAGCTGGTGTCGAGTGTCGGCGTCACGGTAACGCAATTGCTGGCTGATGCGGGCGTGCAGCCGGGGCAGGTCGATACCATCTTCTTCACCGGCGGCTCGAGCGGCGTGCGCCTGCTGCGCGAGAGGATCGCAGCCCTGGTGCCGGGCGCCCGCCGCGTCGAGGGCGACCTGTTCGGCAGCATCGGCGCCGGCCTGGCGCGTGATGCATTGCGCAAGTTTGCATAATCTGCTTACAATAGCCGCCGTGAAGAAAGCCAATCGCCATTTCCTGCACGTGTTACTCGCGATGCTGCTGGTCCTGTCCCAGCAGCTCGGGATGGCGCACGCGGTATCGCACTGGTCGGACTTCCGGCATGGCAGTGAACAGCAGCAGGCGACCGATGTCGATGGCAATGGCCTGAGCGCAGGCCTGGCGCTGGACCACAACTGCAGCCAGTGCGCAGCGTTTGCTTCGCTGGCGACGGCGATTCACACGCCGAGCTTCACCTTCCCGTCTGTCGACTACAATGCGCCGCAAGCCGGCGTCGCTTTGCCGCAGCTTCACAGCGGGCGCACTGCGCGCGCCTACGATTCGCGCGCTCCACCCCTGGCCTGACACAAACAACGTAGTGCATTTGCTGCCGCCGCTGCCCTGTGCTGCGCGCTGGCTATTGTTTGTCGTATCCAGAGGTTAAATATGAATTTCAAGTACTCCCTGCTGGCAGGCGCCGTCCTGTCGGCCGTATCCGCCATTGCCTGTGCCGATGACGGCGAAGTGACCAAGGTCGTCGTGACCGCCAACCCTTTCCACAAGGGCGAAACCGAGCAAATCCTGCTGCCGGCCAAAGTGCTGTCGGGCGATGAATTGCGCGACAAAATGGCGAACTCGCTGGGCGAGACGCTGTCGTCCGAACTGGGCGTGTCGTCGTCGGCCTTTGGCGCCGGCGCTTCGCGCCCAATCATCCGCGGCCTGGAAGGCGCCCGCGTGAAGATGCTGGAGAACGGCATGGCCGTGTCCGACGTGTCGGGGCTGTCCAACGACCACGCCGTTTCTGCCGAGGGCGCCGTGGCGCACCAGATCGAAATCCTGCGCGGCCCGGCATCCCTGATGTACGGCTCGGGAGCGATCGGCGGCCTGGTGAACGTGGTGAACGAACGGATTCCGCCGGCGCTGGAACAAAAGCTGACCGGCCAGGCGGAAGCACGCTACAGCACCGTTGACGATGGCAAGGCGACTTCCGGCACCATCGATGGCGCCATCGGCAAGCTGGCGCTGCACCTGGACGCCAACACCCGCCAGACTGGTGACTACAAGATCCCGGGCAACCGCGTTGAAGGCGACCCGGATTCGGCTTCCGGCCGCCTGCCGCACTCCGGCACCAAGGAAAAAGGCGCCGGCTTTGGCGGTTCCTACATCGATAGCTGGGGCTATGTCGGCGCATCCGTTTCGGGCCTGGACAACAAGTACGGCATTCCGAGCGAGGAAGGTTCCACGATCGACCAGCACCAGACCCGTTACGACATCGACAGCCTGTTCAAGAACCCGGTGCCGGGCATCGAGTCGGCCAAGTTCAAGGCCGGCTATACCGATTACCGTCACGCCGAACTGGGCGACGACGGACAGCCGGAAGTGCTGTTCAAGAACCGTGCTATCGAAACCCGCGCCGAAGCGGTACACAAGGCGATCAGCGGCTGGCACGGTACCTTCGGCATGCAGACCGAGCTGACGCACTTCTCGGCCCTTAGCGCTGAAGGCGGTCCGGACACGGTGCCGGTGACCCGCTCGAATTCGACTGCCGGATTCCTGGTCGAGGAGAAGGAATGGGGCCCGGTGCGCGTCAATGCCGGCCTGCGCCTGGAACGCGTGAAGCGTGAGCCGGTGAGCGGCCTGGATCGTTCCTTCTCGCTGCAAAGCGGCGCGCTGGGCGCCCTGTGGTCGTTTACACCCGGCTATGCGACCGGCCTGACCCTGTCCCGCTCGCAACGCGCGCCTTCGACCGAAGAACTTTATTCCGGCGGCCCGCACGATGCGACCATCACCTTCGACCAGGGCGACCCGAACCTGCGCAAGGAAACTTCGCGCAATATCGAATTCTCGCTGCAGAAGACTGCCGGCCTGATTCGCTGGAAGGCCAACCTGTTCCATAACAGCATTTCGGACTTCATCTACGGCCATGTCACGGGCCGTACGCTTGACGAAGAAGGCAATGACGGTGGCGAGTTCCGCGAGCGCCTGTTCAGCCAGGGCGACGCCACCGTGCGCGGCGCCGAGGCGGAAGTCGAATACAACCCGCTGGCCATGGGCCTGAATGGCCGCCTGTTCGCCGACACTTCGCATGGCGACCTGAAAAACAGCGGCAGCCTGCCGCTGCAGCCGGCATCGCGCGTGGGCGCGACGATCGGCTACCGCACTGCCAACTGGCGCGCGGGCGCCACCTGGATCCATGCGCAGTCGCAGGACCGCCTGGCGTCGTTCGAGGCTACGCCAACGGGCTCCTACAACCAGTTGAATGCGAACCTGTCGTACACGCAGAAGCTGAAAGACATGGACCTGACCTGGTTCGTGCTGGCGAAGAACCTGCTGAATGACGAAATCCGCGTTTCGACCTCGCTGCTGAAGGACGTATCGCCCTTGCCGGGCCGCAGTTTCGTGTTTGGTGTGCGTGCCAAGTTCTGAGTTTGCGCAAAATCAAACGTAGCACGGAGTCGCTTCTTATACTTTAGATAACAATCGAGGGTATGGGAGGCGACGATGGGCAAACGTCTGGTGGACCGGGAGCGCATCTTCCGGTGGTTCCTTGGCCCCGCCCAGCGGGGCAATCCCTACGCCCAGTTCAACCTGGCGCTTCTTTACAAAAACGGACAGGGCGTCGAAACCGATATGCGCCAGGCTTTCAGCTGGATGCGCCTGTCGGCCCTGCAAGGCCTGGCTTTTGCGCAGAACCAGCTCGGCGCCATGTACTACAGGGGCGTCGGCACGGCGAACAGCGATGCCGAGGCGGTGTACTGGTTCCGGCGTGCCGCGCGCCAGGGCGACCCCGCTGCGCAGCAAAACCTTGGGCAGATGTACCGTCGCGGGCGCGGTGTCCCCGTCAACGAAGAAATGGCCGCGCGCTGGTTTGGCCGGGCTGCTGAACAAGGCGTCTCGAGCGCCCAGGCGCTGTTGGGCGAGGCTTACCTGAATGGGCGCGGCGTGGCGGCCGACTGCCGGCTGGCACAAGCCTGGCTGCGCAAGGCCGCGGTGCGCGGCGAGGTCCATGCCCAATGCCTGTTAGGCAGCATGTACGCCCACGGCACAGGCGTGGAGCGCGACCCCGTTCAAGCGTTGATGTGGTACAGCATGGCGGCGGAGGGCGGCTCGGTCCAGGCCCAGTTCAGCGTGGCGGTCCTGTACGCCGGCGGGAACGGGGTGCAGCGCGACCTGGTACAGGCAGTCCATTGGTATCGCAGCGCGGCCGAAAAAGGCGATGCGGCGGCCCAGAACAATCTCGGTGTGCTGTATGCGACGGGGCAGGGCGTGGCGCAGGATGAAGGCGAGGCGCTGCGCTGGTACAGGCGCGCGGCCGCGCAGGGTCACGCGCTGGCGCGGCACAATCTTGCCGGCTTGCGGGAAGGCGCGGGCAATGTCGTGCAGCCCGAAGAACAGGCGCTCGGGAACATTAATTTCGATGAAATATTGCGGCAGCGTCCACGCCTGCCGGAGGCGCGCAATAGTCCGCGTTGAGCAGTTATCGCTGCGCAGTTAAAGGACGATCGGTGCCGGGAGCCAGCACTACGGTGGTGTTCAGGTGTTCCAGTCCGGCCTGGGCTTCGACATTTTCGATGCGCACGGTATAAGCGCCCCGCACCAGCGCAAAATTCCCAAGGCTGCGCGAGCGCTGGTTGGCCCACTTGCTGGCCACGCACAAGGTGTTCACGGTGCGCGCATACACCAGCGCATTGTCGGGTTGGTGCCGCACTTCCACCTTGAAGGCCATCGGCCTGCCGAAACTGGCGCGCGCCTGTTTCGGCACCTTGGCCAGGTCGACGTCGTCGGCGCAGTCTTCAACGCGGCGATCGCCAATGATCAATACTTCCTGTTTGCTCAGGGATTCACCGGCAGGATTGCTCATTTCCAGCATCAGCGCATAGCTCAAATCCACTGGCACTTCCACGTCGGCAGTGACGACGGTGCCCGCCTCGCCAAGCTTCATCTGGACGTCTTTCATCAGCGGCGGGAATTCACAGAGCGCGACCGTCGCCATCGCCAAGCCGACGATGGGTTTCTGGCACATGCTGTAGATGAATGGGCTCATGAATCCAATATAGACTATGCGCCCTGCGTTTGCATCCTGCGGTCGAGGAAAAGGCTGTTGCCGTGTATCTTTTTGGCTTGTTTCTTCGCATCCGCAGCGCTGGCTGCGATCTGGTGGTGCGAGTAGTACTGGTGCGGTTCAACGCGGATCACGCCGACCGAAAGGCTCATGAGCGAATAGAACACCTTCTTGCCCTGGCGGTCTTCACTGATATAGCCGCCGCGTTCGCGGTCTTCATTGCTGTAGAAGTCCGAGATGGCGGTAGCGAAATCGTCAAGCACTGCCTGGCAGCGCGCTTCCCAGTCCTCGCTCTGGAACAGGATCACGAAGTCGTCGCCGCCGATGTGGCCGACGAAATCGCGATTGCGGTCGCCGTGCTTGGCCAGGATGTGCCCCGTCAGCTGGATCACGTCGTCGCCGCGGCGATAGCCGTAGACATCGTTGAAAGGCTTGAAGTGGTCCAGGTCCACATAGCAGACCCAGAACCGCGTGCCGCTTTCCAGCAGGCGGTCGATGTGTTCATTGATCGGCACGTTGCCCGGCAACTGCGTCAACGGATTGGCGTAGCGCGCGGCATTGATCTGCATTTGCGTAATTTCGCGCATCAGGTCATGGCCGGTGCCC
The DNA here is from genome assembly GCA_946482635.1 of uncultured Duganella sp. The sequence continues at coordinate 7,193 of CAMLSG010000231.1, forward strand.
ATGCCGATATAGCTGCCATCCTCCGTGATGATGAAGCCATTGAACAGGTGATGCGCATCCGATTCGGCCATGCGGCACGACAGGTCCTGCAAGCTGGTGTCGACATCGGCGATGATCGGTTTGGCATCCATGAAAAGAGTGCATGGTTTCTTGCCGTATAACTCGCGCTGGTAAGGGCGCGCGAAGTGGTCGATCATCTCGAAGCGCGAGACCAGTCCGAGCGGGCGCCCGGCGTCGACCACGGGAATGATCATCAGCTTGGGATCGGCCATGAAGATTTCATAGACGTCGTTGTTGTTCATGGACGGCGGCACAGCGGCGACGTCGTGCAGCAGCTTGCGGATAGACACGGCGTTTCTCTCGGCAGCGCGTTGCGGATAGACCGCCACGCCATTGCGGCCCAGTACCTTGACTACTTCCGCCGGCAGGGCCTTTGCCGGTTGGACGTGGGGGCGCCCCAGGTGGTAACCCTGGCCAAACGCGATGCCCAGGTCGCGCAGAACCAGCAGCTCCGCTGCTTTCTCGATGCCTTCCGCGATGACCAGGGTGTTGGATTTGTCGGCAATCTCCTGGATTGAGCGCACGAACTGCAGCTTGACCGGGTCATGATCGATGCCCTGGATGAAGTGCATGTCGACCTTGACGAATTCCGGGCGCAGTTCCGACCACAGGCGCAGGCTGGAAAAGCCTTCGCCAAGGTCGTCGATCGCTATCTGAAAGCCCATTTTCCGGTAATGCAGCACCGCTTCGCGCATCCGTTCGTAGTCGTAGGTCGGCTGGTTTTCGGTCAGCTCGATGATGACATTGGCGGGATTGAGGCCGAATTCGTGGATGTAGCCCAGGGTTTCGCCCCGGCTGCCATCTTGCTGGCGCACCAGCGATTCCGGGCTGACGTTCAGGAACAGCTTGCCCGGAAGCTGGAGTTCCGCGAAACGCTCCAGGACAATGCGGCGGCATAAATATTCCACCTCGCGCGACAGGTTGTTGGCGCGCGCCACGCGGAACAGGTTGAGCGGCGAATGCAGGGGGCTATCCGACGGGCCGCGAATCAGGCCTTCGTAAGCGATGATTTCGCCGCTTTGCATGTGGACGATGGGCTGGAACAGGGCATGCAGCTGGCGGCGCTGGATGATGTCCAGCAGGTGCTGGCCGAGCGTGTCGTCGGGCGGGGGACGCAGATAGGTCACGTTGTGCGGCAGGGCGGCGGTTGAAGTGCTCACGATAGCGGTCGCAAAAATGGCAACGTGATGATTCTGTGTCGCAATTGTGACAGCATGATGAACGCCGGAAACACTTTTTGGCGTTACAATAAGCTTCCGCGTCC
>CAMLSG010000232.1 GCA_946482635.1 uncultured Duganella sp.
CAATATCGTCAAGGCTTCCGAACTGCTGGGCGTGTCGCGCCCGACCCTGTACGACCTGCTCGAGCGTCACGCCATCAAGGCCTCGACAACATGACGATGAAGCAGGCGCCAGCTTTCGCTGGACCTGCCTGCGTCGGCGTCAGGGTTCGACTGGCGACTGTTCGGCAACGACCTTCGTTGTACTGTTTTTCGTCTGCCGGGAGAGCTTTTTGTTGAGCTCGACGGGAATTACCCTGGCCAAGACGTTGTAGCCGCTTGCCTTCCAGGTTGTTTCGGCATCCAGGAGCCGGCCCATAAATTGTTCCGCCGCAGTGTTCTTCCATTTCCTTACGGGATAGCGAATGGGCAGGCCAATGACGATACGCCCGTCGTCACTTTCGGCCAAGGCTTCGGGTTTTCCAATCCAAGGCAGGCCCGAAGTCTTATTTGCGAGTATTGCGATGGTGGCCGATTCCAGCGGCTCTTTACGATTCAACGGCGCTTCAACTGTATACACCACAGCATTCGGTAACTCCGCGTCGAAGAATGCAGCGCGATGCATCGCAATCATGGTTGCCACGACTATGAGCGAAATGAAAAATATCAGAGTGAAGTCGTGTGCGGAAAATTCAGCCGGTAATGCCAGCATAATTGTCCAAACCAGGACCAATGGCAGGGATAACATCCCTCCAAAGAAACCGCAGGCCCTTGCAAATAGTCCGCTTAGCTGAGAAAAGCGAAATAAGAAAAAAGTCTTCGGACGTGTGATGGAATGCAAGCTACGAGCTGCCATGGCGATTGTGTATAGAACAGCCGTAATCAAGAACATCCAAATTGGCCAGCCATTTAATGGGCCGCTGATCATTTTTGTAAGGCCTTCCGCCTGCACCAGAGTGATTTTGGCGGCGGAACCGTCATGGCCGGCAGCTGCAGCACTGTGGGCAGCCACCGTGGTTGACATAATCACCTCGGCAATCAAATACGCCGAGTAGGCCGCACCAAGTTTAGGCCCCAGGTTATTTAACGCGAGATCGGATAACCAAGACTTATTAGTAGCTTTTTTCATGAATCTCCTTTAGTGATAAATATATTAACAATCCTTAATATATCGCAAGCTGCAGGAGTATAGGAAGAAATGGGTCGAATAAATTGATTTTTTAAACAAATAGAGTAATTCCAGCTGATTCAATCGCGCAAAATAGTAAACCCTAGTTCAATTAGCGATTGTGTCGGCAGCCTGGTCCTCGGCCCCGGCCCGCTGGCGGCGCACCCTGATGCGCTTGCGCGCCGCCTTCAGGCTGCCGGCCATGACGATCAGCAGGAACAGGATCGACAGCCGCGGCACATCGGTGATGGAATCGAACAGGCCGACCATCATGCAGCCGGTCAGCGAAGCCAGGCAGACCGCGGCATAGCTGTCGCCGGCCAGACCGCGCGCTACCAGGCGGCCGCCCACTGCCAGCAGCAGGAAGGCGGTGGCAATCACGCCCACCCAGCCCAGTTCGAACAGCTGGTTGACCGCAAAGTTTTTCACGTGCCAGGGCATGTGGTTGCGGTCGCTGCTGAAGAACCAGAAATCGTTGGCGTCGGTGAAGCTGCCGTTGCGGATCAATTCGCGGCCCGTATCGACTTCCACCAGGCTGACGTTATCGACTTCCAGCGGCGCCTTGTGCGAACGATTGTATAGCTCCAGCACCAGTGGCGCGCCCCATGCACTGCGTGCGCCGCGCACCGGCAGCTCGCCAGTGACGCTTTGCCAGCCTTCCACCAGCGGCTGTACGCCGAATTTGACCACCCCGCAATCGAGCGGATAAATCAGCCAGCGCAGGCATACCATCGCCACCGGCGTCGCATCGGCGCTGTTGCGGCGGATGTCGAGCTTGAACTGGTAACGCTTGCCCGGCTGTACATCAACATGCTGCAGCATGCGCAGCACCTCGCCATAGCCTTGCGCATACTGGGCCGCGCCCAGGCGCAGGAAGCGGTTGCGCGGCTCTTCGGCATAGCTGAAGGTGCCGGGCACTTCGCCGTGGCCATTTTGCCAGGTGAAGGCTTGCGGATAACGGCCCAGGCCCTGGCCAAAGGCCGTGGTCAGGGCATTGTCGTCCATCATGCCGAGCGCTTCGCCCCAGTGTGCCAGGCGCACATTGAGGTCGGTGCCGACGGTGGCGAAACGGCTGCCGGTGTAGTAGCTGCCGGAAATCGGGATCAGGGCCGCAAACACGATGGCGCTGAAAAAGCTGACGGTCAGCGTGCCGCGGTCCAGCTGCCAGGGCCGCTGCGGCAGCAGGCGGCTGGCGCCCATCGCCAGGGCCAGCGTGATGGCCAGGGCGATGCCCGGCAGCGCATCATTGCCGCCGTAATGGCGCGCCACCAGCGCCGCCGCCAGCGCTTGCGCCGGCAGGGCGGCCGCCAGCAGCAGCACGCCCCACGGCCGCTGCGGCAGCGGCCCCACGGCCAGCAGCGCGGCGCCGCCGGTGGCGCACATCAGCGGCACGGCATAGGCGAGATAGGCACCCTTGGCGGTGGCGCCGCCCGAGCCAAGCCAGCCGAGGGCGGCGACCAGCAGCAACAGCAGCAGTGCCAGCCCGCCGGCCGCCAGCGGCTGCGGCAGGCGTGGCGCAGCGCCTGCCAGCAGCAGGGCGGTGGCCAGCATGCCCAGCGCCGCCGCCAGGCCGCGGTAGCCGCCAAAGGCGAACACCTGGCTCAGGACCCAGTAGGCCAGCAGCAGCATGCATACCGAGGCCAGCATGCTGCGCGCCGTCAGCGTGCCGCTGCGCAGGTGGTGTGCCGAACCCAGTACGGCAATGATGGCGCCGGCCGCGGCATAGGCCAGGTAAATATCGCGCGAGAACGTGGTCAGGCCGGCGAACAGTCCCAGCCCGAGGGCCGCCAGGCCCAGGACCAGGCGCTGCGGCGGCGGGCGGTTGACCAGCCACAGCGTGACAAAGGGGAAGGCCATGGCCAGGTAGGCGTCCAGCGCCGCGCCGCCCGTATGCATGGCGGAAAACGGCGCGGTGGGGCGGTAATCGCTGGAAAAATTGAACAGGCCGGGGAAGGCCAGGCGTTCCCACACCACGGCCAGGCTGCAGGCCACCAGGCCCAGGATCATGCCGGGCACCAGCAAGGTATGCAGCTGCTTGCCATTCTCGCCCGCGGTGGCGCGCAGCAGCGGCAGCAGCAGCACCGGCCACAGCACGCCCTTCAGCACGCGCAAGCCGTTGTAGGGGCTGGTGTAGTTGGCAAAGGAATTGGCGTCCAGCGCGGCCAGCGGCATCAGGCCGCGCCAGGCGGCAATGGCGTAGCACAGCACAAAAAAGCCCAGCGCGAAACGCGCCAGGCCAGGCAGTTTGGTGGGCGCCGGGGTGCGTCCCAGCGCCCAGTAGCCGGCGGCGCCGGTGGCCAGCAGCAGCAAGTCCAGCTCTTCCAGGAAGAACCAGCCGGTCCACGGCGCAAAGTCCAGCACCGGCAGCAGGGCCGGCACGGCGACCAGCCAGGCCTGCGGGCGCCACAGCAGCAAGGCCATGTAGCCCGCCAGCAGCGCGGCCAGCGGCAGCTTCGGCGCCGGATAGACGCTGGCCGCCGCCAGCAGCAGGCCAAGGAAGGCCAACGCCGCGCCGCGCCGCCGCAGCAGTTGCATCATGGCTTGGTCGGCGTGGCCGGGTCGGCAGGCTTGGCGGCGGTCATGCTGGCCGCGGTGGCGGAAGCTGGCAGCGCGGCCGGGGCGGCGGCCTCAGCCTCCGGTTCTTCCGGCGCCGGCGGCGGTTCCACCCACTTGCCGGCTTTGAGCAGCATCTGTTTCAAGGCGGGCATGGGGAAATTCAGCGCATACGCTTTCTGGGCGTAGGGCAGGGCCTCGTCATATTTTTTGAGCTTGGCCAGCACCAGGCCCATGTTGTAATTGGCGGCCGGATCTTCCGGCGACTTGTCCAGCGCCTTTTCAAGCATGGAGCGGGCCTGCTCGTACTTGCCCTTCATGAACTGGTAGCGCGCGTACATCAGCCAGGTGGTGCCATCGTCGGGGAAAAGCCGCACCGCGCGCTCGAAATAGCATTCGATCGGATACTTTGCACCCGGCAAGATGCCGTTGGGATAGCGCGGCACCAGGCGCAGCAGGGCGTTCAGGGCGCGTGCATGGTTGGGCAGCACGCTCAGCGTGTAGTGGTAGTCGGTGCCGATGCTCTCCAGGCTGCCTGACGTGCCCTTGATGCCGAGTTCGACCTCTTCTGTGAAGTGGCGGCCGTTGACCAGGTTCAGCGACATTTCATTGGTCTGGCGATAGTCCCATTCGCGGCCCGACGGGCCGCCGCAATAATTCCTGGCGCTGGCCGGGAGTGCCGCTGCACACAATAGGGCAGCCAGCGTGAGGTTCCGGTAGTTCATGCTTCCTCCGTGGAGCCGGCGCTGGCCGGCAGGGTGAGCGATTGGGGCAGCACGCTGTCGAGCAAGCGTGCCAGTTCGGCCGTGCGCGCCTGGCGCGAAGCGGCGGCGACCGCCGCCGGGGTCGGCAGCGGTGCCTGGCCGCTGCGTGCCAGTTGCAGGAAATGCAGCAAGCCCTGCTTGATGCCGGCGCTGTCGTCCAGCGGGGCGATGGTGTCGACGCCGGCCGCGCGCAAGGCGGCAGCCGAATCGCCGGCGGCATCGGTCAGGGCCAGGATGGGGCGGCCGGCGCGCAGGTATTCGTACAGCTTGGCGGGGATCTGGTGGTTGCAGTTGCTGGCCTGCAGCAGCAGCAGGCCGTCGACCGACAGCATTTCCGCCAGGGCGGCCTGGTAAGGCACGGGCGGCGCCAGGCTGACCAGGTCGGTAATCGCGTATTCGGCCAGCAAGGCGCCGACATAATCGTCATGGCTGGTGGCGCGCAGCACGATGTGCAGCTGGCCGGCATCGATGGCGCCGGCCGCCTTCAGCTCGGACAGGGCGCGGAACAGCGGCACCGGGTCGCGCTCGGAAGGATAGATGATGCCGCTGTGGATCAGGGTGAACGGCCGGCCTGCCGGGCGCTCGGCGACGCTGGCGCCGGCGCTGCGGAAATTCTCTTCGTCATAGCCATTTTCCAGCACGGTAAAGCGCTGGCGCGGCAACTCCGGATAGCGGTTGGTGTAGGTCAGCACGGCGCTGGGGGTGGTGCACACCACCAGCGCCGCATGCTGCACCGCCTTGCGCTCGATCCAGCGCTGGAGCACGCGCAGCTTGGGGTCGCGCGGATAAAACTCGTCGCTCATCGGGTCGCGGAAATCGACCACCCAGGGCAAGCCGCTCAACCTGTGCAGCAGGTAGCCGATCAGGGTGGCGCTGGCAATCGGGTAGGTGCTCCAGATCACTTGCGGGCGGTACTGGCGCAGCAGCGACAGCCCGGCCGGCACGGCGCCCAGGCACCAGCTGACGAAGCGGTCGGGCCAGGCCATCCAGCCCAGGTAGCGGCCGCGCCATGCCAGGTGGCGCCCGGTATCGAGGGCGAAGGCGCGCTTGACTACCACGGCCGGCGGGATTTCCCCCATCTGGTCCGGACCCTGGTTGACATAGGCGCGCGGGTGGGCCGACAGCACCAGCGGTTGCCAGCCCAGCGCCGGCAGGTATTGCACGAATTTCAGCGCGCGCTGGATGCCGCTGCTGCCGCGCAGCGGCGGGAAGTGGAACGCCACCATCAGGACGCGCTTTACCATGCCGCCACCCATGCCCCGGTCCAGTCGGCGACCTGGTCGCGCCAGGCGCGGCGCGAGAAGGTGTGGTCGGCGCCGTCCAGCACATGCTGCTGGACCGACGCTTGGGCCAGCAGCCGTTGCCAGCTGGGCGAAGCCTTGCACATGTCGAGGAACTCCTGCGCCGTCAGGTCGGCGCTGCTGAAGATGAACAGGACCCGGCCTCGAAAGCCTTGCATGCCGTCGAGCAGGCGCGCATGCAGGCCGGGCGTCAGCGGTGGCGCGCTGCCGTCGCGCGCCAGGGCCGGCGGCGCTGCCGCCGGGGCGGCGGGCGCCGGCTGCCGGCGCGCCGCGCCGAGCAGGCCAAGCAGCGAGCGCAGCGAGGCGCCCAGCGCGAACTGGCCGCGTGCCAGCTTGCGCCACAGCGCCGGGTCGCGCAGGCGCGCCCAGTAATAGTGCTTGAGCGTGCTGCGCGCCAGGCCGGCTGCGCTGCGCGCCCACGGGTTGAGCAGCACCAGGCCGCTCACGCGCGGGTCGCGCCGGCCGTAGAACAGGGCGGCGCTGGCGGCATCGCACAGGCCCCACAGCACCACTTCCTGCAAGCCGGGCACGGCGGCCTGGAAGGCGTCGATGGCGCAGCGGATGTCGGCGGCCACGTCCTCGAAGGTGCGGGCGGCGCCGCTGCTGTCGCCCAGGCCGCGGTAATCGAAGCGCAGGGCCGGGATGCCTTGCGCCGCCAGCTGGCGGCACAGCAGGGCGAACTGGCGGTGGCTGCCGGCCCGGTATTGCGGCCCGCCGACAATCACCAGCACGCCGCGCCGCGCAGGTGCGGCGGCCGGGCTGACGATGCCGACCAGGGTCTCGCCCTCGCAGCCGAAGGCCAGCGCGCGCTCGTCAAGCATGGCAAGCCTCCTGCAGCATGGCGCGGGTGGCTGCCAGCAGCGCCGGCGCTTCGGCGATTTCCTGGCTGGCCCAGAATGGCGGTCCGGCCACGCACTGGGCGCGGACATCGACGCCGGCGGCCTGCCAGCCTTGCAGCATGCGCTGCGAGGCCGGCGCCAGCGGCCTGCCGGCAGCGGGCGCGACTTCCAGCCAGTGCACGGGGCAGGGCGGCGGCAGGCGGCTGGCATCCAGGCGGTCCAGCGCAGCGGCCAGGGCCGGGGCGAGGGTGTAGCCGGCCACTTCCAGCGGCGTGCCGCCGGCCAGGGCGGCGCGCAGCGCCTCGGTGCCGCCGTCGGCGCTGCCTTCGCCCAGCATCTGCGCCGCCAGGCGCAAGCGCAGGAACTGGGTCAGGTGGCTGGCGCCCTGCAGCACCGGTTGCCACAGCAGCAGTTGGGACGGCGTGCGCGCGGCCGGCCGGGCGGCATAGTCGAGCGCCAGCAGCGCGCCCAGGCGCAAGCCCCACAGGCCGGCAGCCTGCGGCAATTGCCCGCCCAGCGTCGCGTGCAGCCAGTCCAGCCCAAGCGCGACATCGGCGCGCCAGCTGTCCCAGCTGGCGTCGCCAAAGTCGCCGGCGCTGTCGCCGCAGCCGTGCAAATCGAGCTGCAGCACGGCCCAGCCGTCGGCGGCCAGGGCGCGCGCCTGCAGCGCGGCCATGCGGCGCGCTTTGTTCATTTCCTCGGCCCACGGGTGCAGGTAGAGCCAGGCGCCGCGGCAGCTCGCCTGCGGCGCATGGTACAGGGCGAAGCGCGCTGCCGCGCCGTGCGCCAGGAACAAGGCTTGGGGCGCCGGGGCCATGGCCTTACGCCGTCAGCTTGTGCTGCACGAAGGCGGCCAGGCTGCCCAGGGTGGCAAAGGTGGTGGCGCTGATCTCGTCGTCGTCGATGCTGAAGCCGAACTGTTCTTCCAGCGCGCCGATCAGCTGCACGACAGCCATCGAGTCCAGTTCCGGCAGGCTGCCCAGCAGGGCGGAATGCTGGTCCAGCGCCTGGCCGGCAGGGCCCAGTGCGAGGACGTCGATCAGGATGGTTTTTACTTCTTCCAAATACATGTGATGCTCCAGGATTGCGGTCAGTGCGCAGTATACCTGCCCCCGGAAGCGCCGCCGTGCCAATCCGGGCAAAAAATAAATTATTGCCGATTTCGCATGTTTATTGTTGTTTTTAGAATAAAATAACATGCCAATACTATTCTTTGCTGAGGAAGAAGGCCGAGTGGTAAGCTTAGCTGATTCAACTAGCCCGGTGGGCGCCCCGATGCTGGAGTTTTTGCGTTTCGATCCGTCTGCCTGCCGCTTCCCGGCGCCGGCCGTGCCGGTGCTGCCCGGCTTGCGGCTGGGCGATTTGCGCCTGCGCGCCGGCCCGGCCTGGCCGGCGCACGGCCAGCATTTCGTGCGCGGCCGTTATGCCCTGGCCGCCGCTTACGCGGCCGCCGGCGTCGGTGCGCGCGGCGCCCTGCTGGCGCCCGCCTACCATTGCCGCACCATGCTCGACCCGGCGCTGGCGCTGGGCGGCGCGATCCGCTTTTACCCGCTGCAAGGCGACCTCAGCCCCGAACTCGGCGCGCTGGCCGCGCGCCTGGCCGAAGGCGGCGTCGCCGCCTTGCTGCTGACCCATTATTTCGGCGTGCCGCAGGACGCCGCCACCCTGGCGGCGGTGCAGTCGCTGTGCCGCCGGCATGGCGTGGCCCTGGTTGAAGACTGTGCCCATGCCTGGCCGGTGGCGCTGCAGCGCGCCGCGTTGTGCCAGCCGGGCAGCGGCCATTACCTGGTGGCCAGCCCCGCGAAATTCTTTGCCTGTGCCGATGGCGGCATGCTGTGGGGCGCGCCGCCGCAAGCGCTGGCGCCGCGCGGCTGGCTGCAGGAAGCGCGCGGCTGGCGCGACGCC
>CAMLSG010000233.1 GCA_946482635.1 uncultured Duganella sp.
GGCGTTGTCTTCCAGGTTGGCCAGCATGAAGCGGTTCGGGTCGATGCGGGTGCCGTCCTGGTAGGCTTCCAGGTGCAGGTGCGGACCGGTGGCGCGGCCGGTGGCGCCGGACAGGCCGATCAACTCGCCGGCAGCCACGGTGTCGCCCACGCTCACATTGCGTTTGTTCAGGTGCGCATACAGCGAACGCAGGCCGCCTTCATGCTCGATCACCACTACATTGCCGTATTTGCGGTCGCCAAGATAGCCCATGCCGGATGCGACCACGGTGCCGTCGTTGGTGGCCATCACCGGCGTGTTGTGCGGCACGGAGAAGTCGATGCCGCCATGCGCCCGGCGTCCGCGCGCAGCGCCAAAGAAGCTGCTGACGCGGCCTCCTTCCAGCGGCAGGCGCCACTGCTGCAGGAGCGAGTCTTTCGGCTCTTTCTCTTCCTGTGGCGGCGGGATGTCCAATGGCTCAGGCATCGCGGCAGCAGGTTGCAGGATGTTGGCAGCGGCCAGCATGACCAGCAGGAGGATGTTGGTGATCTTTGGCATAGCGGGCGAGTTTCGCATAACTGTGTGCTTTCTGGCAAATTCGTAGCGAACAGACAAGATTTCTTCTGTTAGTTGAAGTTCTGCTTGAAGTTGAGCCGCAGCGCCGTGCCGCCGCGCGTGGCGATGGTGGTCTGGCGCCAGTCGAGGCCTTCATAGCGGTCGGTGCTGGCGCGGTCCGGATGCAGCACGTCGGACAGCGCAAGGCGTACTTCCTGGCGCGGCGACAGCCTCCAGGTGGCGCGCAAGTCCAGCTTGCGCTGGTAGGCCGCCATCGACACGATGCTGGCGGAAGCCCGGCTTGCGCCGCCGGCTTCGTAAGAGAACTCGGCATCGAGCGTCAATCCGGCGCGCTTGTAGCTCAGGGTCGCGACGCCGCTCAGCGGCGTTTGCGCGGCGAGCCGGTGGTCCGGGCCGGGAACGCGCTCGAGGCGGGAGCGGTTGATGGTGGCGTTGGCACGCAGGGACAACGACGCGGTCAATGGCGTGCGCAACTCCAGCGTGAAGCCATGCACGCGCGCGCCGCCCTGGTTGGCCGGCATGGTGATCCAGCGTTCGCCGTCGCGGTATAGCGTGAGCAGGATGACGTTGTCGATGTCGCGCGCATAGATGCTGGCGCTCAGCAGGCTGTCCTTTGCGAAGTAGTAGTCGATGCCGGCGTCGAGCCCCCACGCCAGTTCGGGGCGCAGCGATGGATTGCCCTGGGTATCGGGATTGGTCGGACTGTTGTTGTTGTCGGAGGTGAAGCGGCGCGGGATCAGGTCAAGCATATTGGGTGCCTTGTAGCTGCGGCTTGCACCCAGGCGCAACTGGCTGTCGCCGGGCAGCTTGCGCATCCATTGCAAAACGGGGCTGATGACCGTGCTGCGCTGGCGTACCGAAGCAGTGTTGCGGTCATGCGCCTCGGTGCGCATGGTTTCCCAGCGCAGCCCGGCAGACCAGGAGTCTGCGTCGCGCTTCCATTCATCCTGGGCAAAGGCGGCCAGGCGTTCGATGCGGCCGTCGTAGCGGTCGTCCCGCAGGAAGTTGAGCGCACCGGCGTCGTTGTATTCGTGTTCGATGCGGGTTTGCATGCGCTGGGTGGCGGAGCCGTCCCAGCCTGCTACCAGCGCGTGGCCGCTGCCCAGCGGGTGGGAGTACTTGCCGCTGTAATTGAAGCCGTGTTCGCGAATGTCGCCATCCACATGGCGCACGGTGGGGCCGGGACCGGCCAGCGGCAGGCCCGTGAAATCGAAATTCGTATCTCGCGGCGCCTTGGAGCCGCCCAGCTTGAGCTCCCATTGCGCGCCGCTGGCCAGCGTGCGTTGCCATGTCAGCTCGCTGCGCAGGAAATAGCTGCGGATATGGAAGCGGCTGCGCACTTCTGCAAAGTCACCGGGAGCGCCGAGTTGTACTTCTTCCTGCGAGCGGTAGTCGATAGCACGGCGGTTCACGGTAGCGATGGTCTGCAGCGCGACGCTGTCGCCATCGGCGGTAGTCCAGTTCAGGCGCGGGCTGAGGTTGAGTGAGTCGGCAACGTTATCCTCATGCGATCGGGTGCTGCGCAGCATGTTGGGCGCGCTGTCGGTGATGGTGCGGTCGGCCGGCGTGCTGGCGCGCGACAGCACGGCGCTGACGTTGTGCGACCAGCCGTCGGCCTTGCCGCTTGATTGCGCGGTAAGGCGCGGCGACCATGCGCCGTGCAGGCTGTCCATCCCGAGTTGCATTTCCTGCGTGCCCTGGCGAACGGATTTACGCAGCACGATGTTGATGGTGCCGGCGATGCCTTGCGTTCCCAGGATCGCCGAAGCGCTGCGCAGCACTTCGACGCGTTCGATCACCTCCGGCGGCAGGCTGTCCAGCGAAAAGCCGCTGGGAGCGGGCTGGCCGTTCAGCAGGATTTGCGTATAGCCATTGCCCAGCCCGCGCAGGCGGATGCCGGCACTGTCGCTGATGGTGATGCCGGGCAGGCGGCGCAGGGCGTCGGCCAATGTGCGGTCGCCGTTCGCTGCCAGGTCGTCGCGGGTCAGCACTACGGTGCTGGCCGTGTCGTCCTTGCGCTGGTCCAGGCGCGCCGCTTTGATCTCGACAACGGACTGCGCAGGCGCGACTTGGGCTGCCAGCGCTGCGGCCAGCATGCATATGGTCTTCTTCATGACGTTTCCTCAGGGCGAGCGCCGCCACTGCCGCGCAGCGCGCGGCAGGTGGACAGGGCGGGTAAGATCAGGAGGCGCTGCTGGCTCTCAGGCGTTGCAGCGCAGTGCGGGTGGCGTTGGCTTCAAGATTGCCGAGCAGGGATTGCGGGTCGATGTTCTGCCCATTGCGGCTGACCTCCATGTGCAGGTGCGGGCCGGTGACCTTGCCGCTGGCGCCGGAGGTGCCGAGCTGCTGGCCGGCGGTGACGCGCTCGCCTTCTTTCACCAGGCGCTTGTCCATATGCGCATATAGCGAGCGCAGGCCGTTGGCGTGTTCAATGGCAACCAGTTCGCCCCACTTGTCTTCGCCCATGTAATTGCTGGTCGAGGCGACGACGACGCCGTCTGCTGGTGCGACGACGGGGGTACCGGTGCGCGCGGCGAAGTCCATCCCGCCATGCGGCCGGCCGGTTGGCGCGTGCTTGATGCCGAAGAAGGCGCTGACGCGCAGCCTTTCCATCGGGGCTTGCCAGCGGGGCAGGCTGGCCAGAGAGGCGCCAGTGCCTGGCCGGGCGCTTTCGGGCATCGCGGCGTCAACGCGCCACGCCAGTGCTGGCTGCAGCAACACGCTGGCGGCCAGCAGCGCGGGCATTGCGGCCCAGCCCAAAGCTCTTGCCACTGCGCGTGGCATGGCAGGCACTCCGTCGCGGATCATGCCGATGCGGGCGGCGACGGTATCCACGGCGCGTCCGCCGAAGGCAAGGGCAGTCCCAGGGCCTGGTACGGCTTGCATGCGCATTTGCGCCACCAGTGCCGCGGCATAGGCACGGCGCTGGGGAGCAGGGCGATCTCGCAGCACGGCGCGATCGCAGCCCAGTTCCTGCGCCCACGCCATGCGCTGGCTGAGGCGGGCCACCATGGGGTTGAACCATTGGACGGCTTGCAGCAGGAGGCTGGCGTGCATCCACAACGGGTCGCGGCGGGCGAGGTGGGTCAGTTCGTGCTCGATCACCAGGCGCTGCTGGACGGGATCGAAATCGCGCAGGTGGCGCGGCAGCAGCAGGATCGGACGGGCCAGCCCGACCAGCATGGGGGCGATTGGCGCATCGATCTCGCGCACTTCCGGCAACGGGCGATGCAGGCTGGCGAAGCCGGGATGGGCTGCCAGTTCGAAGCGGTCCAGCCGCTGCGATACGGCGAGCAGCGCGGCGAGACGGCGCCTGGCCTGCATCCAGCGCCCAGCCGCTACGGCAAGGCCGGCGCCGTAGAGCGCCAGCCAGCCGTATCCAAGCCACAGCAGCGCTGGAGCGGGCGCGATCGGGGCCGCACCATGGTCGTCGAAGGCCGTCTCCTCGCCGGAGGCCGGGTCGCTCCCGCTGCCGGCGGCGGGATTCGGCTGGGCGGCGGGCGCCAGCACGGCAGGCAGTTCGATTGCGGGAACCAGGCTCAGGCGTGCAGCGCCGGGCAGTATCCCGAGCGCCAGGGTGCCGGCAACGGCGGCAACACCCAGCAGCCACGGCGCGCGGCGCGCTTCAAGCGCTGGCCAGGCGCGGGCGGCGCCCCGCAGGAGGAGCCAGGTGCACGCGCCGGCCAGCAAGCTGGCAATGCTCGCCTGCAGGAAAACCAGGGCTAACATCGCTTTACTCCTTATCTTCCGGCCATTCGATCAGCAGTTGCTCCAGTTCTTTCAACTCGTGCTGGTTGACCAGTTTGGACCCGGTGAACATATTCACGGGCAGTGGAGCGTTCATTTCCATCACGCGGTGGCTGAAATCGTGGGCAAATGCAGCCAGCGTTTCAACCTTTTCGAGTACTGGCGCGTATACGTTCATACCATGGACGGAATGCAGGCTGATCATCCCTTTCTCCAGCATGCGCTCCAGGGTTTTGCGAGTGGACGAGTAGGACCAGGCCAGTTCCTCCTCCACCCGTTCATGGATTTCACGGGCGCTGAGCGGATGTTGTTTCCAAAGTGCCTTGAGCAGCGTTAATTCTGTAATGGATGGAATGGCCATGGGAGCTCCTTGTGACGTATGACGGCATTGTGCGACATGTGTCGCACGAAGGCAAGGAGTTTATGCGACACGTGTCACATAATGTATCATTGCGTATATGAAAAAGATTGCAATAGTTATCACAATGCTTGCCGCCTTGATCGGTTGCGGCGGCAAGCGGCTGACGGAGGCGGACGTCACCGGCGTCATGACGGACATCGAAACCTCCGTCCAGCGTCATGATGCCGATCGCCTGATCGGGCACTTCTCGCCGAACGCCATGATCATGGTGTCGATGCCTGGTCGCGGCGGCGGCCTGTCGCGCATGAGCGTGAGTGAATACAAGGCCATGCTGGAGGGCCTGTGGAAGGTGCAGCTCCAGTCGACGTATGAGGTCAGCAACCGCGAGGTATCGCTGTCACCCAACGGGCGCAGCGCCACGGCGCGTGACGTTGCCAAGGAAGTCGTGCTGCTGCCGGGCGAGCGCATGGAATCCCTGAGCAAGCAGAAGGCCGAGATCGCGCTGGTCGATGGCGTGCCGCGCATCATATCGCTGACGGCGGAAGTGGAATCACTGGTCGCAACACCGACCGGCAGGAATTGAAGGGCAATCGGTGAATAAGGAAACCAAGCGGCCTGAAACCCCGCCATCCGGCAATTCCAGGCTTGCAAAGTCGGCCACCTGGATTGCGATCTTTGTCGCGCTGGGCGCTGGGTATGGAAAGTGGCATTTGTCTGCGCGCTGGAAGGATGTTGCCAGGTCGGTTAAGCAGGGCGACATCGTCATGTATTCCTCCGACGGTTGCGAGCCCGCAAACAGGGCCCGTGAACACTTCAGGAAATACAAGATCGAGTTCACCGAATGCGACATCAAGAATGATGAGCAATGCTATCGGAGATTCGAACTCCTGAAGACCGATCGAGTGCCAACCTTTGTTGTTTACGGCAAGCGCGTGGTCAAGGGTTTTGGCGCAAGTGAATTGTATGAGGCGCTGACGAAAAATAAGTAATGGATAAAAATACTATTTGTCCCAAATGCGACCATGTGCGTCCGAAGGATGCGACCAATCCGGAATGGCAATGTCCTGCTTGCGGTGTTTGCTACGCCAAGGCAGGGACCACAGCGAAACCCGCGCCCGAAGCGCGCACCCGGATGGCGCGTGAAACCGCAGGCAAGCATGGCTGGAACCTGGGCCTCGTCGCCAAAGTCGTGGTTGTGGTGCTGCTGGGATGGGGGCTGGCCACAGCGATCAACCATCGGCAGCAACCAGCCGGGTTGGCGGAGGTTGAAGTGGCCGAAACCGAACAGAAGCCTGACTCCGGATCGGCGGCTGCGGATGCTGTGCTGCAGGTTTCCGGTGCGGACGCCAGCATGCTGAGGGATGTGGGCGGCAAAATAGAAAAGTCCTGCGCGCGCAATAAGTACGGGCTGTCTGAAGCGGCATGCATCGATCGCATCCGCAAGCGCGGCGACCTTTGCGCGAACCGGACGGCTGCACGTTTTCCAGGGCAGATCGGCAACACCGATCGCATGCAGGCTGTCGTGCAGGACTACGTCGGCTGCATCTTCGAGCGCTGACCGCGCAAGCTGCGTCGTCAGACTTTCAGGAACTCTTCGCGGCCGCCCAGCCAGCGTTCCAGGTGGGCTTCCACCGTAGCTTTGTTGGCGGGCGTCGCTTCATGCAGCAGGGCGTGCGCTACATCGCGGGCCTGGTCGACCAGCCAGGCATCCGTCTCCAGGTCGGCGAAGCGCAGCATGGCCTGGCCCGACTGGCGCGATCCAAGGAATTCGCCGGGACCGCGGATCTCCAGGTCGCGGCGCGCGATTTCGAAACCATCGGTCGTCTCGCGCATCGTCATCAGGCGCTGCTTGGCGACAGGGCCGAGCGGGCTTTGGTACAGCAGCAGGCAGACCGACGCCGCGGAACCGCGCCCCACGCGGCCACGCAGCTGGTGCAGCTGCGACAGGCCGAATCGTTCCGCATGCTCGATCACCATCAGGGAGGAATTCGGCACGTCGACGCCGACCTCGATCACGGTCGTTGCGACCAGTACGTGGATGTCGCCGGCGGCGAAAGCGTCCATCACTTCCGCCTTTTCGGCCGGCTTGAGGCGGCCGTGCACCAGGCCGACGCGCAAGTCGGGCAGGGCGGCTGCCAATGTTTCGTATGTCTCGGTGGCCGTCTGCAGTTGCAGCGCTTCCGATTCCTCGATCAGCGGGCAGACCCAGTAAGCCTGGCGCCCTTCCAGTGCCGCAGCGTGCACGCGGGAGATCACCTCGTCGCGCCGGTTCTGGTCCACCACGGCTGTGACGATCGGCGTGCGGCCGGGCGGCAGCTCGTCGATCACCGACACTTCCAGGTCGGCATAGTAAGTCATGGCCAGCGTGCGCGGAATTGGCGTGGCCGACATCATCAACTGGTGCGGCACGTTGTCGCCGTTGCCCTTGTTGCGCAAGGTCAGGCGCTGGCCGACGCCAAAGCGGTGCTGCTCGTCGACGATGACGAGGCCGAGTTTCGCGAACTGCACGGTGTCCTGGATGATGGCGTGGGTGCCGATCACCAATTGTGCCTCGCCGGATTCCACCAGCGCGTAAGCGGCTTCTTTCTCTTTCTTTTTCAGGCTGCCGGTCAGCCACGCCACCTTCACGCCCAGCGGTTCCAGCCAGGCCGCGATCTTGCGGAAATGCTGGTCGGCCAGGATCTCGGTCGGCGCCATCAGCGCGGCCTGGTAGCCGCTGTCGATTGCCTGCGCGGCGGACAGCGCGGCCACGATGGTCTTGCCGCTGCCGACGTCGCCCTGCAGCAGGCGCTGCATCGGATACGGTTGCTTGATGTCGGCGCGAATTTCCTTCAGCACGCGCTGCTGGGCCTTGGTCAGCTTGAACGGCAGCGAGGCTTCAAAGGCGGACGATAGCGAGCCGACCTTGCCCAGGACCGCGGCACCCTTGGCGCGGCGAGCGCGCTGGGCCCGTTTCAGGGAAAGCTGTTGCGCCAGCAGTTCGTCGAACTTCACGCGGGTCCAGGCCGGGTGGGTGCGGTCGATCAGGGCGTTTTCGTCGATTTCCGCCGGCGGGTAATGCAGGGTACGCACTGCGGATTCGAGCGGATGCAGCCGCATGGCCTTGAGGATTTCCGGCGGCAGCGTATCGGTCCAGTCCACGCGCTTCATCGCATCGGCAATCGCGCGGCGCAGCACCAGTTGCGACAAGCCTTCGCCGGAAGGATAGACCGGCGTGAGCGACGTTGGCAGCGGCGCGCCTTCGTTGACGATCTTGTAGGCCGGGTGCACCATCTCGGCGCCGAAGAAGCCATGGCGCACCTCGCCGCGCGCCCGCACGCGGGTGCCTTCCGCCAGTTGCTTGACCTGGCTGCCGTAGAAATTCATGAAGCGCAGCTGGATGTCGCCCGTCTCGTCGGCAATATGCACCAGCAGCTGGCGGCGCGGCTTGTAGGCGATTTCGTTCGACGTCACCACGCCTTCCACCTGCGAGACCTCGCCGCCGCGCATGCAGGCCTCGCGGATCGTCAGGACTTCCGTTTCATCCTCATAGCGCATGGGCAGGTGCAGCACCAGGTCCATGTCCGTGCGCAGGCCAAGCTTGGCAAGCTTGCTCTCGGCGGTGGCGGCTGGTTTTTTGGCTGCGGC
>CAMLSG010000234.1 GCA_946482635.1 uncultured Duganella sp.
TGGTGCCGGCTGGAGCAGCCGGATCAAGCGTATAGGTGCGGCTTTCCCAGTTCACGCCGCCGCCAACCGTAAGCGCCTCCAGGCGGTAAGTAGTGAAGACGCGGAAAAGCTTGCGTGGATAAACGCTGTTGATGTCGGATCCGGCCGCGTCTTTCGCCTTGAACTGGGAATAACCTGCGGTGGCGTTCCAGCCTCGCGCGAGTTCCCCCGACACCTCAAACTCAAACCCATCGCTCTTGGCGCCGTTTGCAGCGCGGTAGTAGGCTTCCGGCGCCAGCGGACCGTTGCCATCGCGGTCGATCAAGCCCGCTTCCTGGGCAAGTTTGTCCTGCTTGATTTTGAAGACGGCGAGCGACGCCTGCACCCGGCCATCCAGGAACTCGCCTTTTACACCGGTTTCATAGCTTTTGCCCACCACAGGATCGAGGATATTCCCGGCCAGGTCCTTGCGGTTCTGTGGCTGGAAGATGTCCGTGTAACTGGCGTACGCGGAAAGGTAGTCTGTCAGGTCATATACCAAGCCGGCATATGGGGTCAGCTGGTGATCGTGCTTCAACTGGTAGGCCGGACTCCAGGCGCCAACCCCGGTTTTGTCGTAATTGGTGACGCGCGCGCCGGCAATTGCCTTCAAGGGATCGGTGATCGAAAAGCGCGCAACGCCGTACACCGCTTCTTGCCTGGTCTGGCTGCTTTCATAAAAGGCCGGGGCGCCCCACTGCGGCTCCGGATAGGCAGCGCCGTTCCAGGTGTTGAAGTTGCCCACCGGAGGATAGCCAGGGCCGTAATCGGCGGCGCGGCTGTCGGCATTGAATTCCTGCTTCGAATGCATATAGCCGATGGCCGCTTCGTGCTTGCGGCCGGCGAATTCGAATGGGCCGCTTCCGTGCAGGCTGAAGTCGTCCTGCCTGGTATGGGTAATGTAGGAACCGGCAAAGGCGCCCACGCCCAATCCGGTAACCCGGTCTGGAACGCCCGACAGGTAAAGCAGCGCCGAATCGGCTTTGCGGTCGCCATGGCTGAAGCTCGCGCGCAGTTTCCAGCCGTTGTCGAAGCTGTGTTCGAGATTGGCAAACGTGTTCCCGTATTGGGTGTTCCAGCGCGTCCAGCCAGCCGCCGAAGTCTTGGAGACGTCCCAATTGGTCTTGCTGCCGTCCGAATACCAGTATGGCAGGCCGCCCCACATTGGCCCTTTGGGATCGTTTTCCTGTCGGCTGTAGCCGGCCGACAGTACAGTACGAGGCGTCAGGTCTGCCTCCACCGTGCCGTAGAAAGTGTGGCTTTTGCTCTTCAGCAGATCGACCCAACTGTCGGCGCGCTGGTATTCACCGACCACGCGCGCGCGCACGCTACCATCGGTATTGAGCCCGCTCGCAATGTCCACCGTGCCGCGCCGCTCGTTCCAGCGCCCGATGCCCGCTTCCGCACTGCCGGTCAGCTCCTTGCTTGTGGCGTGCTTGCGCACCAGGTTGATGGCGGCAGAGGGATTGCCGGCGCCGGTCATCAGCCCGGTGGCACCGCGCACGACTTCGACGCGGTCGTAAATCGCCAGGCTGCCCACTACCTCCCCGGAACTCCAGGGCTGGTCCCAGGTGGTTGGCACGCCGTCGATCTGGAGGTTGTCGATATCGAAGCCGCGCGCGGTAAACCCGGCACGGTGGGTTTCATACTGGTTGACCGAAACCCCGGTCACATTGTTGACGACGTCGGTAACGGTCTCCAGGGCCTGGTCTTCAATACGCTGCTGGGTCACCACCGAGACTGACTGCGGCGTGTCGCGCAGCGAAATATTCAGTGGCGTCGCAGTGTTGCTTCGCTCGGTGGTGTAAGAATCCGGCTTCTGCGCGGTCACCTGGATTTGCGGCATGACCGCCGCTTCTTCTGCCAACGCCGCCAGCGGAAACGCCAGCCCAAGCAGTGCCACCAACTTCTTCTTATCCATCGTTACCTCAGCTAATTAGACGAGTATTAGCTGGCAACAGGCTGGCTTTTATACAGAAACGCAAATGATAACTATTCTCATCTAAAAGTCAACACTTGCTTATGCAAGTTACTGGATTAGAGTGAAATTGACCCAGATCATGCCGCTGGATTGCGCGAAAGCCTAGACTTTTTCCCATCTATCCATCTCGGAGGCTGCCATGGGGTTCAAGACCGTCGTCGTGCACGTCAATAGTTCCGGTTCGACCGAGCGTAGGGTACGGCTCGCTTCCCAGATCGTGCGCCTGGCAAAGGGACGCCTGGTGGGAGCGGCCATGAGCGGCATCTCGCGGTTCCTGTATGCCGACCACGCCACCGCAATGGGCGTGAGCCTGGCCGCGCAATGCATTGACGAAGCGCGCGAACACGCCCGCGCCAACCTGCGGCGTTTCGAAGCCCAGTGCCAGATGCTCGACTTGCAGTCCTTCGAATCGCGCCTGCTCGACGACCAGGCCGGCGACGGCCTCGTGCTGCAGTCGCGCTACAGCGATCTTGTGGTCCTGGGCCAGGTCAATCCGGACGATCCGGTATCGCCGCTGGAAGAGGAAACGCCGGAATATGTCGCCATGAACAGCGCGCGGCCGGTCCTGGTGGTGCCTTATGCCGGCCATTTCGAGGCGCCTTTCAAGCGTGTGCTGGTCGCCTGGGACGGCAGCATGGAGGCTACCCGTGCCATTACGGCGGCCCTGCCGTTGCTGGAACATGCAGGCAGGGTCACGCTGGCGGTATTTAACGCCGGACGCGAACCGGACTGCCACGGCAGCGAACCGGGCGCCGATATGGCGCTGTACCTGGCGCGCCACGGCATCAAGGTCGAGGTCTCGTCGCAGGTGACCAGCATCGACATTGGCTCGGCCCTGCTCTCCTTTGCCGCGGATACCGATGCCGACCTGCTGGTCATGGGCTGCTATGGCCATAGCCGCTTCCGCGAGATC
Source organism: uncultured Duganella sp. (assembly GCA_946482635.1). Next base: position 2,913 of record CAMLSG010000234.1, read on the forward strand.
ATGCTCGGCGGGACATCCCGCACGGTCTTGCAAAGCATGACTCTTCCTGTCCTGATGGCGCATTAGGTCTATACTGGCCTGCATGCCTAATCCATTCGCCAATGTCGCCGCCGCATGGCTGGTGCATCCCCTGGAGATGGCCCGGGCGTGGCAGGAGCTTGCCACGGTCGCCTGGGCTACCGGCATGCCCGCGCCGTTGGCGGAAGCGGCGGAAGGCGACGACCGGTTCAGCGACGATGCCTGGCGCGACAATCCTTTCTTCCATGGCCTGATGCAGCAATACCTCGGCTTCACGCGCACGCTGGAGCGGCAGGTGTACGACACGCCCGGCGTGGAAGAAGGCGAAGCCCACAGCGCAGCCTTCTGGCTGCGCCATTGGTGCAACGCCATCGCCCCAAGCAACTTCGCGTTGACGAATCCCGTAGTCCTGCGCCGCGCGTTTGACAGCGGCGGCGCGAGCCTCAAGCACGGCTTCGAAGAGTGGCTGCGCGACTTGCTTGCTGGGGACCTGCGCATGGTCGATCCGGCACAATTCCAGCTTGGGCGCGACCTGGCAGCGACGCCTGGCCGCGTCGTCATGCGCAACCAGATGATGGAGTTGATCCATTACACACCGGCCTGCAAAGAAGTCCGTTCGATGCCGCTGGTGCTGGTGCCGCCCTGGATCAACAAGTACTACATCCTCGACCTTACCTCCCAACAGAGCATGGTGCGGCACCTTGTTGAACAAGGCTTCGACGTTTTTGCCATGAGCTGGAAAAACCCGCGCGCCAATATGCAGGACGTGAGTTTCGAAGACCACCTGTTCGATGGCATCCTCGCTGCAATCGAAGCGGCGCGTACCATCGCGGGTGTGCCGCAGGTCCATGCGGTTGGCTATTGCATCGGCGGAACCGCCCTGTCGGCATTGATGGCGTGGCTGAACCGCCGCCACCGGGCAGCCCGCGACATACCTGTCGCCCATTGGACCCTGCTGGCCACCCTGACCGATTTCTCAAAGCCGGGCGATATTGCCAGCTTCATCAACGACGAGAGCGTGGCGCTGCTTGATGGTTTGATGGCGCGCCAGGGCTTCCTCGACTCGCACCAGATCGGCTGGAGCTTCCGCATGCTGCGCCCGAACACGCAGATCTGGCGCTATGTCGTGCACAAATACCTGCTCGGCGAACCGGCGCCGGCGCTGGCGCCTTTGGCCTGGAACTCGGACGGTACGCGGCAGCCGCGCGCCACGCATAGCTTCTGCCTGCGCGAACTGTACCAGGCCAATAAACTGGCGCACGCCGATGCGCTTGAAATCCGCGGCCAGAAGCTGGACCTGGGCCGCATCCGCCAGCCCTTGTATGCCGTTGGCGCCGTGGCCGACCACATCACGCCCTGGCGCAGCACCTATCGCAGCGCGGCCCTGGTCGGCGCACCGGTGCACTACGTCCTGACGGCCTCCGGCCATATCCTCGGCATCATCAATCCGCCAGGCGGCAGCGCCAAGCAGCAATTCTGGTCGGCGCCCCTGATCGCGGGCCGCGACGCCAAGGATTGGCTGGCGGTGCAGTCGCCGACATCAGGCTCCTGGTGGCAGGACTGGACTGCGTGGCTGCATGCGCGTTGCGGAGCATGGCGCGTCCCGGCAGCGCAACCGCATCCGGACTATCCGTGGCTGTGCGACGCGCCCGGAAATTACGTGCGCGAGCGTTGATCGTGGCCTTATAATTTCGGCCATGAATAATGAGCAGAAACAATTCCGCCGCCGCCTCGCCGTGCTGGGCGCGATCTCCCTTTTAGGCTTTGCCGCCCTGGCCGGCCGTGTCGTCTGGCTGCAGGCCCTCCAATGATTGCCAATGCTTCGCTGTGGCGCCGCCTGCGGCCGGTGCTGGCTGTCGACGTGCCTTTGGCAGCGATTCTTGGATTGCTGCTGATGGCTGGCCTCGTCACCTTGTACTCTGCTTCGGCCGATTTCCCTGGCCGCTTTGCGCTCCAGTTGCGGCATGTGCTGATGGCACTGGCCTTGATGTGGACCGTGGCAAACATTCCTCCGCCCGTGCTGATGCGCCATGCAGTAACGCTGTATTCCCTTGGCGTGGCCTTGCTGGTGGCGGTTTTCCTGTTTGGCGTGACGAAGAAAGGCTCGACGCGCTGGCTCAATCTGGGCCACGACTTCCAGCCGTCGGAGATGATGAAAATCGCCATGCCCATGATGCTGGCCTGGTTCTTCCATCGCTTCGACGGCGTCAAAGGCTGGCAGGTCTTCGTTGCCGCCGCCGTGCTGTTGGCCATTCCCGTCGGCCTGATTGCGAAGCAACCTGATTTCGGTACAGCGATGCTGGTACTGGCAGCGGGTTTCTACGTGATCGTTCTAGCCGGCCTGTCGTGGAAGGCGCTGGCGGCACTCGCAGCCTGCGCCCTCGCAGCCGTGCCGGTGGTTTGGCAGTTGCTGCACGATTTCCAGCGGCAACGCGTGCTGACCTTCCTCAATCCCGACGCCGACCCGGCAGGAAAAGGCTTCCAGATCACGCAGGCAAAGATTGCCATTGGTTCGGGCGGCATGGCCGGCCGCGGCTGGATGGACGGGACCCAGGGCCACCTCGGTTTCATCCCTGAGCGCTCCACCGACTTCATCTTCTCGGTGTTCGCCGAGGAATTCGGCCTGTTCGGCGGCATCGCGCTGTTGCTGATGTACGCCTTGCTGATCTGGCGTGGACTGCAGATTGCGTCGGGCGCGGTGACGCCATTTTCACGCCTGCTTGGCGGCGCAATCACCATGATCCTGTTCACCTACGCCTTCGTCAATATCGGCATGGTCAGCGGCGTGGTGCCGGTGGTTGGCGTTCCCCTGCCCTTTTTCAGCTACGGCGGCACAGCCCTGCTTACCCTCGGCGTCGGCTGCGGCATCCTGATGGCGATTCGCCGCCAGAGCCTGGCCTGACCCTGTTACAACTGTCTTGAATTGGACATTTCCGGCACCAGGTGTTCAGGGCGTAACGGAACCGTTGTTGAAATAGCGACACGCTAGCGATTTCGGTTGAACTGGCGCTGCCTCCCCGTCAAGATTGGAGCACCCCAACCACAACCGGACGGAGAGACGAATGAACTTGAAACACCTTGGCGCTTTCGCACTCGCAGCTTCCTTCAGCCTGGGCGCCTACGCGGCCGACGGCCTGACAGCCAGCATCGGCATGGACAAGCGCGCACTGGGCCCGCGCGACGACGTCGTGGTTAACGTCACCCTGACCAACACGTCCTCGGTGCCGCAATATGTGCTGAAATGGCATACCCCGTTCGGTGAAATCGAAGAATCCCTGTTTGACGTGACCCGCGACGGCGCCAAGGTGCCGTACGAAGGCATGCACGTCAAGCGCGCGGCGCCGACTGCGGCCGATTACTATGTGATCATGCCTGGCAAGTCGCACAAGGTGACGGTGGAACTGTCGCAGATGTATAACATGAGCATCTCGGGCGACTACACGATCCGCTACAGCACCAAATCGCCCAAGCTGTTCAGCCACATCGATGCGGCCGGCAAGGCGATGGACAAGCGCCAGCCGACAACCCTGGAATCCGATGCGCTCAGCGTGTCGATTGAAGGCACCCTGCCGCGCGGCACCCTCGCCAAGGCGCCTGAACCGCCATTCCCGAGCGCCGCCGGCCTGTCCTTCACCAAGTGCACGACCTCGCAACAGTCGACCATCACCTCTGCCGTGTCCGCCGCGCAAACGATGGCCAACGACGGCGATGCCTACCTTGGCGCCAACAAGAGCGGCACCCGTTACACCAAATGGTTCGGCAGCTACGACTCGGGACGCTATTCGACCGTGAAATCACACTTCACGGCACTCAAGGACGCCTTCGCCAACAAGCCGATCACGGTGGACTGCGGCTGCAAGAAAACCTACTATGCCTACGTTTATCCGACCCAGCCTTACAAGATTTACGTCTGCAAGGCTTTCTGGAGCGCGCCGATGACCGGCACCGACTCCAAAGGCGGCACCCTGGTGCATGAGATGAGCCACTTCAACGTCGTTGCCGGCACCGATGACTGGGCGTATGGCCAGTCCGCGGCTGCCAGCCTGGCAATCAGCGATCCAAGCAAGGCCATCGACAACGCCGACTCGCACGAATATTTCGGCGAGAACACTCCTGCCCTGCAATAAGCATCATCCTGCCGCTCACCTGCCGGTATGCTCGAAGCGTACCGGTCCAACGGTGAGCGGTATTTCTTTCCCGTTCATCAGGTAGTGTCCGGCGTAGCTGATGGTGTACGCATGCTTGCCCGGCCTGAATCCATAGGCCGGCGCGAGGTCGATGGCATTGCTGCGTTGCCCGCCCGGTTCCATGACCAGGTAATCCTCATCGGTCAAGGGGCCGCGTTTCACCATGATGCCCTGGTACTCCAGCAGCTGGCCGCTGGCCGCATCACGCACCTCGAACAGTTTGCCGTACATTTCTTCTTCTGTTGCCAGCGCCTGCAGCACTTTCACAGGCTGGGCCGCATGGTTGGCGAGGGCGATGTGCAGTACCGGGTGGCCGGCGGCCTCGTTGACGGTGAATTTGACTTCAAGCATTTGCCCTTCCCCTGACAGTAGTCCGGCTGCTAGCAAGGCTGCAATATTGATTTTCACTCCATGCCTCGTTACACGTGAAACCTGCTGTTAACGAATCTGTTCCAGCGCCTCGCCAACCACCTCCAGGAAGTCGTTGATGTTCAGCGGCTTGGTCAGGTAGCGGAAGAATCCCGCCTCCAGTGCAGTCTGTACATCAAGCGGCATGGCGTTGGCGGACAGCGCAATGATCGGGATCTCGCGCGTGGCGGCATCCTGCCGCAGGCGGCGCTGGGCTTCGCGGCCGCTGATGCCGGGCAGGTTCATGTCCATCAAGATCACATCGGGAAGATGCTCGCGCGCCATGGCCACCCCTGTGTTGCCATCGGTCGCCGACAGCAGCTCGAGGTCGAGGTGCAGCTTGACAATCTCCTCAACCAGCTTCAGGTTGGCAGGGTTGTCCTCGACATACAGCAGCAAAGGCTTGTTGTGCTGGCCGCGTAGCGGCGCTGGCGCGGGTTCGCCCTCCTGGTTGCCCGAACGTGGCAACTGTTGCGGCTCCGTGACTTCCAGCTCGACCGTAAAAGTACTGCCCTGGCCTACTGCGCTGGTGACGCCAATGGTCGCGTTCATCAACTCGGCCAGTCGTTTGCTGAGCACAAGGCCGATGCCGCTGCCCTCTTCCGAACCGCCTTCCTGCCCCAGCCGGTTAAAGGGCTGGAACAGGCTGGCCATCTGTTCCAGGCTGAGTCCCGGACCGTCGTCCCGCACGGCCAGCCAGGCGCGGCCCGGGGCCGCTTCGCCGCTCGACACCCA
>CAMLSG010000235.1 GCA_946482635.1 uncultured Duganella sp.
GTCTTCACCACCACTTCCGGGTCGAAGATACGCATCACCAGCTTTTCGCCGAAGGCGGTCGGCAGGGTCGACAGGCGCAGCTCGATTTCCTGGCCGCCGGCGGTGCGGGTCTTGATGCGGCCGTCCTGCGGGCGGCGCTTCTCGATCACGTCCATGCGGCCCAGCAGCTTGATGCGGGCCGTCATGGCGATCATCACCACGGCAGGCACCTGGTAGACCTGGTGCAGCACGCCGTCGATGCGGAAGCGGATGGTGCCGAGGTCGCGCTTCGGTTCCAGGTGAATATCCGAGGCGCGCTGTTCGAAGGCGTACTGCCACAGCCAGTCGACGATATTGATCACGTGCTGGTCGTTGGCGTCGACCGTCTTGTTCATTTTGCCGAGTTCGACCAGCTGCTCGAAGTTGTTGCGCAGGGCGACATCCTGGCCGGTGTTCTTGTTGGCGTGCTTGATCGATTTGGCCAGCGAGAAGAACTGCGAGGTGTATTGCGAGATATCGAGCGGGTTCGAAATCACGCGCTTGATGATGCGGCGCGCGACCTTGGCGATTTCCGCTTCCCACTCCAGTGCGAACGGATCGGCGGTGGCAACGGTCAGCGTGTCCGGCGTGATTTCCACCGGCAGGATATTGAAGCGCGCCGCATAGCTGGCCGACATCACGTCCGCCACCTTGGTGAAGTCGATCTTCAGCGGGTCGATGCGGTAGAAGGGCAGTTTGGCGCGCTGCGCCAGCCACTCGGTCAGCACGTCGAGCGTCAGCAGCTTGCCGCTCTTGACCGATACCAGCTTGCAGTGCGCCACGGCGCTGAGGGGATGCATGGCGCCCGGCGTGTTGCGCAGGATGCCTTGCGCCTGGGCGTACAGCCCTTTGACTTCGGCTTTCTCGACCATTCCATCAGCCAGCAGCCAGGTGAAGATAATTTGAAGATCGAGCGCTTTTGCCATGTGTGACCTTATGCGAGTGCGGCTTTGAGTCCTTTGAGCCAGGACTTTGCGGGCAATTTTGTTTCGGCGACGATTTGCGCGGCGCGGTCGGCCAGCGCTGCCACGTCGATGTTGCGGCGAGTCTTGAAGGCGACTGCCACCACGTTCCCGTCATGGACTTCCGGCAGCGACACCACTTGCGGGAAGGCGAACTTCATCGCCTTCAGGTTCTTGGCGTAGCTTGGATGGTCGCCGAACAGGTTGATGGTCATGATGCCATCGTCATTCAGGCAGGCGGCGCAGGCCTGGTAGAACTCAGGCGTGTCGAGCACCGGGCCGCGCGCAGTGGCATCGTACAGGTCGACCTGCAGCGCGTCGAGCGTGCCGTGGTTGGCCGGGTTGGTGACGTAATCCATCGCATCCATCTCGACCACGTTGAGGCGGCCGTCATTGTCGGGCAGCTTGAACATGGAATAGCAGATGCTGATCACCGACGGATTCAGTTCCACCGTGGTGACTTGCGCTTCAGGGAAATGCTTGTAGCAGAACTTGGTCAGCGCGCCGGTGCCCAGGCCCAGTTGGGCGACGTGGGTTGGCGCATCGTTCCATAGCATCCAGGCCATCATCTGTTGAGCGTACTCCAGTTCCGGCCAATCCGGCTTGCGGATGCGCATGGCGCCTTGCACCCACTCGGTGCCGAAATGCAGGTAGCGCACACCATCCAATTCGGACAGCGTGACCGGGGCAAACTTGGGTTTCCGCGTGGCGGGACGCGAAGACTCTTCTTTTTCGATGGATTTACGTTTAATCAGCATGGCGGCATTATCCCGCGTTATCTTGCTTACAAGCAAGCGTCCAAATAAAAACTGCCGACCATTGCTGGCCGGCAGTCCGGGTAAGGAGAGGTGGCCCGGGACTTAATTATTCATCGGTTCAACATTCACACGCAGGCGGATACGCTGGCCCGGGTCGTGGCTCATGAAACTGGTGTAGTTACGGCCGCGGTAATCGTACTCCACGTTATAGCCGGTGGTGCGGGTTTCGAAAGAATCGACCATGCGGCACTGCTTGACTGCCTGCTCCTGCACGGCGCCCGGCTGGGCGTTCGAATTCTGGGTGCGGTCGCCGATCACGGCGCCGGCAATCGCGCCGGCAGCGGTGGCGGCAGTCTTGCCGTGGCCGGAGCCGACCTGGCTACCGACTGCCGCGCCCAGGATGCCACCGAGGATACTGCCGCCGACGCCGCGTTCCTGCGGCTGCTGCACCTGGACGTACTCGGTGCGGCATTCCTGGCGCGGACGATTGATTTGCTCGGTCACAGGCGTGACGCGGGTCACCCGGCCGTAATCCTCAAAATCGATTGCTTGTGCCTGCGCCAGCGGAACGGCGCCGAGGCTCAGGGCTGCGAAAAACAATTTAGTTTTGGCTTTCATTTTGTTTACCTCGTTTCTGTCTTTTTGGCAGTTCGCTTGGGTTTAATTGGAATTGCACGACTAAATATTAACGCCAAGGCTTGTATCCTTGGGGGAAGTAAGGCAACAAAATGTAACCCCATGCTTTTGGGTTAATATGGTAAGTTTTTAACAAAACTTGCGTTAGGACTCACTTTCGGGTTGATTCATAGAGTACAACACGTTACCCTTATGGCGTGGAATCAGATTGACAGGGAGAAACGAAAGCTCCGGCCCCGGCGCATTGACCCGCCTACGGCTTGTACTTGATAGGTCGATTTGAGGGAAAGATGAGTTTGTTGATAACTGTGCCGCCTAATTTAGTCCAGTCTATTCGCGCCTTCCGCGTGGCAGAGCTGCAGGACGAGGCAGCGCGCCTGGGGCAGCACTTCTTGTATGCGCATTGCAATGCCGGCCTGACCAAACAGCAAGTCTTGGGCATTATTGCCGAGTCTTTCCACATCCCTAAACCGCACTCCAAGAATTTCGACGCCCTGCGCCTGACCCTGACCGAAACCATGGACAAGGCCGGCCCCCAGCCGGGCTTCCTGATCGTGCTGGAACAGTTGCCAAACACGCAAAAGTTTGATCGTGAAGCACGCGAGTGCCTGCTGGATGTATTCCGCGATGCGGCCGATTTCTGGGCCGAAAAGAAGGTACCGTTCCGCGTCTTCTACTCGTTCGAGTAGCCTCAATTCCCCGCTTGCATAGTTTGCTGCGTAGCAGCATAATGTCGCGTTGGCTCGCCTGAGCAGGTACAATGGCGGCCATGAAAAACATCGTCATCCTCATTTCCGGACGCGGAAGCAATATGGAAGCGGTGGTCCGTGCAGCCAAGGCCGAACAATGGCCGGCGCGCATTGCCGCCGTCATCAGCAATAAGGCGGACGCCAAGGGCCTCGAATTCGCGGCCTCGCACGGCATCCCGACCGCAGTAGTCAGCAACAAGGATTACCCTAGCCGCGAAGCATTCGATGCTGCGCTGCAGGAAGTCATTGACGGCTTCAGCCCCGATCTCGTAGTGCTGGCCGGTTTCATGCGCATCCTGACGCCGGGCTTCGTCGCCCACTACGAAAACCGCATGCTGAATATCCACCCATCGCTGCTGCCGCTGTTCCCAGGACTGCACACGCACGAGCAGGCGCTGGCTTCCGGCGCAGCCACGCACGGCGCCACCGTGCACTTCGTGACCGCGGAGCTGGACCATGGGCCGCTGGTGGACCAGGTGTCCGTGCCTGTCCTGCCGGGCGATACCGCCGATGTGCTGGCGGCGCGCGTGCTGGAGCAGGAATGGATCATGTACCCGCGTGCTATCCGCTGGTTCGTTGAAGGCCGATTGAGGGTCGAAGATGGCAAGGTCAATATTGACCGCAACTGAATAGAGAAAGAACACCATGCGTTTGCCACCATACGTCCTCACCAGCGCCGAAAACGTGCTGCGTGAAATCATGCGCTTCACCGCGCCGGCCGACACCACCCTGTCGCACTTCTTCAAATCGCACCCGAAGCTGGGCGGCCGCGAGCGCGGCGCCATCGCTGAATCGGTTTACGCCGTGCTGCGTAACAAAGCCTTCTTCACCGACCGCGCCGAAGCCGGCGCCGGCGGCGCCACCATGCGCCGCCTGGTGCTGCTGGGCATGGCCGATGCAGTCGGCATCGATGCGCTGCCGGGCTTGAGCGAAGAAGAATCCGAATGGCTGAAGCGCCAGCTGGAAATCGACCGCTCGCTGCTGCACAAATCGATGCGCGCGAACATGCCGAAGTGGCTGTTCGACAAGCTGGTCGCCCAATACGGCGAAGACGAAACCCTGGCCCTGGCCGACGCGCTGAACACTCCGGCGCCGCTGGACCTGCGCGTCAATGCCATGAAGGCCGACCGCGATGCGGTGGTGGCCGAACTGGCGACCGCGCCTATCGTGGCCGAGCCGACCCCATTCGCCCCGCTGGGCCTGCGCCTGAAGAAAAAGCCGGCGCTGCAGAACCTGCCGCTGTTCAAATCCGGCGCGATTGAAGTGCAGGATGAAGGCAGCCAGCTGCTGGCCCAGATCCTCGGCGCCAAGCGCGGCGAGATGGTGGTGGACTTTTGCGCAGGCGCCGGCGGCAAGACGCTGGCGCTGGGCGCGCAGATGCGCAATACCGGCCGCCTGTACGCCTTCGACGTCTCCGAAAAGCGCTTGAGCAAGCTGAAGCCGCGCCTCGCGCGCTCCGGCCTGTCCAACGTACACCCGGTCGCCATCGCGCACGAAAAGGACGCCAAGGTCAAGCGCCTTGCAGGTAAGATCGACCGCGTGCTGGTGGATGCGCCATGCTCCGGCATGGGCACGCTGCGCCGCAATCCGGACGTGAAGTGGCGCCAGCCGGAAGGCGCGATCGCCGAGATGCACGAGAAGCAGGTTTCGATCCTGGACGGCGCCGCACGCCTGGTCAAAGGCGGCGGTCGCCTGGTGTACGCCACCTGCTCGCTGCTGGACGAAGAGAACGACGCCGTCGCCAAGCAATTCATCGAAACCCATCCGGATTTCGAGCTGGTGCCGATGTCCAAAGTACTGGCAGAACAGAAGATCGCCAACCTCGAGATGGGCGACTACCTGAAGCTGCTGCCGCACAAGCACCAGACCGACGGCTTCTTTGCCGCCGTATTCGAACGCAAGCCAATGGCCAAGCCGGCCAAGGCCGACGAAGAGTAACAGCCCAGCCCGCGGCGGAAAAAGGGAAAAAAGGGGTACGTCCCCTTTTTTCGCTTTTCCGCCGCGGGTGCGACCATAAGGAGAAAGTCGAACGATGCCGTTGGCAAATTTGCTGAATGACCTGTTGGGCGATTTGCGCGATCCGAGCCTGATGTGGCAGGTGGGCGCGATCGCGTTGTCCATCTTGCTGGGCTGGGCCTTGTCGCGCTTCCTGTGGCGCGGCGTCAAGGCGCATACCGCGAACAACAATGTGGCGCGCTTTGGTGTGGAGAGCTTCGGCCGCGTCGTCGGTCCGCTGGCCATCGTCGCCTTGCTGTGGGCTTCGCAGAAAATGCTGGGCCGACTGCACCAGCATACGAACCTGTTCAACCTGGCGTTGCCGATCTTCAGTTCGCTGGCGGTGATTCGCTTCGGCTTCTACCTGTTGCGCCGCGTGTTCGCGCGCGGCGGCGTGGTGGGCGAGGGCATGCAGAATTTCGAGAAGGCCTTCCAGCTCCTCGTGTGGCTGGCCTTCGTGCTGTACATCACCGGCTTCTACCAGGACGTCTTCGACTTCCTCGATGACACGCTGATCCCGCTCGGCAAGCACAAGGTTTCGATTGCGACCATCCTGCAGGCGGCGGTCTCGGTCGTGGTGCTGCTGCTGCTGGCAATGTGGGCGGGCGCGGCGCTGGAAGAGCGCCTGATGAACCTGCACACCATGCACTCCAACCTGCGCGTGGTGTTCGCGCGCATGGGCCGTGCGGTGCTGATCCTGGTGGCGGTGCTGGTCAGCCTGTCGCTGGTGGGCATCGACCTGACCGTGCTGTCGGTGTTCGGCGGCGCGCTGGGTGTCGGCCTCGGCCTGGGCTTGCAGAAGATCGCCAGCAATTATGTGTCCGGCTTCATCATCCTGCTCGATCGCAGCCTGACCATCGGCAACGTCATCACGGTCGACAAGTACAGCGGCCAGGTTACCCAGATTAATACCCGCTATACCGTGCTGCAGGGGACCGATGGCGTTGAATCCATCGTGCCGAACGAAATGCTGGTGTCGGGCGCGGTGCAGAATTCTTCCTTGTCCAATCCGGCGGTGGTGATCGTCACCCGCGTGACCGTCGGCTACGACAGCGATGTGGACGTCGTGCTCAAGCTGATGGAAGACGCGGCGCTCTCAATCGAGCGCGTGATGAAGGACAAGCCGCCATCAGGCATGCTGCAAGCCTTCGGCGCCGACGGCCTGGAGCTGGCGCTGGCCTTCTGGATCGCCGATCCGGAAAACGGCCGTGGCGGCGTGACCTCCGATGTCAATCGGGCAATCTGGAAGTCCTTGAAAGAAAACGGAATTTCTGTACCGTTCCCGCAACGCGAGATCCGGCTGCTGGGCCCTCTGCCAGAGCAGTCTGCCTAAAAAATAATCAGTGCCTAAGGGAAAACCTTCCGCTAATCACCTACGAAAGCGCGTACAATTGCGCCTATTCGTAGGTCCTCACTTGGAGTTGTAATGGATTTAAGCGCAGTTCTCGATTTCATCAGCAATGGCGTGACCGGCCTGGGTGCCTGGGCAACGGTTGGCGTCACGCTGATCCTGACCCACATCACCATCGCCAGCGTGACGATCTTCCTGCATCGCCACCAGGCGCACCGTGCTCTGGAACTGCACGCGATCCCTTCGCACTTCTTCCGCTTCTGGCTGTGGCTGACCACCGGCCAGGTGACCAAGGAATGGGCTGCCATCCACCGCAAGCACCACGCCAAGTGCGATACCGAAGAAGATCCGCACAGCCCGGTCACCAAGGGCATCAAGAAAGTGTTCTGGGAAGGCGCAGAGCTGTACCGTGCTGAATCCAAGAACAAGGAAACCATGGAAAAGTACGGCCACGGCACGCCTGACGACTGGATCGAGAAGAACCTGTACTCGCGCTTCAGCTGGCAAGGCGTGGCGCTGATGCTGATCATCGACTTCATCCTGTTCGGCGCCAAGGGCATTACCGTGTGGGCCGTGCAGATGCTGTGGATTCCTGTGACCGCCGCCGGCATCATCAACGGTATCGGCCACTGGTGGGGCTACCGCAACTACGACTGCTCCGATGCGGCGACCAACATCATCCCTTGGGGCATCATCATCGGCGGCGAAGAGCTGCACAACAACCACCACACCTACGCGACTTCGGCCAAGCTGTCGTCCAAGTGGTATGAGTTCGACATCGGCTGGGGCTATATCCGCGCGATGGAAATGATCGGCATGGCCAAAGTGAAGAAGATGCCGCCGAAGCCTAAGTTCGATACCGCCAAGGTGAAGGCTGACTTCGAAACCCTGCAGTCCGTGATCGCCAACCGCTACGACGTGATGGCCAAGTATGCAAAGTCCGTCAAGCACGCATGGAAAGAAGAACTGGAGCAACTGAAAGACAAGTCGCAGCTCAAGGCGCGCTTCCCGAAATCGACCCGCAAGCTGCTGCAGCGTGAGCCAGGCAAGCTGGAAGCGCCGCAGAAGCAGCAACTGGTGGAACTGTTCCAGCATTCGAAGGCGCTGGAAACCATGCACAATATGCGCGTGGAACTGGGCATGCTGTGGGAGCGTTCGCACTTCACCCGTGATGAACTGGTGCAGAAGCTGCAAGACTGGTGCGAGCGCGCGGAAGCGTCGGGCATCAAGTCCCTGCAGGAATTCTCGATGCGCCTGCGCAGCTACGCATAAGCAACACACCACTCCAACGAAACGGCCCTGCGGGGCCGTTTTGCTTTATGCTGTTGCCGTTGGGAAAATAATTAGACGGAGGTTTTGTGAAATTGTGGATTTTGCCGCTGGCGATGATGCTGGCGGGTAGTGCCCAGGCAGCGTCTTGGGAAATCAAGCCGAATGGCCTGGGGCCTTACAAGGTCGGCGCGCGCTATGAAAACCTGGGCAATACCTTTGGCGGCCTGGAAGCGGATTCGATGATCACCGAGGATAAGGTATGCCGCGTGGCGCGCTCCAAGCGATACCCGAACGTTAACGTGACCTTTGTGAAGAAGGTGGTGGCGCGGGTTGATGTGTCTGGTGGCTTTGGCACCGACCGTGGCGTGCGTATTGGCGATCCGGCATCCAAGCTGCAGCGCGTGTATGGCGACGCGGTGAAACCGCATCCGCAGAACGCCGACTGGCTGATGGTGGAAACGGGCGACCGTGAACTGGCCATCCGTTATGTGATGCATGAGGGGAA
>CAMLSG010000236.1 GCA_946482635.1 uncultured Duganella sp.
CAGGTGGACGTGACCAGCTCGACAGTAGACTCCGTTTCATTGGCAAAAGCCCAACATAATGGAGATAACATGCGCTTTCGTTTGCTTGCCGCCGCTGCGGCCCTGATTCTGACCACTGCAATCCCCGCCAGTGCTGCGGACAAGCTCGATGCCGTCCAGGCCAAAGCCATGGCTGGCACCAAGGTCCCCGCCGCAGGCGTTCTCGTGATGCGGAACGGGCAGGTCGAGGACCAGGCTGTCGCTGGCGTGCGCCGCAATGATGGCAAGGACGCTGTCATGCAGGATGATGTGTGGGTGATCGGTTCTACCGGCAAAGTGATGACGGTGGCCATGATTGCGCGCCTGGTCGAACAGGGCACGCTGTCTTGGGATGCGTCGCTTGAACAAATGCTGCCCGATCTGGCCAAGGCCATGCGCCCGGAATATCGCAAGGTCACCTTGATTGATCTGTTGTCGCACCGGGCCGGCCTGCCGCGTGACCTGCGCAATACCAAAGCGCTCAACACCTACTTTAGGGATACCCGCTCGCTGACGCAGCAGCGGCTGGCCTACATCACCTCTGCACTCAAGGAGAAACCTGCCCAGAAACCAGGTTCTGCCTTTAGTTACAGCAACACTGGATTCCTGATCGCGGCAGCCATTGCCGAACGCGTCTCCGGAAAATCTTATGATGAACTGATGCAGGCTGAGGTCTTCGGGCCGCTAGGCATGGCAACTGCCGGCAGCGGCGCGACCCATGATGGCCAGATCCGCGGCCACAGCAAAGGCAAGCCGAAACTTGAGGTCAAAGTGGAAGCCGATGGCGTGCCGGCCATGTACGCGCCGGCTGGATTCTTGCACATGAGCCTTGCTGATTGGGCACGCTTCAATCTCGACCAACTGGCTGGGGCCGCAGGAAAGGGCAAGCTGTTGATGCCAGCCAGCTATAAGCTGATGCAAACGGCTCAACCGGGTAGTGGGGCAGGTCTCGACTGGGGCGTGCAAGCTTCGATCGGCGGGCGCAAGGGGCCAGCATTGGTGCATCAGGGCTCGGATGGCAATTGGCTTGCGGTAGTCGTCTTATTCCCTGAGCAGGGCAGCGGCGTGCTCGCCGTAGCCAATGCATTCGAAGACATGGGAGCCGATGCGGTCATTAACGGGATGCTGGGCGCCTTGTTTCCGACGCTGGCCCCGGCCAAATAATCCTTTCAACGTCATGGCGGACGGAAGCGAAAGGGGCAGGGTGCGAGCACCCTGCCTTCCACTGGACAAACGAAACAGTCCGCTTTATTTAATGTGGGGGGCCAAAGTAGGTTTTGAACGCTTCTTGCATCTCGGGCGATAATCGATGGAAGTCGATACGCTGCCTCTTAATTTCTGCACGTAAGCGTTGTGCGCTTCCCGCTGCGCGTACCAGGCGAGTTACCAGATCCTGGGCGAGTTCTTGTTGTACTTCGCGTGGAATTTGCTTTGGGTCGCGCACCGCAAACGCTTCTCCCGCCGGGTCGCCATTACACTCGGTGCCGGATAGCTTATAAACGCCACCATCAATGTGTTGAAAATACAGGCGCTGGCCCGGTTTGGGATTGCGGCGCTGGGAGTAGCCGTTAACGAGGTAATACGTAGTTGTGGAATGCTTGGCTACACCGTAGATCCATTGGCGTGTGGCCCAGGTCTCAGTGTCGGCTATTTGCTCGCATAGCGCGCGTACATCTTCTGGCAAAGGCTCCAGTTTGGCTCCTGCTGTAGGGAGCCGCAGGCCCAGAATGGGATCACGCAAGAATTGTGGAGGACGGTTGCTTTCTTGTGCGCCCGCGGTGGCGCAGAGTAACGCAAACAAGCCGGCTACACACCGACCCTTAATAGCGGTAGACAACATGACTTGCTCTTTCTGCTCTGTATCTGTAGGAGGTGTCGCGCCAAACTTAAAAATGTTGCAACGGGGGGAATTATATGGAATTACTTGTGTGAGCAATTCGCGCCTGCCAGATGGCGCACACGCCGCCCTGGCCAGATTGGCATAGTTCACAGCACATAAGTTATAGCTCCAGCGTCGCCGGGCAGGAAGATAATCTGCCAATTCAAGAAGTTGACGGAGACAAAATGGGCGTGAATTCTCGGCGGCGAAACCTGATGGTGTCGCTCGGACTGGCGGCGGCGTTTCCGGGGCTGGCGGGGGCTGCGGTCAGTGCCACGGCTCGGGGCAAACGCGAAGACCTGGAGCTTTGGTACGAGCGGCCAGCCGGCCCGTGGGTGGAGGCACTGCCGGTCGGTAATGGACGTCTTGGCGCCATGGTTTATGGGCGCGTTGGGCAGGAGCGGCTGCAGCTCAATGAAGATACTTTGTTTGCGGGCGGTCCGAATGATCCGAACATGCCGGATTCCCTGGCCGCCTTGCCGCAAGTGCGAGCGCTGATCGACCAGGGGAAGTTCAACGAAGCCCACGACCTGTGCGGCAGCACCATGATCGCCCACCAGCAAATGCCGTACAGCGCAGCCGGCGACTTGCTGATCGACTTTATCGGTGCGCCTGATGCGCAGAGCGCCTATCGCCGTTCCCTCAGCCTGGATTCGGCGATCACTACAACCACCTATGCAGCCGGCAAAACACGCTATGTGCGTGAAGTGTTTGCCAGCGCTCCGGCGCAAGTGATCGTGGTTCGCTTGACTGCCGTGCATGGCATGCTGGATTTCGACCTCGGGTACCGTCACCCGGAGCACGTGAAATACGGCGGCACGCAAGCACCGTCGGAACTACGCGAGTCTTTGAATGAAGCGGTCCGTCCGGCCACCCTTGCGATCCGTGCCGACGGCGCGGGAGCCTTGCTGGTGGAAGGCCGCAATAACGAATCTTCGGGCGTTCCTGCCGCGCTGCGTTACGCAGTGAGGGTGCAGGCGCTCTGCGACGGCAAGGTGATCGTTGCCGGCGACCGCCTGCAAGTACGCGGCGCGCGCGATGTAACCCTGCTGGTCGCTGCTGCTACCAGTTTTGTCAACTTCGCCGACGCCAGCGGCGATCCGGTGGCGCGCGTGCGCAGCGACTGCGCTGCCGCGGCACGGAAGCCGTATGCGCAGTTGCGCGATGAGCATGTGAAGTCGCACCAGGCATTGTTCCGCAGATTCTCGATCCGCTTCGGAAACGGCCAGGATGTGCGCCCGACCAATGCGCGCATTGCCAGCGCTGAATCCCAGCCTGATCCAACGCTGGCGGCGCTGTATGTGCAATACGCGCGTTACCTTTTGCTTTCCTGCTCGCGGCCGGGGAGTGAACCGGCCAACCTGCAAGGACTGTGGAACGAAGGCACCAATCCTCCATGGGGCGGCAAGTACACGATCAACATCAACACGCAGATGAACTACTGGCCGGCGGGACCGGCCAATCTTGGCGAATGCGTTGAGCCGGTGCTGCGCATGGTGGAAGGGCTGGCGGTGACCGGTGCCGTCACTGCGCGCAAGGCATACGGTGCGCGCGGCTGGGTGACTCATCACAATACGGACCTGTGGCGCGCCAGTGCGCCAATTGACGGGCCGCTGTGGGGCATCTGGCCTACGGGTGGCGCCTGGCTTTGTAATACCCTGTGGGACTATTACGACTACTTCCGCGACGAAGCCTGGCTGCGCCGCCTTTATCCTTTACTGAAAGGCGCCTGCGAATTCTTCATCGATACGCTGGTCGAAGATCCACAGGGGCGCGGACTGGTCACATCGCCCTCCATTTCGCCGGAAAACCAGCATCACAAGGGTGTGGCGATTTGCGCCGGACCTGCCATGGACCGCCAGATCCTGCGCGACTTGTTCCGACACACGCTGGCAGCGCAGGCCCTGCTGGGGGATGACGATGCGTCCCTGCGCGATGCACTGCAAGCCACTTTAAAACGCTTGCCGGCTGACCGCATCGGCGCACAAGGCCAATTCCAGGAATGGCTGGAAGACTGGGACGCGGGTGCGCCGGAGCAACGGCACCGTCACGTATCCCACCTGTACGCGGTCTATCCTTCCGGGCAGGCCAATGTGCGCGACACGCCGGAACTGGTGCAGGCGGCCAAGGTCACGCTCAATGCGCGCGGCGACAAGTCGACCGGCTGGGCCACCGCATGGCGGCTGGCGTTGTGGGCGCGCATGGGGGAGGGCGACCGGGCACACGCTATCCTGCTTGGCTTGCTCGGCCCCGAACGCACTTACCCGAATTTGTTCGACGCCCACCCGCCGTTCCAGATCGATGGCAATTTCGGCGGCACGGCGGGGATCATCGAAATGGTGCTGCAATCCTGGGGCGATGAAATCCACGTGCTGGCCGCGCTGCCAAAGGCGTGGCCCGAGGGGGCAATGCAAGGCATTCGAGCGCGTGGTGCAATCGAGGCAGACGTTGAATGGTCGGGCGGGCGGTTGCGGCGGCTGGCGCTGCGCGGCAAACCCGGTAGCCGGGTCCCGGTACGCTATGCCGGACAAAGCCGGACGCTGGAACTGGACGGAAAGGGCCGGGCGGTCTGGAAACCATAAAAAGCCCAGCCTTGATTCGGCCGGGCTTTTTGCTTTCAGAATCAGGGCAGCGGGCATGGCCGGCCAGTGCGCTGGAAGGTGGCCGCCATCAGGAATCCATAACAGTCTGCGTTTTCGACCGCTTCGGTGGTCCGATACGGGGTATTCGTTTCGCGCGAATTCCCCATGGCCTTGTTTAGCGCCCAGAAGCAGTCTTTGTCGTACTTGTGATCCTTGGTGCGCGCCGCCAGGTGCGAAAACTCGTGTACCAGGGTCAGGTAGCGGTTATTCAGCCCATGCTCTTCGGCGATCTTGTAGCGTTCGTCGAAGTAGATGAACATGCTGCCGGCGACCATGGGATCGACATCGGTGTACACGTAGGCGTAGTTATCGACGCTACTGGAGCGCGGCTTGCCCCAGGTCATATTGAGCGAGGCCGGGCGCTTGATCACGGTAAGCATGCGCGTGATGACCGCGCGCACCTGGTTGCGGGTGGCTTCGTCGGTGTTGCCGAACAGGACGGCCAGGCGCTGTGTCATGGTGGCGTCAGGGGCGTTCAGCAAGCGCTCCATCTCGAGCAGGTCGCCGCCCAGGCGCTTGAAGGCAGCGCCGGTGGCGTCGACTACTTCCTTGGCCAAGGTATTTTCGGACACCATCTTGTTGATGTCTTGCAGGATTGTCAGATTCATCGTTTGTCTCCAAAGTTTGGTCAAACCCGGCAGCAACGGAGCTGGATCGGGAATTTCCATGCTAAGGATGTGGATCCATTACAACCTGACGCTTCTTGGCAGCCGATATAATGTTGCAAAATTGGAAATTGAAAGTGATTATGGGTAAACCCGTTGCCAGTGTTGTCCTCTCCCTCCTGCTGGTTTTCGCGAGCCTGAACGCCCGGGCTGAATCTGCGCCAATACGCAACGTTGCCGTGCTCTCATTGGCCGGCAACAGCCTCGCCTTGCATGTGCAGCGCCACCAGGTTGGAAGCCGGACCGAAAATTCGCCAGTTGAAGTGCGACCGGTCGAAGATCCGGTCTTCGACCAGGCCGCGATCATCGCGGCTCGCGCGTCGCTTTTGAAACTGCTGCCCAATGCGAAGCTGAACCTGATGACGACGCAGGATAAGGGCCTTTACAGCGCCCAGAACGAAATGTTCGAGCATCCCGAGCAGCATGGCGAGGATCGCGAGTATTTGAAAAGCCTGCTGAAAGAGCAGGGCGTGAGCCATGCCATCTTGATCAGCAAATTCCGCAGCGTGGCCACGATCAAGCTGATCGACGCGACCGTCGGCAGTGGCGCCCTGGAGGGACTCGGCTTCTATGTCGATGACATGATCTATACCTTCAACAGGGGCGACAGCACCACGTCGCGGGGCATGGTCGCGCCGTTTGCTTACGTGCGCGTACGGCTGCTGGAGGCCGATTCGTTAAAGGTGCTGGGGGAGGGGACGGCGAAACAATCTTTCGTCATCGCCCGTCCCTCTGCCGACTCTACCGGTATGGAGACTTTCAACAACATGACCGGTGCGGACAAGATCAAGAATGTCCGCACGGCGCTTGAGCGTGCAATGGATGCTGTCATGCCGGGCGTGCTGGCCCAGTGATCAGCAGTGCTGGTCGAGCCAGTCGCCGACCAGCGGCCACAGTACTTTTTCCTGGTGGGAGCGGAAAAAACCGAAGTGGCCGATGCGCTCCTGATTGAAGGTATCGGGGCTGAGCACGCGGTAGTCGACCTTGGCACTGGTATAGGCTTCATGCAGCATGCGCGAGCCGGACTCGCGCAGCAGTTCGTCATCGCTGAAAGTGAGGCCAAGCACAGGGAAGCTGGCGCTGGCGTAGGCTTCGCGCGCTCCGGGTTCGCCGGTGAGCAGGTAATCCGGGGTGAGGCACCAGCGGCGCCACTGCATCATCGCGCCGCGCGGGATGTCGCCAAGGATGCCCAGGCGCTTGCCGGGGAAATAGCCCAGCACCCTGCATAACAATGGCGTCAGCACGTACCACAGTAGTGGCGCGGTACGCTGGACGCGGGGGTGGTTATGGCGCGTGGCGCCGCTGCCGACGGCGATGTTGACCAGCCCTGCCACTTTGCCGATCGATGGCAGCAGCGGGGCGGTCTGGCCTCCCAGGCTGTGGCCGAGCAGGAACAGCGGAAGTGTGGCGTCGTGCTTTGTGGCGTGTTGCACGATGGATTCGAGGTCGATTGCGATCCAGGTGGTGATGTCGGCCTTGCAGCGGCGCAGCGGTCCTTCGCGCGATTCGCCCATGCCGCGGTAATCGAAAGTCCACACGCGGTAGCCCAGCCTCGCGAGGAAAGCGGCGAAGGTAGCGTAGAAGCCTTGGGGAATTGCCATGCCGGGCGCAATCACTACCTGCGCGCGCGGCGGGCATGACGGTTCGTGGCGGTAGGCTGCAAGTTGCTGGCCGTCCTGCGTTTGCAGTGTGAAGCGGGTGCCGCTCATGTTTTTCGTCCTCCGAAGGAGACGCCGGTGTGGGCAGGGTTGGTGGCAAGCGTGCGCCAGGCGGCGCTGCTCAATTCATCGACGGCAGTGAGTGGGCTGAACCCGAGGCGTCCACCCAGCCAGTTGCGCGCCAGTTCCTGCGAGGGGCCGAGCAGCAAGGGACCATACAGCTCTATCGGCAACCGGCGCAGCACGCCCTGCTTGAACCAGGGCTTCAACTTTTCGAACACTTCCTTGAAATGGCTTGCCGTGCGCTGGCGGATCGCGTCGTCATGCTCGGCGCTGACGGCCTGGCGGCGCGCAAACAGGAAGCGCGCCATGTCGGGCTGTTCCACGATCCAGTTCAGGTGGGTACTGACAATGGCGTGGATGGCAAATTCGGCGTTGCCGGCTTCGGACACGTTGGCCTTGATCTGCTGCCAGTAGCTGTCCAGCCCCTGTGCGAACAGGGCGGCAGCAATGCCTTCCTTGTTGCCGAAGTGGTGATAGATGCTTCCCACCGATGCCTGGCTGCGCTGGCGGATGTCTTCTATCGACGTGGCCTCGATCCCCTTTTCGGAAAACACGGCGAGGGCGACGGAGAGGATGGCGGATTTTCGGTCAACTTGGGTCATGGCTAGAATATTGTTCTAGAATCCTATTCTAGTCAAGTTTCCATGTTTCGGGTTAAGCTCGACACCATGAAAAAGACTAGAGCCGGGATTTTTATTGTCCTGCTACTCCTGGCCATGCTTGACCTGCAGTCGGCGGCTGCAAATCCCCTGAAGGCTCCGCAGCAGGTTGTTTATCCGCGCCCCGAGTCGGCGCATGACAGCCGCTACTTGTATGACTGGGAGGTGTTGCGCACGGCTCTCGAGAAGACGCGCGCCAGGTTCGGGCCGTTTGAGCTGCGGGAGGCCAGCCAATACATGTCGCCTGCACGGGTGACGGCAGAAGCCGCAGGAGCGGGCTCCATCAATGTGTTTGTGCGCGCCACGTCGGTGCAACTGGAGCAGCAATTCCGTCCGGTGCGGATTCCGGTTGACCGTGGCCTGATCGGTTACCGCCTGCTACTGGTGCGCCATGAGGATTTGCCCAGGTTCGCAGAGGTCAGGTCCCTCGACCAGTTGCGCCGTTTTAGCATTGGCCAGGGCAAGGGCTGGGTCGACGTCGGCATCCTGCAGGCCGGCGGCTTCAA
>CAMLSG010000237.1 GCA_946482635.1 uncultured Duganella sp.
CCTGCCTGAACGAGAACACCATCTTCACCAACGTCGCGCTGACCGACGACGGCGATATCTGGTGGGAAGGCCTGACCAAGGAAGCGCCTGCGCACCTGGTTGACTGGCAAGGCAAGGACTGGACCCCGGCGTCCGGCACCAAGGCTTCGCACCCGAACGCCCGCTTCACCGTGGCTGCAACCCAGAACCCGGTGATCGACCCGGCATGGGATGATCCAGCCGGCGTGCCTATCTCCGCCTTCATCTTCGGCGGCCGCCGCTCCACCACCGTGCCTTTGGTCACCGAAGCACGCAACTGGATCGAAGGCGTGTACATGGCTGCGACCATGGGTTCCGAAACCACCGCTGCAGCTGCCGGCCAGCAGGGCGTTGTGCGCCGCGATCCGTTCGCCATGCTGCCGTTCATGGGCTACAACATGAGCGACTACTTCCAGCACTGGCTGGACATGGGCAAGCGCCTGGAAGGCAAGGGCGCCACCCTGCCTAAGATCTTCTGCGTCAACTGGTTCCGCACCGACGAAAACGGCCACTTCGTATGGCCTGGCTTCGGCGACAATATGCGCGTGCTGAAGTGGATGCTGGAGCGCGTTGAAGGCAACGGCGGCGGCGTCGAAAACATCTTCGGCACCACCCCGCGTTACGGCGACATCACCTGGGACGGCCTGCCATTCACCGCCGAAGAGTTCGAGACCATCACCTCGATCGACAAGGACGCATGGCGCGCAGAACTGAAGCTGCACGCTGAACTGTTCGAGAAGCTGGCATACCACCTGCCGCAAGAGCTGAAGGACAATATGGCCAAGCTGGAGCAGCGCCTGAACGGCTAAGCTTTACCGCTTCCACAAAGAACGCGTCCCACGGGACGCGTTTTTTATTCCTTGTCCGCCGTTGACCACTCCGGCCGCTTCTCGACCGGCACTTCCGCCTGGTCGAAGCTGTCGACCTCTTTCATCGTGCGCACCTCATACAGCGTTTCGATCCCGGCGAAATGGAGGCCGCCGCAGTCGGTCGCGACATGCGTGCCGTTCTTCCAGAACCAGTATTCGCGAATAATCAGCCCGCACTTGCTGGAGCGCGTGCGGCCGCCATGATAAACATGCAGCTCGCTGGGCCATTTCCTGCCATCTGCGGCGAAATAAGCAAGTACAAGCCAGGCGGCAGACTCGCCGTCGGGCGAGAGCCGCACGTCATCCGCCCGCCGGTCCGTCGTCAACTTGATGTCCTTGCCGGACGCAGTGACAACGTGGACATTTTTCGCCTTGTCGGCATAAGCCTTCACCAGGCTTCCCGCGCTGGCGGTGGAACATACCGCGGCAAGTGCGACCACAGACGTGAGGCGACGACCCATCATTTCCCTCTCCTAAATATCGAACTACGTATTGTGCGCAGGCAAATCCTTCAATCAGTTATTATTATCGCAATATTGATGAAGATTCGGTGAAGTCAGATGGCAGGAGAAATAATCCGGCAGGGCGATACTACAAGCCATAACGGAACGGTGTTGGAAGGTTCGATGCAGGATATCTGCCACGGCAAACCAATCGCCTATATCGGACATAAGGTCCATTGCCCGAAATGCAAAGGGGACTATCCAATTGTCGAAGGGGCGATGACCATGACCTTCTATGGCAAAGGCGTCGCCCTTGCCGGAATGAAGACCTCGTGCGGTGCAACCCTGATTCCCAGTCAGTTTACTGACACGGTTGAATACGGCCAGAAGGGGCAGGGATCGTCGGCCAGTGCCGCACCTGACGCCATCGCTCCGCCAGTCGCCGCCGCAAATATAGCGACTCCGGCGAATGGACTTGCCCAGTCCGAGCCAAAGGAAACGCCCGAGAATGCAGCGAAGTTCGATTTGTTTTTCCATGCCAAAGATGAGTCGAATCAAACCAGCCTTGCCAATGTTCCTTACCGGATCGTCTTGGACGATGGGCGAGAGTTCATTGGTGTTACAGATAAGAATGGGCATACGGAAAAGGTATTTTCCGATTACGCCCAGAATGCAAAGATAGAGATACCCTACTATGACGTCCGCGACGCTGACTCCCCAATCGAACCAGACACCTGCAGTTGTTAATGTTGCCAATGAACTCAGCGGCGAGGTCTGGGTGCCACGTTTTCCTGCAGAAGACACCACAGACTTCCTTACCCCAGACTTTAAAGTCTCGGTTGATGGTTTTAAAGCCGCGTTGGAAGCCGCCGGCGCGCACGTGAAAATTGCGAATACCTTCAGGCCAAAAGAGCGCGCTTACATGATGCATTGGGCTCACAAGATTGCGAGAAACGGATTTAATCCGGCCAGCGTGCCTGCAATGGCGGGAGTTCACATCAGGTGGGATCATCCGACATTAGAACAATCGATTAGGGCCGCACAAGATATGGTTGATGGATTCCAAATCCAGAACTTAGCTGCCAACACAGCGCCGGCCTTAAATACACTTCACGCAATTGGTGAGGCAATCGACATGTCGATTACCTGGAGTGGCACCATACACGTTGCAAAGAAGGATGGTTCGGTTGTCGAAGTCAACACTCTGCCTCGCACAGGCATGAATCTTCAACTTAAAGAGATTGGGTTAACGTATGGAGTCAAAAAATATGTCGGCGGCAATGCTGATAAGCCGCACTGGTCCACGACTGGGCATTAATGTGCTTGTCGTCGGGGCGCTTTTGCTTGGTGATCTAGGTTCTGTCTACGCCGAAGCTACGGCTCCCACTCTTATTGGTCACTATTCGAACCAAGTCTGGACGAAGGACGTCGATCCCCATGCCATTTCCGGGTATGCATTGGACCTGTACAAGCAGGGTGATGTCGTATTTGGCAGCATCGGAGTTGCGGTAGGTTCTCCTGAACCAGTAGGCGCGAAGTTGTACGACATTTTGTACGATGAAAAGTCCAAGAC
The DNA here is from genome assembly GCA_946482635.1 of uncultured Duganella sp. The sequence goes on from CAMLSG010000237.1 coordinate 2,904, forward strand.
ACTTTCCTTCAAAGCGAAATACTCTGAAGGAACCCAGTATGGAAAGGATATTCCGCCAGAAAAGAGGGAGGCGAAAGTCATTCTTACTTTTTCTGGGAAACTGAACTCTCGCGGGGCTCAGGGTGAATTTGCTCGGCAAGATGGCTATCCCCCGTTCGCGACAATAGACAAAAAACGGTCGCTACTGAGGAAGCAGAGCAGTAAATACGTACCTCATGATGTCGAACAATGGAACAAGCGGTTCGTGGACTGACCCGTCTGAACGAAATGCAGAAAGCCGAACCGAATTAAATGCCGATTACGCTCACAACACTTTTGCTTCTCGCTCTACTTACTTCGAGCCGTATTGCTTTGGCTGGGGATCAAGCTGACGTGAAGACGTTCATTCGAAATGCCGATACGTGCGAACACGTAGCCGGAGAATGGGATAGCGAGTTAAGCGAAGCCGATCAGAAAAGAATTCAACGTGCCGTCATAAAGTACTGCGGAAGCGCCCAAAACCAAAGCAAGATCCTGAAAAAAAAGTACAGAAATAATCCCAGGGTGTTAAAGACGATTTCTGAACATGAGAATGATGCAGTGACGTCGTTTGTAAGAGATGCCGAGGCGGCCCAGTGATGAGCATAGGTCGACGATTCAGTATTTGCCTGCAACTTGCGGGAGCGCTCCTGTTTGGAGCATTTGCACCTGCCAATGCAGGATCAACGGTGCCAACGCTGGTTGGTCATTATTCGAACCAGGTGTGGAGCGATGATGAGGATCCACATGCGCTATCCGGTTATACCGTCAGCCTGTACCAACAAGACGGGATACTTTTCGGGAACATCGGAATCGCCATCGGTTCCGCGGAGCCGGCAACGGCAAAGCTGTACGACATTTCCCTGAATGAGAAAGAAGGGAAAATCTCGTTCAAGGCAGACTACTCCAGCGGCATCGAACATCGCAAAGGCCTCCCTCGCGAGGGCCGGGATGCAAAGAGAATTCTGACCTTCTCTGGAAAGCTGAAACCTCGCTGGCTTCAAGGTGAGTTCATCGAGCGGGATGGTTACACGCCATTCGCAACGATCAGAAAAGAGAAATCGGTCTTGCGAAAGTCGAAGGACGACTTCACGCCGGGTAGCATGGCGGAATGGAGCCAGCTATACGGCAATTTGTAGCCGCGACGGCTTGCTAAAGATTTTTCTTGACACGCGATTTGGAATGGGCGGAGAATCGCGTCCACTGATTTTTTATTAACCCGAATTTTCGAAAGGACGACCATGCCACGTACGGCTATCCACAATCTGCAATTGAGATAGCCCCGCAGCGCGAGCGCTCGGGGCAGGCAATCAAGCCACCCGAGCCGGTCGTTCTTCCAACACGAACCCCGGCCAGGAAACTCGCCGGGGTTTTTGTTTCTACAGCCCCGGCATAACGAAAGACGTTATGCCAATTAAGCAAAGCCTGCACAAAGGCCTGGTGCCTGTGCACATCTATACGGATGACATTGATCATTCGGCCATCCAGCAACTGCTGAATATTTCGAACCTGCCCATCGTGCATCCGCACGTGGCAGCCATGCCCGACGTACACGCCGGCATCGGCGCAACTGTCGGCAGCGTGATCCCGACGCGCGGCGCCATCATCCCTGCCGCTGTCGGCGTCGACATCGGCTGCGGCATGAACGCCGTGCGTACCACGCTGGTTGCGAGCCAGTTGCCCGACAACCTGGCGCGTGTGCGCAGCGCGATCGAAACGCTGGTGCCGGTCGGTTTCGAGCAGCACGCCTTCGACAAGGTGCGCGGCTCGGCCCACGCCCGCGTCGGGCGTCCGCTGAACGACCGCCTGGACCGCATCGTGGCGCGCCACAAGGGCATCATGAAGATGCAGCACAAGTTCGCGCAGACCTGGATCTGCCAGCTTGGCACCCTCGGCGGCGGCAACCACTTCATCGAGTTGTGTATCGATGAAGAGCAGCGCGTCTGGATCATGCTGCATTCGGGCTCGCGCGGCATCGGCAATGTCATCGGCCGCTACTTCATTTCCGCTGCACGCAAGGAGATGATGCGGCATAAGGTGAACCTGCCGGACCGCGACCTGTCCTACTTCAGCGAAGGTTCGGACCTGTTCGACGACTATGTGGAAGCAGTGGACTGGGCCCAGGACTACGCCATGCTGAACCGGCGCGAAATGATGCGCCGCGTGGTGGCTGCACTGGAGCCGCACGTCCCGCCGTTCAAGTTCGACGGCGAGGCGATCAACTGCCACCACAACTACGTGGCGCAGGAATCGCACTTCGGCCACAAGCTGTATGTCACCCGCAAGGGCGCCATCTCGGCCCGCGAGGGCGAGCTGGGAATCATCCCCGGCAGCATGGGTGCCCGCAGCTACATCGTGCGCGGCAAGGGCAACGAGGAATCGTTCTGCTCCTGCTCGCACGGCGCCGGACGGCGCATGAGCCGCAGCGAGGCGAAACGCAAATTCAACCGTTTCGACCTGGCCGAACAGACGCAGGGCATCGAATGCCGCAAGGATGGCGGCGTGGTGGATGAAATCCCCGCCGCCTACAAAGACATTGACCAGGTCATGGCGCATCAGTCCGACCTCGTCGAAATCGTGCACACGCTGAAGCAAGTCGTGTGCGTGAAAGGATAAGCAATGAAGGTAACCATCAAACTACCCAAGCCGCGCAACCCGCTGGCCGTGCTGGCGCGCCAGCGCAAGGCCGGCGGCCACCAGCGCGTCGAACAGTCGCGGCGCGCGCTGAAGCAGCAACTGCGCCGCCAACTGGAACGGGAGGAGTAAGCAGCAGGCCTGTCAATGTCCGGATGTAACGGGCATTGGCGGCAGCCCCATCATCTTGCGGCGGATTTCCAGCGCGCCTTCGTCTTCTATGACTGTCGGTTTGCCGCTGGCGAGCTGGGTGCCGTAGCGCTGCGGCAGGCCCTTGGCAACGCGCAGCCGGTCTTCGGCCTGCGCCAGTTGCGAGCCCGGCACGTCGTTCTGTGCCTGCGCTTCGCGCAGGGCAGGCAGCAGAGCCTCGAGTTCCTTCTCGGGCGTGCGCATCAGGACAGTGAACGCATTCTGCGACAGTTCCGGGCCGGCAAAGCGCGCACCGGGCCAGCCGTGGGACGCTACGATGGTCTTGAGCCGCGCCAGCTCCTTGCGGTCGCGCGCCGCATCGCGCTTGCCGGGAACACCCATGGCTTCCAGTGCGCGGATGGCGGCAAGTTCGCGGGTATCGAGCACCTTGCGCTTGATGATGATTTCTTCGCCGACGATGGTGGTGGCCGCGCCGCCATTGCCGCCGGTGCGAATGGTCACGCGCACATTGCCGCGCGCATGCGTGGTGCCGCGGTTATCCTGCTCGACCTGGTTCGCTTCCACTTGCACCGTATGCTGCTGGCCAATCGGCAGCATGATGCGCGCGACTTCCTTGCCCGCCGCCAGCGTCTGCACGCTGATCCGGCTTGGCTCGGCTGCACCGGCCAGGCCATGCCAAGCCAGCAGCAGCGGTAGCGCATGCTTGTAGATGCTCATCATCTACTCACGGTAGCAAACTCGTGGAAATAGTGGAGCACGCGTGATAAAGAGTGACATTTTGCAAGTTAATCCCGGCTATTATTCCCAGCTCTTTCTAGCGGGGACAATATGGCAGAACTCGAGGTAGCAAAGCACGGCAAGAACGTCATCAATATGGCGGCCAGCAAACATCATGGACTGGCGCACAAGCTGAAAGAGATCGCGCTGGAAATCGTGATCATCGTATTTGCGGTCAGCATCAGCATCTGGTTCCACAGCATGAGCGAGCATCGCCATGAGCAGAAGCAGGTACGCACTTTCCTGCTGGGATTGAAGGGCGACCTGGCTGGCGACATCAAGCAACTGAACTGGCTGCCGGGAGCCTATCGGGAATCCGATGCACAGTTCCGTTACCTGGCCGAACTCGATCCGAAAGGCAGCCCGGATGCGGAAAAATTTGAACCTGCGTGGATTAATGTGTATTCCAACCGCTTCTTCATCCCCACCAGCAGCCGCTTTGAAGGCTTCAAGTCAAGCGGGAAGCTGATCAATATTGAGGACGAGGAGCTGCTGAACGATATCCTTACGCTGTACCAGGCGTACCACCGCGCGATCAAAACGTCGGAAGGCGGCTGGCGCAACCGGCATGAAAAGCTGCGCAACTACCTGGACTCCGCGCTTGCACAGGGAGACAGCATCGAGCAGCGCTACCATGCCCTGGCGACCCCGAACGGCAAGCGCCTGTTGCGCAACACGATCACTGTGCCGCAGCTGCATGAACGCTACGCCAATGCAGCCAAGCTCAGCGAAAAGATCATCAAGCGCATCGATGTCCTGTACAAGAATGCCGAGTGAATATTTATACAAATTTTGTCTTGACACTGCATTCGCGTCGAGCGCAGAATCAGCGCTCGTAAGTTTTGTATAACCCAGATTAAGAAAGGACAGTCATGCGCAATTTCGCTATCAACTGCATTAAGCACACCAGATAGCCCTGATGCGCGTGCGCTCGGGGCTTCTGGCAAATCGCCACCCCCGAGCCGGACGTCCCACGACGAAAACCCCGGTAAGGATACTTGCCGGGGTTTTTGTTTTTTGGTCCCGGCGCAAGGAGGAAAGGAATCATGGAGATCCAACTGAGAGCTGTCACCCGGCAGAACTTCGACGACATCACCGACCTGCGGCTGCTGGACCACCAGCGCGATTACATCGCCAGCAATTCTTACTCGATCGCGCAAGCCAGCTTTTACCCGGAGATGCAGGCCCGTGCCATCTACGCGGCCGAGGAACTGGTTGGCTTCCTGATGTATGTCGACCTGAAACTGGAAGGCCAGCCAGGCGAATTCGGTGTGTGGCGCCTGATGGTGGACCTGCTCCATCAGGGCAAGGGCTACGGCCGCCTGGCGCTGAAGGCGGCATTGGCCGAGATCCGCGCGCGCGGCGGCGTGCGCAAGATCTGGATCAGCTACCAGCCGGACAACACCAGGGCCAAGGATCTATACGCCAGCATGGGCTTCGTCGAGACGGACCTCGACGAGGATGGCGAAATGAACGCAGTACTAGAGCTGTAACGAAGAAGAAGGAGTCATGAATGAGGCCATATCAACGCTTCCTGAGGAAATGGATCACCACCAACCTGCACGTGGTCACCAAGGAGAATTTCACCAACATCGCCGAACT
>CAMLSG010000238.1 GCA_946482635.1 uncultured Duganella sp.
TTGATTTTATTGGCCTGCCCTGCAGGAATCGAACCTGCGACCCTCGGCTTAGAAGGCCGATGCTCTATCCAACTGAGCTAAGGGCAGAGTCGCGGGCGATGCAATAAAAAGCCATGCCGCAAATGAAAAGCGGGTTGTCCGAAGACAACCCGCTCTAGAATTTCCTGGTCGGAGTACAAGGATTCGAACCTTGGACCCCCTGCTCCCAAAGCAGGTGCGCTACCGGGCTGCGCTACACTCCGATGAACGAATAATACCCCGGCGAGGCATCATCCGTCAATGTCGCGACGGCAACTTTATGCCGCCAGCGCCGTTTCAACTTTATCGGCAATACGGCGTGCCATGCTCTGGGCCTTGTCGGCATCGCGCGCCTCCACCATCACGCGGATCAGCGGTTCGGTACCGGAGGCGCGGATCAGCACGCGGCCAGTGTCGCCCAGCTCGGCTTCCACCTTTTCTTTTTCCGCGACCATGGCAGCGTTCTTCTGCCAATCGAAACCAGCAGGCACGCGCACATTGATCAGGGTTTGCGGGAACAGCGTGACTTCGCCGGCGATCTCAGCCAGGCGCTTGCCGTTGCGCTTGAGTGCGGACAGCACTTGCAGCGCGGAGATGATGCCGTCGCCGGTGCTGTGCTTGTCCAGCGCCAGCAGGTGGCCACTGCCCTCGCCGCCCAGGATCCAGCCCTTTTCCTGCATCACCTCGAGCACGTAACGGTCGCCGACCTTGGCGCGCGCGAAGCCGATGCCCTTCTGTTTCAGCGCGACTTCCACGGCCATATTGGTCATCAGGGTGCCGACGGCGCCAGCCACGCCGCCATTGGCCACGCGGTCCATCACCATCACGTACAGCAGCTCGTCGCCGTTGTACAGGCGGCCGGTGGCGTCGCACATGATCAGGCGGTCTGCGTCGCCGTCCAGCGCGATGCCGAGGTCAGCCTTGTGCTCAAGCACGGCTGCGGCCATGGCCTTCGGTGCGGTCGCGCCGACGCCGTCATTGATGTTCAGGCCATCCGGCTTGTTGCCAATGGCAACCACTTCCGCGCCCAGTTCATGGAACACGTGCGGGGCGATATTGTAAGCGGCGCCGTGGGCGCAATCGACCACGACTTTCAGGCCGCGCAGGTCCAGTTCGTACGGGAAGGTGCTCTTGCAGAATTCGATGTAGCGGCCCTGGGCGTCATCCAGGCGGCGGGCACGGCCCAGTTTTTCCGGCGACACGCATTCCATCGGCTGGTCCAGCATCGCTTCGATGTCGAGCTCAACCGCGTCAGGCAGCTTGGTGCCCTGGTCGGAGAAGAACTTGATCCCATTATCCTGGAACGGGTTGTGCGAAGCCGAGATCACCACGCCAGCTTGCAGGCGCAGGGCGCGGGTCAGGTAGGCAATGGCCGGGGTCGGCATCGGGCCGGCCAGCTTGACGTCAACGCCGGCGGCGGAGAAGCCGGCTTCCAGCGCTGCTTCCAGCATATAGCCGGAAATACGAGTGTCCTTGCCGATCAGGACGGTCGGACGTGCGGTGCCTGTCGCAGCGGTCTTGGCCAGCACCTTGCCCGCGGCATAGCCGAGACGCATGACGAAGTCAGGGGTGATCGGGGCCTGGCCCACCAGGCCACGTACGCCATCGGTACCGAAATATTTGCGTGCCATATTGTGTTCTCTTCCTTTTCTTAATGCGCCGCCTGCCACACTTTCAGTGCGTCGACGGTCTCTGCTACATCATGCACCCTGACGATCTGGGCACCATGCGCGACTGCTGCCAGCGCGCCGCCGATACTGCCGGCCAGGCGCTGCTCGACTGGCCGGCCGGTAATGGCGCCGATCATCGATTTGCGCGACAGGCCTGCCAGGAGCGGCACGCCCAGCTCGGCAACCATCTGCTTGCCGGCCTTCAGTAGCGCGTAATTATGTTCTACCGTTTTGCCAAAACCAAAGCCTGGGTCGATCCACAGGCGTTCCTTGTCGATCCCTGCCGCCGTCAGGACGGCAATACGCTCAGCCAGGAAATCGGTGACTTCGCGCACAACGTCATTGTACTCGGGCTTGGTTTGCATTGTTGCCGGATTGTTAAGCATGTGCATTACGCACAACGCACAATCGCTATCTTTGACGGCCTCGATTGCGCCGGGCGCGCGGAAACCGTTTATATCGTTGATCATGTCGACCCCGGCCAGTACTGCTTCACGCATGACTTCCGGTTTATAGGTATCGACGCTGATCGCCTTGCCGCAATCGCGCATGGCAAAAATCAGGGGCATGACGCGGCGCAGCTCTTCGTCCAGGGTGACAGCCGGGGCGCCGGGGCGGCTGCTTTCGCCACCGATGTCGATGATGTCAACGCCATCGCGGATCATCTGCTCGGCATGGGTGATCGCATAGTCGAGTGAGGCAAACTGGCCGCCATCGCTGAAGGAGTCAGGCGTGGCGTTGAGGATACCCATCACCAACGGGCGGCTGGTCGGGAAATTGAATCGGCCAAACTTGTGTTGAGGCATAGTAGCGGAAAAAGGGGACGTAACACATTTAAATGTGTTACGTCCCCTTTTTTAAAGGCGATTAAGCTGGGGCGGTGGCGTTCGGGTTCGGGTTGGAACCTGGGCCGTCGTTGCCGGGCTGCTTGCGAATGGTGGTGCCGGCCTTCGGTGGGCGCGGCTCCTGGCCGGCCATGATGTCGTTCACCTGGTCCGCATCGATGGTTTCCCATTCCAGCAGGGCCTTGGTCATCACTTCGACCTTTTCGCGGTTTTCTTCCAGCAGCTTGCGCGCCAGGGCATATTGCGTGTCGAGGATGGTGCGGATTTCCGCGTCCACCTTCTGCTGGGTCGCTTCCGAGATGGTCTTGTTGGCGCCGCCCAGCCAGCCGTCGTTCTGGCTGTCTTCGTACACCATCACGCCCAGCGCGTCGCTCATGCCGTACTTGGTGACCATGGCGCGGGCCAGCTTGGTGGCGCGGGCGAAGTCGTTGGACGCGCCGGTCGACATCTGGCCGACGAAGATCTCTTCCGCGATACGGCCGCCGAACAGGATGGAAATCTCTTCCAGCATCTTGTCCTTGTAGCCCGAAATATTGTCGTGCTCAGGCAGCTGCCAGGTCAGGCCCAGGGCCCAGCCGCGCGGCATGATGGTCACTTTGTGGACCGGGTCGGCCTTCGGCAGCAGCTTGGCCACCACGGCGTGGCCGGACTCGTGGTAAGCGGTATTGCGGCGCTCTTCTTCGCGGATCACCATGGACTTGCGTTCCGGACCCATGAAGATCTTGTCCTTCGCATCTTCGAAGTCGATCATGTCGACCAGGCGCTTGTTGCGGCGCGCAGCAAACAGGGCAGCTTCGTTGACCAGGTTGGCCAGGTCGGCGCCGGAGAAGCCCGGGGTGCCGCGTGCCAGGATGTCGGCTTTCACGTCGGTGCTGATCGGCACTTTGCGCATGTGGACGTTCAGGATCTGTTCGCGGCCGCGGATATCCGGCAGGCCGACGGAAACCTGGCGGTCGAAACGGCCCGGACGCAGCAGCGCCTTGTCCAGCACGTCGGCACGGTTGGTCGCGGCAATCACGATCACGCCGGACGAGGCTTCAAAGCCGTCCATCTCAACCAGCAGCTGGTTCAGGGTCTGTTCGCGCTCGTCGTTGCCGCCGCCCATGCCGGCCCCGCGATGGCGGCCGACAGCGTCAATCTCGTCGATGAAGATGATGCAAGGCGAATGCTTCTTGGCGTTCTCGAACATGTCGCGCACGCGGGATGCACCCACGCCGACGAACATTTCAACGAAGTCCGAACCGGAAATCGAGAAGAACGGCACCTTGGCTTCGCCTGCAATGGCGCGTGCCAGCAGGGTCTTACCGGTACCTGGAGGACCAACCATCAGCACGCCGCGTGGAATACGGCCGCCCAGTTTCTGGAACTTGGTCGGGTCTTTCAGGAAGTCGACGATCTCGGTCACTTCCTCTTTGGCTTCGTCGCAACCCGCCACGTCGGCGAAGGTCACGGTGTTATTCGTTTCGTCCAGCATGCGCGCCTTCGACTTGCCGAAAGAGAACGCGCCGCCCTTGCCGCCGCCCTGCATCTGGCGCATGAAGAAGATCCACACACCGATCAGCAGCAGCATTGGGAACCAGGACACGAAGACCTGTTGCAGGATGCCAGGCTCTTCAGGCGGCTTCACGTCGAAGCGCACGCCGTTGTCGCGCAGGTCGCCGATCAGGCCCCGATCCAGGAAGGTGGAGGTGGTGCGGACTTTGGAATCGTCAACACGGGTGGCAGTAATGGTCGTCCCTTCAATCAGGACATCTTTCACGCGCTTCGCTTTGACCTCATCCAGCAGATCGGAATAAGCGATAGGCTTTGCGCCGCCGGCGATGCTGTGGCTGTCGAATTGCTTAAACAGCATAAATAACAGCAAGGCTACAACGACCCAGATAGCCGATTTGGAAAACATGTTATTCACGAAAACTCCTTGGATGCGCAAGCGCACCAGTTACCTGTAGCAGAAATTCGATTTTACTCGTTAAACCCGGGCCGTGCTACAAACCGGCCCTATGGTGCACACTCCTGCGCAGAATATGTGGGTTTATCCAGCTAAATCAAGGGCAAAAATGGCATTATTCCACTGGATTTTTGAGTCCGCGGCCCAATAAGAAGATTTCGGACGATTTATCGCGGCTGGCTTTCGGCTTTTTCTGCACCACGGTCTTGAATTCGCGCCGGAATTTCTCGACGATCTGGCTGAAACCCAGGTCCTTGAAACATTTCACCAATAAAGCGCCACCCGGTTTCATATGGTGCTGGCTGAAATCGATGGCGATATCGATAAGGTCTTCCATACGGGCAGCATCAGCCACCGCAATACCGGATAAATTGGGCGCCATATCGGATAGCACAAGGTCCGCCTTGCGGCCTTGCAGCACCTCGGCCAGCTGGTCAAGGATCGCCTGTTCTCGGAAGTCGCCCTGGATGAAGTGCATGTCGGCGATCGGCTCCATGGGCAAGATGTCCAGGCCGATCATGGTGCCGTTGATGCCGCCGCCCTCCTTGCCCGCCAGCTTGCGGCGGGTGTACTGGCCCCAGGAGCCGGGCGTGCAGCCCAGGTCCACGATCACCTGGCCGGGCTTGATCAGCTTGGCATCTTCGTCGATCTCTTTCAGCTTATAGGCTGCCCGGGCACGGTAGCCATCCTTCTGGGCGGCCTTCACGTACGGATCGTTAATATGGTCGTGCAACCAGTTTTTGTTTATTTTGTTCTTAGCCATTAGCGTAGAATACTGCCTTTAAGAGAACCTATCCAAAAATAACTATGCTGAACCTTACCCCTGCCGAACGCAGTGTCCTGCGCGCCGAAGCCCATGGCCTGAAGCCAATCGTCCTCGTTGGCGAATCCGGCCTGACCCCTTCCGTGATGAAGGAGATCGAGCTGGGCCTGGATTCCCACGGCTTGATCAAGGTGCGCGTTTTCGGCGATGACCGCGAAGCCCGCATCGAAATGTACGAAACCATCTGCGAGAAGACCGGCGCCGCGCCGGTGCAGCACATCGGCAAGCTGCTGGTGCTGTACCGCCCTCGCGTGGAAGCCGAGAAAGCCGCCACCGGCAAGGCCGGCAAAGGCATGCGCATGGTAACGATCGTCAAGCCAAGCGCCTCCGGCACCAAGAAGCCATCCGTGAGCAAAGTCCTGCTGAAGGGGAACGAACGCGTTACCGCCGGCGGCACCATCAAGCGCGTCAAGAAGAAGACCGGCACCAAGAAAACCGTGGGCTAAAAAAGGGGACGTACCCCTTTAATGAAAAAAAGGGGTACGTCCCCTTTTTTTTATGCCTGCCGCCAGAGCAGCCAGCCCGCCAGCAGGCTTTGTACCAGGTAAATGGTGCTCGAAATCCCATGCAGCTTGCCGAAGCTGCCGTCGCCGGAAGCCTTGGCCGCCGCCATCATCGGCTGCAGGCCAAAGTGGGACACCACCGTACACATCACCATCGCTACCACAATCAGCAGTACCGAGCGGCGACGCTTTGGCGTCCAGTCGCGGGTGCCGAAGAACAGCAGCACGCCCATGGCGGCGCCGCAGCCCAGCGACAGCATGGCCTCGGCGTGGAACATCAGCCCGGCAATCGAGCCGGCCAGCACGCGGTCCAGCGATGCGAACAGGGTCGGCGCTACCAGGTAGCCGACCGCCCACAGGCTGCCGGCCCACAGGGCGGCTACCAGCAGGCGCACTTTCTCCAGCAGCATCAGACGTAGCGTACGTCGATGATTTCGTATTCGCGCGGGCCGGACGGGGCTTGCACTTCCACCACGTCGCCGGCGTATTTGCCGATCAGGGCACGGGCGATCGGCGAGGTTACCGATACTTTGCTCATCTTCAGGTCGGCTTCATCCGTGCCGACGATCTGGTAGCTCACCTTCTGGCCCGACTCCAGGTCTTCCAGGTCCACGGTGGAGGCAAACACCACGCGGCCTTCCGCATCCAGGGTGGATGGGTCAATGATCTGGGCCGAGCTCAGCTTGCCTTCCAGCTCCGCGATACGGCCTTCGACGAAAGCCTGGCGCTCCTTGGCGGCATCGTATTCGGCGTTTTCGGACAGGTCGCCGTGCGAACGCGCTTCGGCGATGGCATCGATGACAATGCGGCGCTCCTTGGTCTTGAGCTGGTGCAGCTCTTCTTTCAGGAGTTCAGCGCCGAATTTGGTGAGTGGAACGGAATTCATATCTGTCTCTTGTTAAATTGCTAAAAAACACAGAGCCCGCGCCATGCTTCAGCGCGGGCTCTGTGGTTATATTGTCAAGCGTACTACTTACTTCGGCTTAGTTTAAAGACTTATGCAGGCCTTGTAAATCGTACACACGCAATTCGTCCAGGTGGCGGATACCGGCCACGGCCGCCTCGGCACCGGCGATCGTGGTGTAGGTGGTCACGCGGGCCGCCAGCGACGAGGTACGGATGCTGCGCGAGTCGTGGATCGCGGTACGCTTCTCTTCCACGGTGTTGATCACCAGGACGATTTCGTGGTTCTTGATCATGTCGACCACGTGCGGACGGCCTTCGGACATCTTGTTCACCGGGGTGACAGGAATGCCGGCGGCGGCGATCACGGCAGCGGTGCCCTTGGTGGCGCACAGGGTGAAGCCGGCGTCGACCAGGTCTTTTGCCACTTTCACTGCGCGCGGCTTGTCCGACGCTTTCACCGACAGGAAGACCTTGCCGGACTTCGGCAGCTTGACGCCGGCGCCCAGTTGGGACTTCACGAACGCTTCCGCGAAGGTGGTGCCTACGCCCATCACTTCGCCGGTCGATTTCATCTCTGGGCCGAGGATGGTATCCACGCCAGGGAATTTCACGAACGGGAACACGGCTTCCTTGACGCTGAAGTAAGGCGGCACGACTTCCTTGGTGATGCCCTGCTCTGCCAGCTTCTGGCCGACCATGCAGCGTGCGGCGATCTTGGCCAGTTGCAGGCCGGTCGCCTTGGACACGTAAGGAACGGTACGCGAGGCGCGCGGGTTCACTTCCAGCACGTAGACGACGTCTTTGCCATCCTGCTTCTGGATCGCGAACTGCACGTTCATCAGGCCGACCACGTTCAGGCCCTTGGCCATCAGCGAGGTCTGGCGCTTCAGTTCATCGATGGTCTCTTGCGACAGCGAGTAAGGCGGCAGCGAGCAGGCGGAGTCGCCCGAGTGCACGCCGGCTTGCTCGATGTGTTCCATCACTCCGCCGATGAAGGTGGTGTCGCCGTCGGAGATGCAGTCGACGTCGCACTCGATGGCGTCGTTCAGGAAGCGGTCCAGCAGCACCGGCGAGTCGTTGCTCACCTTCACCGCTTCGCGCATGTAGCGCTCCAGGTCGCGCTGCTCGTGCACGATTTCCATCGCACGGCCGCCCAGCACGTAGGAAGGACGCACCACCAGCGGATAGCCGATTTCCTGTGCCAGCGCCAGCGCTTCTTCTTCGGTGCGCGCGGTGCGGTTCGGCGGCTGGCGCAGGCCCAGGTCCTGCAGCAGCTTCTGGAAGCGCTCGCGGTCTTCCGCGGCGTCGATCATGTCCG
>CAMLSG010000239.1 GCA_946482635.1 uncultured Duganella sp.
GCGCTGACCTATTGCGTGATCGTGGGCACTTCCAACGCGGTGAACTTCACCGACGGCCTGGATGGCCTGGCCATCATGCCGACCGTGATGGTGGGTTCGGCACTGGGCCTGTTCGCCTACCTGACCGGTTCCGCAACCTATTCGAAGTACCTGTTCATCCCGCACATCCCTGGTGCGGGTGAGCTGATCATCTTCTGCGGTGCGATGGCGGGCGCGGGCCTGGCCTTCCTGTGGTACAACGCGCACCCTGCACAAGTGTTCATGGGCGACGTCGGCGCACTGGCGCTGGGCGGCGCTCTCGGCACCATCGCCGTCATCGTGCGCCAGGAAATCGTCCTGTTCATCATGGGCGGCATCTTTGTTGCGGAGACGGTCTCGGTGATCATCCAGGTGGGCTGGTTCAAGTACACCAAGAAGCGCTACGGCACCGGCCGCCGCGTCTTCCTGATGGCGCCACTGCACCACCACTTTGAACAGAAGGGTTGGAAAGAGACCCAGGTTGTCGTGCGCTTCTGGATTATCACGATGATGCTGGTCCTGGTTGGCCTGTCTACTCTGAAGCTGCGCTGATGATCTATAACGGCAAAATTGCACTGGTACTGGGGCTCGGCGAGTCGGGCCTGGCGATGGCGCATTGGCTGGCGCGCTGCGGCGCGCTGCTGCGCGTTGCCGACACGCGCCCGGTGCCTGACCGCCTGCCGCTGCTGCGCGAGCAGTTGCCGGGCACGCAGTTCATTTCCGGCCCGTTCAACGCGGCGCTGCTGGATGGCGTGGACTTCGTCTGCGCCAGCCCGGGCCTGGGCCCGAACAAGGAACTGGCCGAGATCATGCCGGCTGCTGCGGAGAAGGGCATTCCCGTCTGGGGCGAGATCGAATTGTTCGCCCAGGCGCTGAAATGGCTGAAGGATGACCGCGCCTATGCGCCGAAGGTGATCGCCATCACCGGCACCAACGGCAAGACCACCGTCACCAGCCTGACCGGCCAGTTGTGCGAACGCGCCGGCCTGTCGGTGCGCGTGGCAGGCAATATCAGCCCGGCCGCGCTGGACGTGCTGCGCGAGGTGATGGAAAACGAAACCCTGCCGCAAGCCTGGGTGCTCGAGCTGTCCAGCTTCCAGCTGCATACGACCTATAGTCTGAATGCCGATGCAGCCACCGTGCTGAACGTGACCCAGGATCACCTGGACTGGCACGGCAGCATGCAGGCCTACGCCGACGACAAGAAGCGCATCTTCGGCGACGACACCGTGCGCGTGCTGAACCGCGACGACAAGTGGACCATGGCCATGGCCAACCCGATCGGCGAAAACCTCACCTTCGGCACGGATGCGCCGGAACTGGCGCACAGCTTCGGCCTGGTCAACGAGCGTGGCGTGTACTGGCTGGCTACTGCCGAACCGACCGACGACGTCGAGCCGCCGAAGCGCCGCAAGAAAAACGATCCGCCGCCTCCGCCGGTGGAGTGCTACACCAAGAAGCTGATGCCGGCCGATGCGCTGCAGATCCGCGGCACGCACAATGCCTCCAATGCGCTGGCAGCGCTGGCCCTGTGCCGCGCCATCGGCCTGCCGTTCGCGCCGCTGCTGCACGGCCTGCGCGACTACAAAGGCCAGCCGCACCGCGTGGAGCTGGTGGCATCGATCAATGGCGTCGACTATTACGACGATTCCAAGGGCACCAACGTGGGCGCGACTGTCGCCGCGCTGGTCGGCCTGGGCCAATCGTTTGCCGGCGGCGAGCAAAAACTGGTGGTGATCGCCGGCGGCGACGGCAAAGGCCAGGAATTCGATCCGCTGGCCGACCCGGTGCGCCGTTTCGTGCGCGCCGTGGTCCTGATCGGCCGCGATGCGCCGGCCATTCGCGCGGCGCTCGAGCCGACCGGCGTGAAAATGGAAGATTTCGCCACGCTGGAAGAAGCAACCAAGCGTGCGGCCGCGCTGGCTCATGCCGGCGATGCCGTGCTGCTGTCGCCGGCCTGCGCCAGCCTGGACATGTTCAAGAACTATGCGCACCGCGCGCAGGTGTTCATCGACACCGTGCGCGAGATCGCACTTGATGCGGGGCAGGAGATCTGATGGCAATCCAGCTTCCATTCCGCTTCGGTGGCGCCGAGTCCCCAGCTCCGCTGGATGGACGCGCGCGCCACTCGAAGATGATGGAATACGACCAGCCGCTGGTGTGGTCGGTGCTGCTGCTCATGCTGTTCGGCATGGTGATGGTATATTCGGCCTCGATTGCGCTGCCGGATTCGCCCAAGTTTGCCGCCTACAAGAACCACTACTTCGTGCAGCGCCAGGCAGTCTTCATTGCCATCGCCATCGTGGCCGCGGCCGTGTCGTTCCGCGTGCGCGTGGAAGTCTGGCAGAAGGCGGCGCCGTACCTGTTCATCGGCACCCTGGTGGCGCTGGTCCTGGTCCTGATTCCCGGGCTGGGCGTGAACGTGAACGGCGGCCGCCGCTGGCTGTCGCTGAAGGTATTCCAGTTCCAGCCGTCGGAGCTGATGAAGCTTTTCATCGTGCTGTACGCGGCCGACTATACCGTGCGCAAGCAGGAATTCATGCACCGCCTGTCCAAGGGCTTCGCGCCGATGGCGCTGGCGGTAGCCTTCGTCGGCTTGTTGCTGCTGCTGGAGCCCGACCTGGGCGCCTTTGGTGTGATCGTCTGCATTGCGATGGGCATCCTGTTCCTGGGCGGCGTCAACGCGGTCTGGTTCGGCGGCATCGCCGGCATGCTGGTGACGATTTTCGTGGCAATCATCTGGCTGTCGCCATTCCGCCGCGCGCGCCTGTTCGCCTATCTCAACCCTTGGGAAGAGGAGAACGCCCTGAACAAGTCCTACCAGCTGACCCACTCGCTGATTGCCTTCGGCCGCGGCGAGATCGGCGGCGTGGGCCTGGGCGCCAGCGTGGAAAAACTGCACTACCTGCCGGAAGCGCATACTGACTTCCTGCTGGCCGTGATCGGGGAAGAGCTGGGCATGATCGGCGTGCTGGTCACCATCGGCATGTTCTACTGGATCGTCAAGCGTGCCTTCGACATCGGCCGCCAGGCTATTGCCATGGACCAGACCTTCGCCGGACTGGCCGCCAAGGGCATCGGCATCTGGATTGGCGTACAGACATTTATCAATATGGGCGTGAACCTCGGCTTGCTGCCAACCAAAGGCCTGACCCTGCCGCTCATGAGCTACGGTGGCACCGGCATTATCATCAATTGCGTTGGCCTGGCGATCCTGCTGCGCATCGACTTCGAGAACCGCCAGATGATGCGGGGAGGGCGCGTATGACAAAGCGCCTGATGATCATGGCAGCCGGCACCGGCGGCCACATTTTCCCCGGCCTGGCGATTGCCCAGGCCATGCGCGCCCGTGGCTGGGAAGTTTCCTGGCTCGGCACCTCGCATGGCATGGAAACGGAGCTGGTGCCGAAGCACGGCGTGGAAATGGACGTGGTTCACTTCAGCGGCATGCGCGGCAAGGGCCTGGCGCACACCATCGGCGGCGCGTTCAAGATGCTTGGCGCGTTCGTGGATTGCTTCCGCTTCATCGGCAAGCGCAAACCGGATGTGGTGCTGGGCATGGGCGGCTATGTGTGCGTGCCGGGCGGTGTGATGGCCAAGCTGCGCGGCGTGCCCCTGGCACTGGTGAATGCCGATGCCGGCTTGCTGCTGTCGAACAAGACCCTGGCGCCGATGGCGAAAAAGGTCTTCTTCGGCTTCACGGCCGATTTCGGCGCGGTAGCGGGCAAGGCTGTCGTTACCGGCAATCCGGTACGCAAGGAAATCCTGGCGCTGCCGGCACCGGAACAGCGCTTCGCTGGCCGCGACGGCGTGCTGCGCATCCTTGTGGTGGGCGGCAGCCTGGGCGCCAAAGCGCTCAACGATGCGCTGCCGGCGGCACTGGCGCTGATCGCGCCGGAACAGCGTCCGCTGGTGACCCACCAGTCGGGCAAGAAGAATATCGAAGCCCTGCGCGCGGCTTACGCGCAGGCGCATGTGGAAGCTAACGTGGTCGATTTCATCGACGACATGGCGGGCGCCTACGCGCAGGCGGACATCGTGATCTGCCGCGCCGGCGCGATCACCGTGTCGGAGCTGACGGCAGCCGGCGTTGCCAGCGTGCTGGTTCCCCTGGTGGTCTCGACGACCAGCCACCAGCGCGACAACGCGCAATGGATGGCCAAGCAGGGCGCGTCCATCCACATGCCGCAGACGGAACTGAATCCGGAAAGCCTGGCAGCACTGTTGCAGACCTTGAACCGCAACACCTGCCTGAAGATGGCGGCCGCCGCGCTTGCAGTGGGCAAGCGCGATGCGAATGACGCCATCGCACAAGAATTGGAAGCACTAGCATGAAACATAAAGTAAAGAACATTCACTTCGTCGGCATCGGCGGCAGCGGCATGAGCGGCATCGCCGAAGTGCTGGTGACCCTGGGCTACAACGTCTCCGGCTCGGACCTCGGTTCGAACGCCGTGACCCAGCGCCTGGTCGACATGGGCGCAACCGTGCACCAGGGCCACGACGCCAGCTATATCGGCAACGCCGACGCGGTCGTCACCTCGACCGCCGTCAAGGAAGACAATCCGGAAGTGGTCGCCGCGCGCGCCCGCAAGATCCCTATCGTGCCGCGTGCGGTCATGCTCGGTGAACTGATGCGCCTGAAGCGCGGCATCGCCATTGCCGGTACCCACGGCAAGACCACCACCACCAGCCTGGTGGCATCGGTGCTGGCCGAGGGCGGCCTGGATCCGACCTTCGTGATCGGCGGCCGCCTGACCGCAGCCGGCGCGAATGCCAAGCTGGGCTCCGGCGAATACCTGGTGGCCGAAGCGGACGAATCGGACGCCTCGTTCCTGAACCTGACCCCAATGATCGAAGTCATCACCAACATCGACGCCGATCATATGGAGACCTACGAGCACGATTTCGAGAAACTGAAGCAAGCCTTCGTGCACTTCACGCATCGCCTGCCGTTCTACGGCCGCGCCATGCTGTGCATCGATGATCCGCATGTGCGCGCCATCATCCCTCAGGTAACCAAGCCGGTGACGACCTATGGCTTTGCGGAAGACGCCGAAGTGCGCGCGGTCAATGCGCGCGCCGTCGGCACCCAGATGCATTTCACGGTGCTGCAGGAAGGCTTCCCGGACCTGGACATCGTGCTGAACCAGCCAGGCATGCATAACGTGCAGAACGCCTGCTCCGCCGTTGCCATTGCGCGCGAAATCGGCGTGCCGGATACGGCAACGCAAGCCGGCCTGGCGGGCTTCGCAGGCGTCGGCCGCCGCTTCACCAAGTACGGCGAAGTCGCTATTCCAGCGGGCGGCAGCTTCACCCTGGTGGACGATTTCGGCCACCACCCGATTGAAATGGAAGTCACCACCGCCGCAGCGCGCGCCGCCTATCCGGGCCGCCGCCTGCT
Source organism: uncultured Duganella sp. (assembly GCA_946482635.1). The sequence continues at coordinate 5,423 of CAMLSG010000239.1, forward strand.
GCTGGCCTTCCAGCCGCACCGTTACAGCCGCACGCGCGACCTGTTCGAGGACTTCGCAAAAGTCCTGAGCACCGTCGATGTACTGGTGCTGTCCGATGTTTATGCAGCGGGCGAGGCGCCGATCGTGGCCGCCGACGGCCGTGCGCTGGCGCACGCAATCCGCGCGCGCGGCAAGACTGAACCGGTATTCGTCGAAAACATCGCCGACATGCCGGAAACGATCATGAATGTGGTGCGCGACGGCGACGTCGTGCTCACGATGGGCGCAGGCTCGATCAGCGGCGTCCCTGCAAAACTTACGAACTGGAAGGCTTGACGCGATGACGAAACTGACTGCACAAGAAGCGCAAGCATTCGGCAAGGTGGGCGTGCTGATGGGCGGCCTGTCGGCCGAACGCGACGTGTCCATCATGTCCGGCACCGGCGTGCTGGCGGCCCTGCAATCGCAGGGCGTGGACGCCCACGCCTTCGACCCGGGCCAACGCTCGCTGGCCGAACTGGCCGCCGAAAAATTCGACCGCGTGTTCATCGCTCTGCATGGCCGCTACGGCGAAGACGGCAGTATCCAGGGCGCCCTGGAACTGCTTGGCATCCCGTACACCGGCTCCGGCGTGATGGCCAGCTCGGTGGGCATGGACAAGATCACCACCAAGATCCTGTGGCTGCGCGAAAACCTGCCGACCCCTGAATACGCGGTGCTGGGCGCCGATTCCGACCTGGACGGGGAAGCGGCGCGCCTTGGCCTGCCATTGATCATGAAACCGCCACATGAAGGTTCGACCATCGGCATCACCAAAGTGAGCGACAAGGCCGGCCTGAAAGCCGCCTACGACGCCGCCGCCGCGCTGGACGATTGCGTGCTGGCCGAGGAGTTCGTGGAAGGCCGCGAGTTCACCGTCGCCGTGCTAGGCACCGGCAAGGATGCGCGCGCGCTGCCGATCGTGGAAATCGTGGCCCCGCAAGGCAACTACGACTACAACAACAAGTACTTCACCGACGACACCAAGTATTTCTGCCCGCCGCAGCTGGACCAGGCGATGCAGGACGAGATGCAGCGCCTGGCCGTTGCGGCCTACCGCGCCGTCGGCTGCGAAGGCTGGGGCCGGGTCGACGTGCTGCTGCGCGCCAAGGACCACAAGCCCTTCCTGCTGGAAGTGAACACCTCGCCGGGCATGACCAGCCACTCGCTGGTGCCGATGGCTGCCCGCGCGACCGGCGTGAGCTATGAAGAGCTGTGCGTGGAAATCCTGCGCACCGCACGACTGAAACTGAAAAAGTAAGGACCGAAAAGACTTATGTGGCACGACGTCAAAGCCTTGAATGCATCCGCCAGCGGCCTGTTCGCGCTGTCGGTGCTGGCTTGCGCCGTTGCCGGCGTGTGGTGGGTGGCGAATCGTCCTGTATTCGATTTGCGCGCCATCCGCGTTGAAACCATGGACAAGTCGGAGTTCAAGCATGTGAACCACCTGACGCTGCGCAACGGAACCCAGGGCCGCCTGGCAGGCAACTTCTTCACCGCCGACCTGGAGCACGTGCGCAAGGTGTTCGAGTCGGTGCCGTGGGTGCGCCGCGCCAGCGTGCGGCGCGAGTGGCCGAACCAGCTGATCGTCTCGCTGGAAGAGCATGAAGCGCTCGGCACCTGGGGCGAAGACGGAAGGCTGCTGTCGGTGAAAGGCGATGTCTTCACCGCCAACCTGGCCGAAGCGGAAGAGGATCACGAGCTGCCGGAGTTTTCCGGCCCGGATGGCAGCGAGAAAGAAGTACTGGCGCGCTACGGCGAGTTGAAGAACTGGTTTGCGCCGGCCAGCCTGGTGCCGAAGGGCGTAGCCCTGTCGGGACGCTATGCGTGGACGGTGAAGTTGGACAACGGCGCCAGTGTGGCGCTGGGACGCGAGGCAACGCATGACACCCTGCATCAGCGGGTGCAGCGCCTGGTCGGGATCTGGCCGCAGATTTCCAGCCGCGTGCCGAATATTGAAACGATTGACATGCGCTACCAGAACGGCCTGGCTTTGAGCGCAGCGGGATTGAAGATCCCGTCAGAAACGAAGAAACGTTGAAAGCAGGGCATAGAGATGACTAAAGACGCTAAAAACCTGATCGTCGGCCTCGACATCGGCACCTCCAAAGTGGTGGCCGTGGTGGCCGAAGTGATGGGCGATGGACGCCACGAAGTGATTGGCCTGGGCCAGCACGAATCCAGCGGCCTGAAAAAGGGCGTGGTGGTGAACATCGAGGCGACCGTCGAATCGATCCAGCGCGCGCTGGAAGAGGCGGAACTGATGGCCGACTGCAAGATCCGCAACGTGTACGCGGGCATTGCGGGCAGCCATATCCGCAGCTTCAATTCCAGCGGCATGGTGGCGATCAAGGACAAGGAAGTCACCGCCACCGACGTGGCGCGCGTGATCGAGACCGCCAAGGCGGTCAACATCCCGACCGACCA
>CAMLSG010000240.1 GCA_946482635.1 uncultured Duganella sp.
GAGGAGAACAGGGCATCGCGCTGCGATTTCGGATTGATCTCGATGGTCGAGGCGCTGTCGAAGTAGCAGTTGCCGTCGCCGTAGAAGTCGGCATTGACCGTGGCGCACTTGCCGCCGTGGGCCAGTGCATACGGGTTCAGGTTGACGGTCTTTTCCACCGGCTTGCCGGTGCTTGGGTCGATCTCGCTGGAATTGTACGTCACGCCGGCGTTGGCTGGCAGCGAACGGGAAGAGCCGTTGATGAACTGCAGCTGCTTGCCGTTGGACGGGTCGGTGAAGTTGATGATGCCGGTGCGGGCGAAGTCGCGCTGGGACGCCTTCAGCTGCTTTTGCTCATCGTGGCTGAGGGAGAAGAACACGCTGTAGCCGTCTTCGTCGATGTCGCCAAAGCCCTTGGACAAGGAAATGGCGTTGCTGGCGCCGCCGCTTTGTTCAGGGCGCGAATACTTGGCATTGATTTCCCAGTCGGTGGCGCCTTTTTTCAGGATGAAGTTGACCACGCCGGCAATGGCGTCGGCGCCGTACAGCGCGGAAGCGCCGTCGGTCAGCACTTCAACGCGCTCGATGGCCGACAAGGGAATGGAATTCAGGTCGATGGTGGTGCCGGAGTTGGCCGGGGCGATGCGGCGGCCGTTCAGCAGCACCAGGGTGTAGGCTGCGCCAATGTCGTGGATCGAAGCGGTGGTCACGCCGCCGCCGCCGCCGCCGACGGAGTCGGCTGCTACGGAGAAGCCCTGCATGGCTGGCAGTTGCTGGATGAAGTCGGTGACGGTGGAGACGCCCGACTTCTTGATGTCTTTCTGGCTGAACGATTGCACCGGCAGCGAGGACTCGGCGGCAATGCGTTTGATGCTGGAGCCGGTGATTTCTACGCGCTGCATCGGCGCTTCAGGGGCTGCTTCCTGGGCCAGGGCGGTGGCGCTGCCGATGGCCAGGCTACCAGCGAACATCACGCGCAGGGAGCGCGACAGGGCTTTCTCGATGATCATTGATAAACGTCTCAGTAATGAAATAATAGGGACGCTATCAAACCACCAGTGGCTTGGTTTAGCAATAGATGTTTGATAAGTGAAACAAATGAAACATTAAGCGACAATAAAAAATCCCCGCCGGCTTGCGCGGGCGGGGAGCGGGAGTCTTGCTAAAGCCGGATTATTTGAACTTGTAGCTGGCGGTCAGGTAGAAGGTACGGCCCAGCGGGTCGGTGTAGCGACCGTCGTAGCCAACCTGGTTGCCGCCGCCGGTGTCGCGGATCGACAGTGGAGGATCTTTGTCCAGCAGGTTGCGGATGCCGCCGGTGACCGACCAGTTTTGGCTGAAGATGTACTTCGACTGCCAGTCCAGGGTGTAATACTCCTTGACCTTGTGGCCCTTCAGGTCGACATAGCCGCCCAGGGTGCCGTCGGCATTGACCGAACGCACGCGGCCGTCGTCCGCCACGTATTCCTTGTCGGCGTAAGAGGACTTGTAGTTCACGGTCAGCGAGTTGGCCCACTGCTCGGACGACTTCAGCGAGAACACCAGGCGCGAGATCCAGCGGAAGGTCACGTCGTCATAGGAGTCGAAGCGGCCGACGCTGCTTTCGGTCTTGTTCGAACCGTCGGCCGTTGGCACCGTTTTCTCCGCTTTCAGCATATAGGTAGCGGACCAGTTGGTGGTCAGCTTGCCGATCGGGGTGTTGTTGCGGAAGGTGGCGTCGAAGTCGACACCGCGGTAGTGCGAGCTGGCCAGGTTCAGGGGCGACTGGGTCATCACCAGCACCTTCGACTTCTGGATCGGGTCGAAGTAGATGGTGGCGTATTTCTCGGCCAGGGCCGGGGTACGGAACAGCATGTCCTGCGACAGCTTCTGGATCTGGTTCTTCAGTTTCACGTCCCAGAAGTCGACGCCCAGCGACAGCGAATCCATCGGCTCCAGGCGCATGCCCAGGGTGGCCTGCTTCGAGGTTTCCGGCTTCAGCGCGTCAGCACCGGTGCTTGGGTTACCAACGGTCAGCAGGCCGTATTCCTGTACGCCGCGGCAGTACGGGAAGCGCGGGTCGGTTGCCGACTTGATCGGGCAGTCGAAGAAGTTGGACGAGCCACCGTTCTTCAGCGGGTCCGAGATATTGTTCATGGTCGGCGCCTTGAAGCCGGTGCCGTAGGAACCGCGCAGCATGAACTGGCGCGAAGGCTGCCACTTGGCGGACAGCTTGTAGGTTGCCTTCGAGACGTCGTTGCCCTGCTTGCCGGCTGCCGAGGCATTACCGTTCACGTCGTAGCTTGTGTTGCGCTTGTCGACTGCGTCGAAGCTGTCGTAACGGGTTGCCGCCGTCACTTCCAGCTCTTTCGTTACTGGCATGACCAGTTCGGCGAATGCACCCCAGTTGTTGCGCTTGGCGTCCAGCGGCTGGGAGCCGGTGCCGCCGCCGATCACGGTGTCGGTCCAGCCCGGATTGCCAGGGCCAGGGCCCATCAGGATCTGGCTTGGCGAATCGATGTAGCGCTGGATGGTGTAGTCGGCGCCCAGGCCCAGTGCGGCGTTACCGCCTGACATGGCGAACAGTTCGCGCGAAGCGTGTGCGCTGAACACGTCCAGCTTCGATTTCTGGGTTTCCAGGTTTTCGTTCAGCACGGCCGGCGCCAGGATGTCGCTGGCGTTCGGGTTGATGATGTACGGGTTGTAGGCGCCGGACTTGACCAGGGCTTCGAACTTGTCGCCGCTCATGTAGCCGCCAGCCGCTTCATCGGTCTGCTTGTTTTCAGAGTGGGTGTAAGTTGCGTTGACGGCCCAGTCGGCGATCTCGGAATCCAGTGCTGCCGAGAAGTGCAGCGCCTTGGTGCCCCAGTCGTCGGCGCGGCCGCCGGCGTCTTTCGCACGGAAGTACAGCCAGGCATCGGTGACCTGGGCCGGATCGATGCCTTGGCCAGCCAGCAGCGGTTCCACCGATTTCTTGTAAGGCACGATGTACACCGGGCTGACAGTCTTCACGCCGGTGATCGGATCGGTGCTCATGGTGGTCAGCGGCTGCGCCGGCGCGGCGTAGCGCGCGGTGCTGGTGAACTTCGAGTAGACGAATTCACCGCTCAGGCGGGTTTTGTCGGAAATTTTCAGCGTGCCGGACGTGAACAGGCTGTCACGCTTCAGTTCAGGCAGCAGTTCGACAGTTGCTGCATAGTCGTAACGGCAGACACCGCCGCGCGCGAAGGTATTCGGGCCGCTGCACTTGCCATTGTTGACCAGGTCAGGCGAGAAGGCGACGTCGTTGCCTGCGCTGTCGACGACTTCCGCATTGGCCGGGATCGAGTTGATCGAGTTTTGCCAGGTCGCGTACTGCTTGCCGCCCTGGCTGAACTTGCGCACGCCGGAGTTGGCGAACTCGCGCTGGTCGGCGTTCAGTGCCTTGGCCTGGTCGTGGCTGTAAGCCAGCATCACGTTGAAGCCGTCTTGCTGCAGGTCGCCGAAGCCTTTGGTGATCGAGACGTTGGCGCTCTGGCCGCCTTTGTGCTGCGGACGGTTGTAAGTCAGGTCGATGCTCAGGTCAGTCTGGTTCTTCTTCAGGATGAAGTTGACCACGCCGGCGATGGCGTCCGAACCGTACAGGGTGGAGGCGCCGTCGGTCAGGATTTCCACCTTCTCGACCGCTGCCAATGGAATCGATGCCAGGTTGACCGCGCTGCCGGTACCATAAGGCGCCATGCGCTTGCCGTTCAGCAACACCAGGGTATAGTCGGTGCCGATCGAGTGGATCGATGCGCTTTGCACGCCGCCGCCGCCGCCGTTGATGGAGGCGGACGAGGTGATCATGCCCTGCATCGACGGCAGGATGGCAATCAGGTCTGCCACGTTTTTCACGCCGGTCTGCTCGATGTCCTTGCGGCTCAGGGTCTGGATTGGCAGCGAGCCCTCTTGCGCGATACGCTTGATCGACGAACCGGTAATTTCAACGCGCTGGATAGGCGCGTCGGCTTGCTGGGCGAAGACTGGTGCGCAGACTCCGGCTGCCAGCAAACCGCTGGCGCACGCCAGGCGGATTGCATGCGACAGGGTATTCTCTTTCATCATAATTCTTTGACTCCCAGAAGGTGGACTGTTCTTTGCGTTTGTGCAAAACCTAGCAATAGGCTTCTAGTACTTTCTTGCAAGTGTTCTATGCTTGCAATCTTTTTGAAACAAAACGCCACATGTTGTTACGAAAGCGCAACATAAGTACTTCACTTAGAAAACGCTGATTCGGCAAAATGACGGCATATTGAAGCGATATGGCTGCTTTTTGCCGCTAATATGAGGCATGGCGGGGAAATATTTGCGAATGTACATTTTGTTACTGATGGCGCAAAAACATGGGGCTTGTGTACACAAGTGGGAAGCCTGCAAGTTTCTCTTTGGATAGTTTTGCGTTATTGTTACGGCCAACTCTTGCCGCTGAAATCAGACATGGCTTCATACATATTGCGCCGCCTGTGGCAGATGCTGCCCACCATGCTGGGTGTGGTGCTGCTGGTGTTCGTGCTGTTTAACTGGGTTGGCGGCGACCCGGCCTATATCCTGGCCGGCAAGATGTCTGATACGGCCAGCATCGAAAATATTCGCCGCCAGCTTGGCGTGGACCAGCCGTGGTATGTGCAACTGGGCATCTTCCTGAAACAGATTGCCACCTTCGATTTCGGCCAGAGCTGGGCTACCGGCGAGGCCGTTTCGGACATCATTGCTTCCCGGCTTGGGCCTTCGCTGACCGTGCTGGTGCCGCTGACCGTGCTGGAAACCCTGCTCGGCATTGCCCTTGCGCTGGCGGTGGCCTTCGTGCGCGGCTCGCTGACCGATCGCGTGGTGATGGTGGCCTGCACGGCAGGCATGTCGATTTCCATCCTGGTCTATATCATCGTGTTCCAGTACTGGCTGGCCTATAAGGCCGGCCTGTTCCCTGTGCAGGGCTGGGGCGCGGGCCTGTTGGAGAACCTGCATTTTGCGGCGCTGCCGATCCTGATCGGCCTGGCCGTTTCGCTGGCGCCGACCTTGCGCCTGTACCGCAGCTTCGTACTGGACGAGGTGGGCCAGGATTATGTGCGCACGGCGCGCGCCAAGGGCTTGCCGGAGCGGCGCGTGATGTGGGTGCATGTGCTGCGCAATGCGGCGATCCCGATCATTACCCATGTCATGGCGAGCTTGCCGGCCATGCTGATCGGCGCTTTCCTGCTGGAGCGCTTCTTCGGCATCCCCGGCATCGGGCGCGAAGTGATCCTGGCGGTGGAACGTTCCGATTTTCCCGTGATCAAAGCCATTACCGTCTACGTTGCCGTGGCCACCATGGTGTTCAACCTGCTGACCGATCTGCTGTACCAGGCTGTCGATCCGCGCGTTCAGCTCAAGTAAGGACAGCGCATGCACGCAATTCATGATTCGGCCGGCTTGTGGACCCTGGCCTGGCGCCGCCTGCTGGCGGACCGGGTTGCCATGGCGGCGCTGGCGGTGGTTGCGGCTTTCCTGCTCTTGCTCGCAGCTTCCGCAACCGGCATCGTGGCGGCGGACTGGGAAGAAGAGGTTGCGGTCAACTATGCGCCGCCGACGTTTGTGGCGGCGCCGGCCATGCCGCCTGTGGCGGTTGCCGGCGCCCCCGGCGGCAACCCGCCTGGCGCCCCGCCTGCCAACGAATTCGATCCATTGGCAGAGGACTTGCGCGAATTGCGCGCTGCCTTGGGCAAGGCTGTCGCCGAACCGGCTGCCGAGCGCGCGACCAGCCTGCCGTTCGGCGCCGATAAATGGGGCCACGACATCATCAGGAAAACCATCAAGGGCGGCGAGACCTCGATCGTGGTCGGCCTGGCCGCGGCCACGCTGGCGGTCGGCCTGGGAACCCTGTTCGGCGCGATTTCCGGCTTCTACGGCGGCATGGTGGACGATTTCTTCAACTGGTTCTACAACGTGTTCACCTCGATCCCTTCGATCCTGATGATCCTGACCGTGGCCGCGGTACTGCAGCAGAAAGGCGTGATGACCATCGTCCTGATCCTGGGCCTGACCGGCTGGACCGGGCCCTACCGCCTGATTCGCGCCGAGTACATCAAGCACAAGGCGCGCGAATACGTGATGGCAGCCGACGCCATCGGCGCCTCGGCCTGGCGCAAGATGTTCAGCCACATTTTCCCCAATGTGAGCCATGTGGCGCTGGTGCAGGTGTCGATCCTGGTAGTTGGATTCATCAAGGCCGAAGTGATCCTGTCCTTCCTCGGCTTCGGCGTACCGGTCGGCGTGGTGAGCTGGGGCTCGATGCTGAACGAAGCCCAGAATGAGCTGATCCTTGGCAAGTGGTGGCAGCTCACCGCCGCCGCCAGCGCCATGGCCCTGCTGGTGACCGCCTTCTCGCTGTTCGCCGACGCACTGCGCGATGCGCTCGACCCCAAGGTGAAATGACATGCTGCTACAGGTCCGCAATTTGCGCATCCGCTTCCGCACCGACAAGAAGAACACGGTCGAAGCGGTCAAGGGCATTTCCTTCGACATCCCGCACAACCGCACGGTAGCCCTGGTGGGCGAGTCGGGCAGCGGCAAGTCGGTCAGTTCGCTGGCTGTCATGGGGCTGCTGCCGCCGCAGACCACCCTGATCGACGAACAAAGCAGCGTGCTGTTTGAAGGCCGCGAAGTGCTGCACCAGTCGGTTGCCGAACGCCGTGCCATGTGCGGCAAGGATATCGCGATGATCTTCCAGGAGCCGATGTCCTCTCTCAATCCCGTGTTCACGGTCGGCGCCCAGATTGGCGAGGTGCTGCGGCTGCATATGGGCATGGACAAGCGCAGCGCCCGCGCCCGCACGCTGGAATTGCTGGAGGAGGTTGGCATCCCCGAGCCTGCGGCGAAGATCGATGCGTATCCCAGCCAGATGTCCGGCGGCCAGCAGCAGCGCGTGATGATCGCCATGGCCATTGCCTGCAAGCCCAAGCTGCTGATCGCCGACGAACCGACCACCGCCCTGGACGTGACGATCCAGAAGCAGATCATGGAACTGATTGCCGGCCTGCAGAAAAAGCACCGGATGTCGGTGCTGTTCATCACCCACGACCTGGGACTAGTGGCCGAAATCGCCGACGAAGTGATCGTGATGCGCCATGGCGAAGTGCGTGAAACTGGAGACGCCCGCGCAGTCTTCGCCGAACCGAAAGACCTGTACACGCGCGCGCTGCTGCATTGCCGGCCGTCGCTCGATGCGCGCCCCCTGCGGCTGCCCGTGATCAACGACTACATGGAAGGGCGCTTTGGCGCAGCCGAGCAGCAGCCGCAGCGCGCGCGGGGCAGTGCACCGGACGATGACATCGTGCTTGATGTCAGGAACCTGAAAAAGAGCTTCTGGCTGCGCGAAGGCCTGTTCGGCAAGCGCGAGTTCCCGGCCGTCAAAGGCGTATCGTTCAAGCTGGCGCGCGGCAAGACCCTGGGCGTGGTCGGTGAATCCGGCAGCGGCAAGTCCACCGTCGGCCTGACCCTGCTGCGCCTGCACCAGGCGACAGGCGGCAGCGCCCTGTTCGAAGGGCGCGACCTGCTGGCCATGAGCGCGCAGGAATTCCAGCCGTTCAAGCGCCGCATCCAGATCATTTTCCAGAACCCGTATGCCTCGCTGAACCCGCGCTTCACGGTGGGCCAGATCCTGCTGGAGCCAATGCGCTTGCACGCGATCGGCGCCAGCGATGCGGAGCGCACGCAAATGGCGCTGGCGCTGCTGGAGCGGGTGGGGCTGCCGCAGCAAGCCTACCATCGCTATCCGCACGAGTTTTCCGGCGGCCAGCGGCAGCGCATCGCCATCGCGCGCTGCCTGGCCATGAAGCCGGAAATCCTGGTCTGCGATGAATCGGTATCGGC
>CAMLSG010000241.1 GCA_946482635.1 uncultured Duganella sp.
ACGCCCTCCACGCTGCCGGAAGAGTCGAATTCCGCCCGCAGGTAGTGCGCGTCGCTGCCCATATGGGTCACCTGCATCAGGTGGTTCAGGGCAGCGCTGCCGCCCAGGGCTTCAGCGTGCAGATCCATGCGCCGCAGCGTGGTCAGGATATCCTCGCGCAGGGACAGGCTTTCGTAGGTCTTTGGGTGCACCACAGTGCCATCCAGGCCGAAACGGCAAGCCTGGAAGCGGTTGTAGTTGTAGACCAGGTAGTCGTCCTCCGCCGGCGGCGCTTCCTTGCGTTCAAGGAGGTAGGAGCACAGGGCCTGCAGGTAGCAGGCCAGTGCCGCGGCGCGTTCCACCGTGAGCGGCGTATCGCACACGCGCAATTCGATGGTGCCGTATTCTGGCTTGGGGCGGATATCCCAGTAAAAGTCCTTCATCGATTTGATCACGCCCGTATGCTCCATCTTCGAGAAGAAGCTGTGCTCGAACTCGTCCCACTTCAGGATGAAAGGCGCACGGCCGCTCATGGGGAAGGCGAACACGCTGTTCAGGCGAGCGGAATTGAACAGGGTGTCGTTACCCTGCACATAGGGCGAGGAAGCCGACAGCGCGATGAAGTGCGGCACATAGCGGCTCAGCGAATGCAGCAGGTACAGCGCATCGTCGCCGCTGGCGCAGCCGATGTGCACGTGCTGGCCGAAGATCGTGAACTGCTTGGCCAGGTAGCCGTACAGTGCCGATACTTCCTTGAAGCGCGGCTTGGAGAAGATCTTGCGCTCCGACCAGCGCTGGAATGGGTGCGTGCCGCCGCCGCAGATGCCGATGTTCAGCGTGTCGGCCGCCCGCACCAGCGTATCGCGCGTTTCGCGCAACTGGGCCACCAACTCGCCGTGCTTGGTGTGCACGTCGCTGTTAATCTCGATCATGCTCTCGGTGATCTCCGGCGTGACGTGGCCGGGGAAAGGCTTGCGCGCCAACAGGTGCAGCAAGTCCGGGCTCGACGCAGTCAGGTCGAAGTCGGACAGGCTGACCAGTTGCAGCTCAAGCTCGACACCCATCGTCAACGGTTGCGACGATTTGAATTCTTCCAACGGCATATCAGCCCTCCTCTTTCGCCGTTTCGCGCGCGCGGATCAGCGCACGCTGCGTGATGATCGGCCCCAGCACTTCCATGAACAGCGTCATGGCAGCCAGCGCCGCCAGCTCATCGACCAGCACAATACCCATGTAGCGCGTCTGCTCCAGCAGCAGGATGGCGAACACCGACATCGGCGACAACGCCACGCCGATCAACGCGCCCTTGCGCCACGAGATACCGGCAACGTGCGAGAGCAGCGCCACAGCAATGGTCTTGGTGGCAAAGCGGACCAACAACAGCAGCAGGCCGAGCGAGGCGCCAAACACCACGCGCTGCCAATCCAGCGTGGACACGGCAAACACGAACAACAGCACCGTCAGCAACTCACCGATTGCGCCGAAGTTACGCTGCGTGCGCGTGAATGTCACGCGGCGATGGCGTGCCATCAGGCCAAAGGTGAGCGTTGCCAGCACCGGCGACAAGTCGGCCGCCTGCGTGATCGACACCAGCAGCACGACCACCATGGCAAAGGCCACAGTACCATCGCGCGCCAGCGTGCCAAGGCTGCGCAACAGCGCCGGCACCAGCATGCCTGCCACTGCGCCCAACACGGCCGAAGCAAGCAGCTCGATCACGCTGCGCGACACGGCCTGCGTCAGGCTGCCCGAGGTCTGGAACACCCAGAAGCCCACGACGACCTTGAACACGAACAGCGCAAGCACGCAATTCATCGCCACCAGGTGCAGCAAGCGTTCCGTCACCTGGCCCGAGCTGCGTTCTTCATTAATCACACGCAGCACACCGGCTGGCGACGTGGACATCGCCAACGAAGCAAGCAACAAAGCCGTCAACGGCGGCATGCCCTGCCAGTAAGCGATTGAAAACACTGCGCCGAATGTGAGCGCAGATTCTGCAAGGCCGCTGACGGCAATCCAGGGATTGACGCGCAGCCAGCGCAGGTTGATGCGGTAACCAAACTCAAACAGGATAAGGCCGAAAGCAATATTGGCGAGCAGTGTTACCTGGCTGCTGCCGTCCGGCACAAGAAGATCGGGCATGGCCTGCGCAAGCAGGAAGCCCACCAAGCCGTACACACTGATGCGCGGCAGATTGGTCCAACGGTGAACGAACTCGCCTGCGAGCCACGCTAGCAGCATGGCGCAAGGCCATGCGAGTTCGTCAGAGATGACTAACAAATCGGTCATAGACTTACCTCCGAGCCGTACTATATTGCATAAGTGAAAAACGTGTCACACGAATCTTAGTTACAATGCCACGTATGGACATGATCAGCGAACACGTTTGCCATGGTGGAGTGCAGCGCTTCTACCGGCATGAGTCGGAAGCGATTGGCTTGCCAATGCGCTTCTCCATCTTCATCCCGCCGCAGGCAGCGCAGGGGCCATTGCCCGCTCTGTTCTATCTCGCGGGACTCACCTGCACCGAAGAGACCTTCGCCATCAAGGCCGGCGCGCAGCAGTATGCGGCGCGCGAAGGCCTGATCCTCATCGCGCCGGACACCAGCCCGCGCGGCGCCGGCATTGAAGGCGAAACGGCGAGCTGGGACTTCGGCGAAGGCGCCGGCTTCTATCTCGACGCCACCCAAGCCCCATGGTCGCAGCATTACCGCATGGAGAGCTATATCCACGAACTGCGCCAACTGGTGATTGATGAATTGCCGGTAGACCCAAAGCGCGTCGGCATCTTTGGCCATTCGATGGGCGGGCATGGTGCATTGACGCTGGCCTTGCGCAGGCCGGACCTGTTCCGCAGCGTGTCGGCGTTCGCGCCGATAGCAGCGCCGGTGCGCTGCCCGTGGGGACAGAAGGCATTTGCCGGCTATCTTGGCCCGGACCAGGAAACCTGGCTGCAGCACGATGCCAGCGCCCTGATGTCCGTACAGGACGAAGCGCCCTTCCCCAATGGCATCCTGATCGACCAGGGCCTGGCCGACAAGTTCCTTGAGGAGCAGTTATATCCGGGAGTGTTTGAAGATGCGTGCCGCGCCGCCGGACAGCCTTTGGAGCTGCGCCGGCATGCGGGCTACGATCATGGCTACTACTTTATTTCGAGCTTCATTGCCGACCATGTGAAGTTCCACAGCCGGCAACTGAAAGAACTTACTTCGTAAGCACCTTGCGGATAGTCTCCGCAAGTTCTTCCGCGACGAACTTGGCCACGTAGGCGTCGGCGCCGACGCCCTTCACGTGGTCCTCGTTGGTCTTGCCCGACAGCGAAGAGTGGATCACCACCGGAATCTTGGAGAAGCGGGCATCCTGCTTCACCAGGCGGGTCAGCGTAAAGCCATCCATCTCCGGCATTTCCAGGTCGGTCAGCACCAGGGCCACGCGGTCATCCACCGGAATGCCTTCGGCCTTGCAGCCTTCGGCGATGTGATTCAGCTTGTCCCAGGCTTCCTTGCCGGTCTTCATCATGACGAACGGGGCATGCATCGCTTCCAGGCCGCGCTCGATCAGGTTGCGCGCCACCACGGAATCGTCCGCGGCCAGGATGAAGGTGCCAGGCTTCAGCGGCAGGCGGCCCACTGCGGTTTCATCGATATCCTTGCCGTCGCTCGGGGTCAGGTTGCGCAGGATGGTTTCCACGTCCAGCACCTGCGCCAGGCGGGTGTTCTGCACGTCGCCATCGACGCGCGCGATGGAAGTCACCATGCCGCCGCCGTGGCTGCCTTCAGCGCTCAACACCTGGCTCCAGTCCAGGCGCACGATTTCGTCCACCGATTCAACGGCAAAGGCTTGCGTGGTGCGCGCGAACTCGGTCACCAGCATGATGTTCAGGCCCGTCTTCGGCTTCACGCCGACGATGCCCGGCAAGTCCATCACAGGAATGATCTGGCCGCGCAGGTTGACCACCCCCAGCATGTGTGGCTCCGAACCCGCGACCGCGGTCACGGTCGGCATCGCAACGATCTCGCGGATCTTGAAGACGTTGATGCCGTACAGCTCTGAGTTGCCGCTGGTGCTATCGACGCCGAGGCGGAACAGCAGCAGCTCGAACTTGTTGGAGTTTGTGAGGTTACTACGCTCGTCAACTTCTTGTTGAACGGAATTCATCGATCGCTCCAATCTGCTTTAAATGGCATTCCCTTTGGTATGGAATGTTTCGGCAGTATAGCGGCCTTTTTTTAACCGCCGCGAGCGATGAGGGGCAGAAACAACAAAAAAAGGACGCGCGATGGCGTCCTTTCAAGAATTCTGGAGCGGGAAAAGAGTCTCGAACTCTCGACCTCAACCTTGGCAAGGTTGCGCTCTACCAACTGAGCTATTCCCGCAGAGGAGGCGCTATTATGACAGCGACTATCCGGAGTGACAAGTTCTTTTTGGTTTGTCATGCCCCTATAATGTCCGCATGGATTCTATCGAGATAGTTTTGGCAATGCTGCTGGCCGTGATCGCCAGCGCATACGTGAAGCGGATGCTGTCAGGCGGCATTCCCCTGCCGTTGGTGCAGATCGCCCTTGGCGCCGGAATCGCTGCGTGGTCCGGCCACGGCATCCAGTTGGACCCGGAGTTGTTCTTCCTGCTGTTCATTCCGCCCCTGCTGTTCCTAGATGGCTGGCGCATTCCGAACACGGGCCTGTTCCGCGACCGCGTCGTGATCCTCGAACTGGCCCTGGGCCTGGTGATCTTCACTGTCCTGGGCGCCGGCTACATGATTCACTGGATGATCCCCGCCATGCCGCTGCCGGTGGCGTTTGCACTGGCCGCCATCCTGTCGCCGACCGACCCGATTGCCGTCGGCTCGATTGCCTCGCGCGCCCCGATCCCCAAGCGGCTGATGCACATCCTCGAAGGCGAAGCCTTGCTGAACGATGCCAGCGGCCTGGTGTGCTTCCGCTTTGCCGTGGCAGCCGCGCTGACAGGCACCTTCTCACTGACCAGCGCCTCGCTCACCTTCGTCTGGCTGGCAGCTGCCGGCATCGCCACCGGCGTCGCGGTGACCTCGGCCATCGCCTGGCTGCAAGGCAAGCTCACCGCGCGCTATGGGGAGCCGGCCGGATCGCCCATCCTCGTCAGCCTGCTGATCCCCTTCGGCGCCTACCTGGTCGCAGAGCGCCTGCACGCTTCGGGCATCCTGGCCGCCGTGGCGGCGGGCATCACCATGAGCTACGTGGAGCTGGGCGGCCAGGCGCTGGCCGCAACCCGCATCCAGCGTACCGCCGTGTGGGACACGGTGCAGTTCACGCTGAACGGCGTGATGTTCGTGCTGCTCGGCGAACAATTGCCCGACATCCTGCGCGGCGCCAGCGAATCGCTGGAACAAAGCGGCCATATCAACTCCTGGTGGCTGGTGTTGTATGCCTTCGCGATCAGCTTCGGCCTGATTGCGCTGCGCTTCGTGTGGGTATGGGCAACGCTGCGCGTGACGCTGTACCGCCGCAGCCGCCGTGCCGCCTCTGCGCAAGGCGGCAAGCCGCACTGGCGGCTATTGCTGGCCACGGCGCTGGCCGGCGCACGCGGCGCCATCACCCTGGCTGGCGTGCTGACGTTGCCGCTGTTCCTGCCGAATGGCGACCCGTTCCCGGCGCGCGACCTGACCATCCTGCTGGCCAGCTCGGTGATCCTGATTTCGCTGCTGGCGGCCAGCATAGGCTTGCCGCGCCTGCTGGGCGGCATGCGCTTCCCGGAAGAACCGGCCGAGCGCCAACAGGAAGACATGGCGCGGCGCCAGGCTGCATCGGCAGCCATTGCCGCCATCGAACGCGCCGAACTGGCGCTGGCCGACGCCCACCATCCCGACGTGCTGCCGCAAGCCGCGGCGCGCGTGATTGCGCTGTATGAATATCGCCTGAACGTGGCCTGGTCGGCGGAAGACCAGAACAAGGAACATTTCCGCAAGCTGGACCGCGCCGAGCGCGAACTGCGACTGGCGGCCATGGAGGCCGAGCGCCAGGCCATCTTCGACCTGGCGCGCCACCACCACATTTCCGACGAGACGGCACGCAAGCTGGTGCGCGAGATTGACCTCGTCGAAGCACGCCACCAGAAGAAATGAACCGGCGCGCCACGCTCTCGCTCCTCGTCGCATGGCTGCTGTTCTGGGCCATGATGGTGGCGACTGCGGTGCAGGATTTCCTGCGCCACGACAGCGGTCCCCTGTGGCAGCCATTCCTGTGGGAGTCGTCGTCGATGGCGGTAGCCACCCTCCTGCTGGCTGCGCAGCGGTTCGGCACGCGGCGCTTCGACGGCATGCTCGCCACGCCGTCACGCTGGTTTATGCGGCAAGCGTTATGGCTGCCGGTCTGGTGGATCTTGTTCACGCCCCTGGCCTTTGGCATCCGGCACGCCGTGTACGCCATGGCCGGCATGACCTACGAACATGAGCCATGGGGCCAGACCTTCCTGTACGAGAACATCAAGATCTCGATCTTTGTCGTGATCTTTACGCTCATTGCCTTCGGCATGCTGTCCTTCCGCGCGGCCGAGCAAGCCAATGCCCAACTGCGCACGGCGCAGCTGCACCAGCTCACGCAGCAGATGCAGCCGCATTTCCTGTTCAATGCGCTGAACACGATTTCTTCCCTGATGCACAGCGATGTCGAACGCGCCGACGCCACGCTGATGCAACTGGCCGACGTGCTGCGCGCCACGCTGGACGTCAGCGGCCAGCAGCAGGCGCCTTTGACGACCGAGCTGCGCCTGCTGCGTGGCTATGCACGCCTGATGGAAGAACGCTTCGTGGACCGCGTACAGATCGACTGGGATATCGACGCGGCCTGCGGCGAATGCCTGGTACCGGTGATGAGCATGCAACCCTTGCTGGAGAACGTGTTCAAGCACACGGTCGAAAGGCGGCGCGGCGTGACGAAGATCGCCATCAGTGCAAAACGGGGTGGCGACAGCCTCGTGCTCGCAGTCCGCGACGACGCCGGGATGCTTGCCGCGAACGGCGCCACAGGTGGCGCCGGTATTGGCGTGAGCAACCTGCGCGAACGGCTACGGGCACTGTATGGCGAACGGGCAACCCTCCGGCTGGTTCAGCTCGAACCGGCCGGCGTGCGCGCAGAAATGAGGCTGCCATGCGTATCCTGATCGTCGACGACGAACGCCCGGCACGCGAAAAGCTGCGCCGCATGCTCGCGCAGGAGGCGGGCGTAAGCGCCATCGAGGAAGCGCGCGATGGCGTGGAAGCGCTGGAAAAAGTCGGCAGCTTTGCGCCCGACGCAATCTTCCTGGACGTGCAAATGCCCGAGGTGAGTGGCCTGGAAGTGGCCGCCTCCCTGCCCCATCCAGCGCCGCTGGTGGTCTTCGCTACCGCCTTCGACGAATACGCCGTGCCGGCCTTCGACGCCAACGCCATCGACTACCTGCTGAAGCCTTTCGACGCCGCGCGCCTGCAACGCGCCATGCAGCGCCTGCGCGAACGCGTGGCCAGCCGCGCCGTGCAAAACGAGCGCGCAACCGGCACCCTCGGCCTGCCGCTGCAGCAATTGCTGGTCAGCGAACGCGGCGGCACGCGCGTGGTACAGGTTGCAGACATCCAGTGGCTTGAAACCGCCGACAACTACGTGGTCCTGCATACATCGCAAGGCGCACCGCTGCTGCGCCAGACCCTGACCGACCTGCTGGAAAAACTCGGCAGCGGCTTTGAACGCTGCCATCGACGTGCCGCGGTGCGCCTGTCCCTGGTGGAAAAAATCGACCCGGAAGGCCAGCTCGTCTTGCGCAATGGCGTCCTCGTCCCGCTAGGCCGCATTTACAAGGCCACAATCATGGAAGCCCTCGCAC
>CAMLSG010000242.1 GCA_946482635.1 uncultured Duganella sp.
TGGTTGGCCTAAATCCTTGATTCTATTGGTCGGGGCGAGAAGATTCGAACTTCCGACCCCTTGCACCCCATGCAAGTACGCTACCAGGCTGCGCTACGCCCCGACTCGAGCTTCAGATTATATCAGAGCAATTTGTGGTTTTGTCAAAGTTACCTCAAACTATACGAATCATGATCGAACCACAGCTGGCCGCGTGGGCGGCCGAACTCATTGTACAAGCCGATGGACTGGTCATCGCGGCCGGCGCCGGCATTGGCGTGGACTCGGGCTTGCCGGATTTTCGCGGCAATGAGGGATTCTGGAAGGCTTACCCTGCCCTTGGCCGGGCGCGGATGGAATTTGCCAGCGTGGCTTCGCCGCGCACTTTCCATGCAGATCCGGCCTTGGCCTGGGGTTTCTATGGCCATCGCCTGAAGCTTTATCGCGAGACCGTGCCACATGAAGGTTTCGCGCTGCTGAAGGCGTGGGGAGAGGCGATGGAGCATGGATGCTTTGTCTTCACCAGCAATGTGGATGGCCAGTTCCAGAAGGCGGGCTTTGATCCGCGTGCAATCTATGAGTGCCATGGCTCGATTCATCATCTGCAATGCCTGGAGCCTTGCTGCAGCAAGATCTGGGCGGCGGATGATTTTGCGCCTGACGTGGATTCGGACGCATGCCGCTTGCGGAACCAAGCGCCCCGTTGCCCGGAGTGCGGCGGGTTGGCGCGGCCGAATATTCTGATGTTTGGCGATTGGGGGTGGGTTGAACGCCGAAGCGGGTTGCAGGCGGCGCGGCTGGAGGAATGGCTGGACAAGGTGCGTCGGCCGCTGGTGATCGAGCTGGGAGCTGGGACGGCGATTCCTTCGGTGCGGCACTTTGGCCATAGCGTGGTGCAGCGGGGCGGGCGGATGGTGCGGATTAATCCGCGAGAGTTTGCGGTTGGAAGTTCCGGGGATGTGGGAATTGCGGCGGGGGCGCTGGAGGGGTTGCGGGCGATTGCTCGCGAAATTCAAAACCGGTAAACCAGGGTCAGACGGGACGGCCATCCGGCAAGGGTCTGACCCCGACTACTCAAGTTTCTCGGCTTAGATGAACATGACCGACAGGCTGGAGAGGCCTTCGATGCTGCCGGTGAGGGATTGGCCGCGCGTAACGGCGCCGACGCCTTCCGGGGTGCCGGTGAAAATCAGGTCGCCGGGTTCGAGGCGGAAGAGCGTCGACAGGTTGGCGATGGTTTCGGCCACGGACCAGATCATGTGGCCGGTGCTGCTGGACTGCTTGACCGTGCCGTCCAGCGCCAGCGCAATGGCGGCGCTTTCAACGCCTGCGGCATCAGCTGCCCGGCGCAGTTCGCCAACCGGCGCGGAGTAGTCGAAGGCCTTGCCGATTTCCCATGGACGGCCGGCGTCTTTCATCTTCCCCTGCAGGTCGCGGCGCGTCATGTCCAGGCCAACGGCGTAGCCGAAGATGTGCTTCGGCGCCTCGGCTACGGAGATATCGCTGCCGCCGGCGCCGATGGCCACCACCAGTTCGCACTCGTAGTGGTAATTGCTGGTCTGCGGCGGGTATGGCAGTTCGGCCACTGCGCCCGGCGCCACCGGCACCACGGCCGCTGCGTCACCGGGTTTGCAGAAGAAGAACGGCGGCTCGCGGTCCGGGTCGGAGCCCATTTCGCGCGCGTGGCCGGCGTAATTGCGGCCCACGCAGTAGACGCGGCGCACGGGGAAGCGCTCGTCGGAACCGGCGATATGAAGCGCCGCAACCTGGTGCGGCGGGAAGACGTAATTGGCCATTGCTTGAATCCTCAGGTGAAAAGGAGCGCGCGCAAGGCGACGCGGAACGATGCTACCAGCTCGGGGACCGGCAACTCGGGATAATTCAGCACGCGCAGCTGCAAGCCCTGGTACAGGCAGATCACGGCCTGCATGCGGCCTTCGACGGTGGCGTCGTCGGCCGCCAGGCCATGCTTTGCGCGGCCGGCTTTGAGCATGGCCAGGAAGCGCTCGCACATGCGGCGGTCCGCTCCCTGGCTCAAGGCGGCGATGGCAGGGTTGCGCGCACTTTCGGCGGCGATTTCCAGCGGCAACGCCCAGTAGTCGGGGTCGAGGTTGTCGCGGATGCTCTGGTCCACGTCGTCGATGATGGCCTGCAGGGGGTCCGGCTGGCTGCCGATGTCGCTGATGATGCCCATCACCCGCGTTTCGTTTTCTTCAACGAAAGCGGCAATGATGGCGTCTTTGCTGGCGAAATAGTTATAGATATGGCCGGCGCTCATGCCGGCCGCTTTGGAAATCTCGGACATGCTGGCCCCGTGGAATCCGCTGCGGCGGAAACAGGTGGCGGCGGCGTCCAGTACCTGGCGGCGGCGGTTGGCGGCGCGCTCTGGGTCGATGTGGCGTTTTTCAGTCATAAGGCGTAACAATGGCCAAGGGAATGAACTTTGTCAAATTACAACGTGCTATGATGGAGAAGCAGTTACTTCATTCTTAAAGGAAAGAGTGATATGCCCTCCCGTACCTCTCGCTCGATTGAGATGCGGCCCGCCGAAGCGGGCGACCTGGCGTTCATGCAGCACCTTTATTCCAGCACGCGCAGCGCCGAAGTCCGGATGGGGGGCTGTGACCTCGCCACCGAAACCCTGCTGCAAGGCCTGCAATTCAAGGCGCAGCAAACCTGGTACGAAACCCAATATCCGAATGCCGACCTGGCCGTGATCATGGATCGCGAGCGCCCGATCGGGCGCCTGTACGTCGATTACGGGCCGGACGAACTGCGCATTCTCGACATCTGCCTGCTGCCCGAATACCGCAACCGCGGCATCGGGCTAGGCCTGCTGCGCAGCCTGCAGGCCCAGGGCGAACGCCTGCGCCTGCCGGTGCGCCTGAACGTGATGCTGGGCAGCCCGGCACAGCGCCTGCTGCTGCGCTGCGGATTCGAGATATTGGCGGCGGACGGCATCTACAACATCATGGAGTGGATGCCGCCGGCAGGCATTGATTAGGCCCAGCCTCCAAGCACTTTGTACAAAGTGACCTGGTTGGTCGCCTTCGCCAGGCGCACGCTGATCAGGCTTTGCTGTGCCGCGTACAGGGCACGCTGCGACACCAGGGCATTCAGGTAAGACTCCGCCCCTTTCTGGTAGCGCGCCTCGTGAATGCGGTAGCTGCGGCTCGCCGCTTCGGTCAGCGCAGTCTGCGATTCCACCCGTTCATCCAGCGTGCCGCGCTGTGCCAGCGCGTCAGCCACTTCACGGAAGGCCGACTGGATCGCCTTTTCATAGCGCGCCACGGCGATGCCGTTGTCCGCCTTGGCAATATCCAGCCTTGCCTTGTTGGCGCCGCCGTCGAACAGGGGCAGCGTCAGTTGCGGCAGGAAGGTCCAGGCGCCGGTGCCGGCCTTGAACAGGTTGCCCAGGCTGCTGCTTGTGCTGCCAGCAGTCCCGGTCAGCGTAATGCTCGGGAAGAAGGCGGCACGCGCCACGCCGATATTGGCGTTGGCGGCTTTCAGCGAGGCTTCCGCTTCCAGCACGTCGGGACGCTGCAGCAGCACGGAAGACGGCACGCCTTCCGGCAGGTCGGCCAGCGTGGTCACCGCGGTCGGCAAGGCTTGCGGCAGCAGGCTTGCCGGCACTTGGGTACCGACCAGCAGGGCCAGCGCGTTTTCGCCGGCCGCTACCTGGGCGGTATACAGGGCCATGTCGTTGCGCGCGGCTTCGACACTGGTTTGTGCTTCGTACATATCGAGCCCCGAGGTGGCGCCGGATTCGAAGCGGCGCTTGCTCAGCTCATAGGTGATCTGCTGGCTTTTCAGCGTGTCCTGTGCCAGCAGCAGGCGTTCCTTGTCGGCGGCCAGGCCAAGCCAGGTGCTGGCCACTTCGGCCACCAGGCTAAGGCGCTGGGCGCGTTGCGCTTCCTGCGTGCCGAGGTAGGCTTGCAGGCCCGCTTCCGATGTGTTGCGCAGTTTGCCGAACAGGTCCAGCTCATAGGCTGGAATTGCCAGGCCGCCGGTGTACTGGCGGCTGATGTCGCCGCCCGGCGCACGGGAGGCACTCTGGCCTACTTGCGCATTCACCTTGGGCAGTTGGGCGGAACGGTCGATGCCGTACTGCGCCCTTGCCTTTTCAATGTTCAGCGCCGACACGCGCAGGTCGCGATTATTCTTCAGCGCCAGCTCCACGACTTCGCGCAGTTGCTGGTCGCCGATGAAGTCCTGCCAGGCGATTTCGCTGGCCGGCTTGGCATCGGCCGCTGTTTTGGCTGGCTTGTAGGCCTCGCCCTGTGGCCAGGCAGCAGCCACGGGCGAATCCGGGCGCTGGTAAGTCGGCGCCAGGCTGCAGCCGGCCAGCAAGGCCGCCGCTGCAAGGGTAAGGATGGTCTTGTTCATATCAATGTGCCTCCGAAGCGAGGGTGGCCGGTGCGGCGGAAGCCTTGCGGCCTACCCATGCGCGCACCACCACGAAGAACACCGGCACGAAGAAGATGCCGAGGAAAGTAGCCGTCAGCATGCCGCCCAGCACGCCCACGCCGATGGCGTTCTGGCTGCCTGAGCCGGCGCCGCTCGAAATGGCCAGAGGCAGCACGCCGAGGCCGAAGGCGATGGACGTCATCAGGATCGGGCGCAGGCGCAGCTTGACCGCCTGCAGCGTGGCTTCACGCAGCTCAATGCCCTTCTCTTGCAATTCCTTGGCAAATTCCACGATCAGGATCGCATTCTTCGCCGACAGGCCGACTACGGTCAGCAAGCCAACCTGGAAATATACGTCGTTCGACAGGTGGAAGCCCCAGGTCGCCAGCACGGTACCGATCACGCCGAGCGGCACCACCAGCAGCACCGAGAACGGCACCGACCAGCTTTCATACAGCGCGGCCAGGCACAGGAACACGATCAGCACGGAGATGGTGTACAGCACCGTGGTCTGGGAGCCGGAATCGCGCTCCTCGACCGACAAGCCGGTCCACTCGAAGCCGATACCAGCCGGCAGCTGCGCCACGAGCTTTTCCATTTCAGCCATCGCCACGCCGGAGCTCACGCCAGGCGCAGGCATGCCCTGCACGTTCATCGACGACACGCCGTTATAGCGTTCCAGGCGCGGCGAAGCGTAAATCCAGCGGCCGGTAGCAAAGGCGGAGAACGGCACCATTTCGCCTTGTGCATTGCGCACGAACCACTTGTTCAGGTCTTCCGGCGCCATGCGCGATTCCGGCGAGCCTTGCAGGTAGACGCGCTTGACGCGGCCACGGTCGACGAAATCGTTCACGTACGACGAGCCCCAGCCTACGCTCAGCACCTTGTTCACGTCGGCCACGGTCAGGCCCAGCGCAGTGGCTTTCTGCTGGTCGATATCGAGCTTGAATTGCGGCGTATCTTCCTGGCCGTTCGGACGCACTGCCATCAGCAGCGGGTTCTTCGCCGCCATGCCGAGCAACTGGTTACGCGCAGCCATCAATGCTTCGTGTCCAAGGCCGCCCTGGTCTTGCAGTTGCAGGTCGAAGCCGCTGGCATTGCCCAGTTCCATCACGGCTGGCGGCGCAAAGGCAAACACCATCGCTTCGCGGATCTGCGAGAACGCGCCCATCGCACGGCCCGCCACTGCTTTCACGCTAAGGTCCGGGCTCTTGCGCTCCGACCAGTCTTTCAGCCGCACGAAGGCCAGGCCGGCATTCTGGCCGTTACCGGCAAACGAGAAGCCTGCCACCGTGAACACGGAAGCCACGGAAGCTTTTTCGTCTTCCATGAAATGATGCTCCAGCTTTTCCAGCACTTTCAGGGTGCGTTGCTGGGTAGCGCCGGTTGGCAGTTGCACCATCGAGAACAGGATGCCCTGGTCTTCTTCCGGCAGGAAGGAAGTCGGCAGGCGCATGAAGGACACCGCCAGCACGGCCAGCAGCGCGCCGTACACCACCAGCGAACGGCCGCTGCGGGTGATCATCTTGCCGACCCAGCCCTGGTACTTGGTGCTGCTGCGGTCGAAGCTGCGGTTGAACCAGCCGAAGAAGCCTTTTTCCGACACGTGTGCGCCGGGCTTCAGGAAGGTTGCGCACAGCGCAGGCGTGAACACCATTGCTACCAGCACCGACAGCACCATGGCGGAAACGATGGTCACCGAGAACTGGCGGTAGATCACGCCGGTGGAGCCGCCGAAGAAGGCCATCGGCACGAACACCGCCGACAGCACCATGGCGATACCAACCAGTGCGCCTGAGATCTGGCCCATCGATTTCCTGGTCGCTTCTTTCGGCGACAAGCCCTCCTCCGTCATCACGCGCTCGACGTTCTCCACCACCACGATGGCATCGTCCACCAAGAGGCCGATTGCCAGTACCATGGCGAACATGGTCAGGGTGTTGATCGAATAGCCCAGCGAGAACAGCACGGCAAAGGTACCCAGCAGCACGACCGGAACGGCCAGCGTAGGGATCAGGGTGGCGCGGAAATTCTGCAGGAACAGGTACATCACGATGAACACCAGGATCACCGCTTCCACCAGGGTCTTGACCACTTCTTCGATGGACAGCTTGACGAAAGGCGTGGTG
The DNA here is from genome assembly GCA_946482635.1 of uncultured Duganella sp. The sequence goes on from CAMLSG010000242.1 coordinate 6,516, forward strand.
TCGAATGCCACCACGGCCTTCATCCCTTGCGGGAACTGCTTGCCCATGACTTCGATCTTCTTCTTCACCAGGTCGGCGGTATCCAGCGCGTTGGCGCCGGTAGCCAGCTTGATCGCCACGCCCACCGCAGGTGCGCCGTTGTAGCGCGCCACGGTGTTGTAGTTTTCGTTGCCCAGCTCAATGCGAGCCACGTCGCGCAGGTGCACGGTGGCGCCGCTGGCCGTGGTCTTCAACAGGATGGCGCCGAATTGCTCCGGCGTTTGCAAACGGCTCTGGGCCGTCACAGTGGCGTTCAACTGCTGGTCCGGCACGGCTGGCGCGCCGCCCAGTTCACCGGCGGATACTTCGGCGTTCTGCGCCTGGATGGCGGCCGTCACGTCGGCTGGAGTCAGCTGGAAGCCCTGCAGCTTTTGCGGGTCGAGCCAGATGCGCATCGCGTACTGGGAACCGAACAGCGTCACGTCGCCCACGCCCTGCACGCGGCTCAGGGGATCGATCACGTTGGCAGCCACGTAGTCACCCAGGTCGGAATTCTTCATCTTGCCGTCTTCGGAAATGAAGCCCAGCACCATCATGAAGTTGCGGGTCGCTTTCGACACCACCAGGCCCTGCTGGGTGACAGCGCTAGGCAGCAGCGGGGTCGCCAGCTGCAGCTTGTTCTGTACCTGCACCTGGGCGATGTCCGGATTGGTGCCGCTGTTGAAAGTCAGCGTGATATTGATGCCGCCGGTCGAATCGCTGTTCGACGACATGTAGCGCAAGCCGTCGATACCCTTCATCTTCTGTTCGATGACCTGGGTCACGGCGTCTTCGACTGTCTTGGCCGATGCGCCCGGATAGGAACCGGTGATCGAAATCGATGGCGGTGCAATGCTTGGATACTGCGCGATTGGCAGGCCTTTGATCGCCATCACACCCGCCAGCATCACGACGATGGCGAGTACCCAGGCGAAAATGGGCCGGTCGATAAAGAAACGAGACATGATGAAAACCTCCGCTTAGCGCGCAGCGACGGCTGGCTTGTCCGCAGCCGCCGTGGTAGCTGTGCCGGTGGAGTTCTTTGCCACCACGGCCGGCGTGCCAGGCTTCACTTTCTGCAGGCCTTCAACGATGACGCGGTCGCCGGCCACCAGGCCGGACTTCACCAGCCACTTGTCGCCGATGGTGCCGCCGGTTTGCAGCA
>CAMLSG010000243.1 GCA_946482635.1 uncultured Duganella sp.
GAGTTTACATTTCATCTAAAACGAGATAATCTGTCTTAATGAAGAAACGAACTCCTGAACAGCAGCATCTGCTGGACCAGATGAAGCAGGTGGCCGATGGACTTGGCCGCACGCTGGCGCCATTCACCGAAGTGGTGCTGCACGACCTGCTCGATCCGGCACATGCCGTGCTGGCGATCCATAACAACTTGTCGGGACGCACAGTTGGTCAGCCAGCTACCGAGTTGGGCTTGGCGCGGATTGCCAATCCGGCCTTCCCGCAAGTGCTGGCCAACTACCCCAACACCTTCCCCGACGGACGGCCAGCAAAGAGCACCTCGGTCGGCATCAAGGACAGCGATGGCCAGTACATTGCCGCCCTTTGCATGAATGTGGACCTGAACCTGTTCCGCAGCCTGCAGGCGATGCTGGGCCAGTTCAGCAATGTCGACCCGGCCGCCGCAGTGAACGAGACGCTCGCCCCAGCGGCAGGCGCCGATGCGATCCGCGCGCATATCGAGCAATTCGCCGCACGGCTATCCACCACGCCGCGCGCGCTGAAAGCCGACGACCGGCGCGCCCTGCTGCGCGAACTGGGCGACGCAGGCTTGCTGGAAATGCGGCGCTCGATGGAAACCATTGCTGCCCATTTGGGCATCTCCCGCGCCACCGTCTACAACTATGCAAAATAACGACGCCCGCCTGTTGATACTGGACCGCGACGTCGTCACCGCGCTACTGCAGCCGGACGATGTGCGCGCTGCAGTGCGCGAAGCCTTTGTCTTGCACGCAGCGCGTTCCGCGCGGGTCTTCCCATTGGTGCGTGAAGAACTGCCAGGCAGCGCGGTGTTCGGCATCAAATCCGGCGATGTGCCGTCACAAGAACTGCTGGGCTTTAAAGCCGCGGGTTTCTGGCCAGCCAATCGCGAGGCTGGTGGCGACGCGCACCAGGCAACCATCATGCTGATCGACCCGCGCACCGGCCGTCCGCTGTGCATCGCCGACGGCAACGCAGTAACTACCGCACGCACCGCGGCTGCAGGTGCGCTTGGGCTGCAGCTGTTGGCGCGCGCCGACAGCGAACAGTTGTGCGTGTTCGGCACCGGTGTGCAAGCGCGTGGGCACGTGGAGTATGCGCTGCACGCCCTGCCCTCCCTCAAGCGCGTACGCTATGTAACTTCCGATGGCCGGCAAGCCCCTGCGTTCGAAGCGCTGTTCGCCGGGCGCTGCGACGTAGCGTTGGCTGGCGGCGCTTGCACTGCGGCTGCCGATGCGGCAGTCGCGGCATCGGATGTGATCATCACCGCGACACCGGGCCACAGCATGCTGTTCAGTGCACATGCAGTGCGCGCAGGGACGCACATCAATGCCGTTGGCGCCGACACACAGGGCAAGCGCGAGCTCCCTGCAGGCCTGCTGGAGCGCACGCGCGTTTGGGCCGACGACCTGCCGCAGGCGCGGCACATCGGCGAGCTGCAATGGGCCAGCGAGCTGCCCGCGGCAGAACTTGGCGCACTGCTGGCAGCCGGCGCTGCGACACGGGCTGCAGGCGACATCACGATTTTTGACATGACGGGCATCGCCCTGCAAGACCTCACCACGGTGCGCATGCTGTACGAGCGCGCCCTCGCCAACAACATGGGCCTGAACATTCCCTGGCCCTGGTAAGGAAGGAAAACCATGAGCATCACTTACGAAGACATCGTCGCAGCAGCAGGCCGCATTGACGGCCACGCCCACCGCACGCCAGTGCTGACCTCCCGCACCGCCAACGAAGAACTGGGCGCGGAGATTTTCTTCAAGGCCGAGAACATGCAGCGCATGGGCGCCTTCAAGTTCCGCGGCGGCTTCAACGCCCTCTCGCGCTTCAACGAGGCGCAGCGCAAGGCAGGGGTCGTGGCTTTCTCGTCAGGCAACCACGCGCAGGCGATTGCGCTGTCGGCAAAGCTATTGGGTATCCCCGCCACGATCATCATGCCGGAAGACGCCCCTGCATCCAAGATCGCTGCCACGCGCGGCTACGGCGGCAATGTAGTGACGTACGACCGCTACAAGGAAGACCGCGAAGCCATCGGCCGCAAGCTGGCGGAAGAAAAAGGCATGACGCTGATTCCGCCTTATGACCATGCCGACGTGATTGCCGGCCAGGGCACGGCTGCCAAGGAATTGTTTGAGGAAGTGGGCGAGCTGGATTACTTCTTCGTCTGCCTGGGCGGCGGCGGCCTGCTGTCGGGTTCCGCGCTGGCCACGCGCGCGCTGTCGCCGAAGTGCAAGCTGTATGGCGTCGAGCCGGAAGCCGGCAACGACGGCCAGCAATCGTTCCGCAGCGGCGCGATCGTGCATATCGATACGCCGAAGACGATCGCCGATGGCGCCCAGACGCAGCACCTTGGCTCGCTGACCTTCCCCATCATCAAGCGCGACGTGGACGACATCCTGACCGTCAGCGACGCGGAACTGGTGGAAGCGATGCGCTTCTTCGCTTCGCGCATGAAGATCGTCGTCGAGCCGACCGGCTGCCTGGGCTTCGCAGCGGCGCGCAAGATGAAGGAAGCCTTGCGCGGCAAGCGCGTGGGTGTGCTGATCAGCGGCGGCAACGTCGATATCGAGCGCTTCGCCGCCCTGCTCTCCTAAGCAGGAATAACCTTTACCTTAGGCCAGCGCTCCGCGTAGCGCTTCTCTGCCACGCGGGCGCGGTACGTTTCGGTGGTGGCGCGCACGGGGTTGTGGCGCACGACCATGTCGAACAGGTCGTCCAGGCCATGCGGGGCGATGATATGCAGTTCGTCGTCCCAGTCCAGCCACAGGCCAACGCATGTTGCAAATTCCGGCCAGGTAGCGAGGGCGTCATCCAACGATGCGAAGTACGCACCGCACCGGCGCCGATGCACCACGACTCCAGGCGAAGTTCGCAGGCGGCGCGCAAATATTCCATGAACCAAACGGACTGGCGCGCCAACTCCAGCAGCGCGCCCTCGTGATTCATCATTCGCCGAGGTAGGCGGCCTTGACGCGCGGGTCGTGCAGCATGTCTTCCGCGTTGCCGGTCATGGTGACAGAACCGGATTCCATCACATAGCCGCGGTTGGCGGCTTGCAGCGCCAGTTTGGCGTTCTGCTCTACCAGCAGGATGGTGATGCCCTGCTTGTGTACGTCGCGAATCACCTCGAAGATCTTTTCGACCATGATCGGCGACAGTCCCATCGAAGGTTCGTCAAGCAACAGCAAGTGGGGATGGCACATCAGCGCGCGCGCCATGGCCAGCATCTGCTGCTCGCCGCCGGATAAGGTGCCCGCAAGTTGGCCGGCGCGCTCTTTCAGGCGCGGGAACACGCTGAACCACTTCTCGATATCGGCTGCAATCGCGGCCTTGTCGTTCATGGTGTAGGCGCCCATCATCAGGTTTTCCGTGATGGTCATCCGGGTGAACACGCCGCGGCCTTCCGGCACCATGGCGAGCTTTTTCTCCACCAGGTGGAAGGACTGCGAGCCTTTCAGCGACTGGCCCATATAGGCCACGGTGCCCTCCACCTTGCATGGCGGCAGGGTGCCGGTGATCGCTTTCAGCGTGGTGGTCTTGCCGGCGCCATTGGCGCCGATCAGCGTTACCAGTTCGCCTTCGTTGACTTCCAGGTCGATGCCTTTGACTGCCTTGATGCCGCCGTAGGCGACCTTCAGGCCCGAAACTTTCAGTACATTGGCGCCCATCAGTGCGCTCCTCCCAGATAGGCTTCAATCACTGCTTTATTGCTTTGGATCTCGGCTGGCAAGCCTTCGGCAATCAGCTTGCCGTATTCCAGCACGCTGATGCGGTCGCACAGGCCCATCATCAGCTTCACGTCGTGCTCGATCAGCAGCACGGTCTTGCCTTCGTTCTTGATCTTGACCAGAAGTTCGCGCAGCGCCAGTTTCTCGGTTGCGTTCATGCCGGCCGCCGGCTCGTCCAGCGCCAGCAATTGCGGATCGGTCGCCAGCGCGCGGGCGATCTCCAGGCGGCGCTGGTCGCCGTACGACAGGTACTTGGAGGTACGGCTGGCAAATTGGCCGATGCCGACAAAGTCCAGCAATTCCTGCGCGCGCTTGCGGATCGCCGCCTCTTCTTCGCGCGCGGCCTTGTGGCGGAAGATGGCGCCGAACACGCCCTGGTGCGAGCGCACGTGGCGGCCCACCATCACGTTTTCCAGCGCAGTCATTTCGCCGAACAGGCGGATGTTCTGGAAGGTGCGGGCAATGCCGGCCTTGGCCACCGCGTGCGGCGCCGATGGCGAGTAAGGCTTGCCGGCCAGTTCGAAAGTGCCGGTGTCCGGCTGGTACAGGCCGGTGATCACGTTGAAGAACGTGGTCTTGCCGGCGCCGTTCGGGCCGATCAGGCCGTAGATCTGGCCCTTGTTGATCTTGATGCGCACATCGGTCAGCGCCTGCAGGCCGCCAAAGCGTTTGTTGACGCCTTCGATATTCAGGATTACTTGTTCGCTCATCTCTACTAACCTCATGCTGCCATTACGCCGGTGGACTGGCCTTTGGAGTCCGAGTCCGCATCCGGACGCTCTTCATGCTTGGGCGATGGCCACAAGCCCGCAGGACGGGTCAGCATGATCACCACCATGGCCAGGCCGTACAGCAACTGGCGCAGCACTTCGGATTCGATCAGCACCTTGCCGAACAGTTTCATTTGCAGCGGCTCCACCACATGGCGCAGGATTTCCGGCAATGCAGCCAGCAATGCACCACCCAGCACCACGCCCGGAATGTGGCCGATCCCGCCCAGCACCACCATTGCCAGCACCGCGATCGATTCGGTCAGCGAGAACGATTCCGGCGATACGAAGCCCTGGAAGGAAGCGAACATGGCGCCAGCCACGCCGCCAAAGGTTGCGCCCATCGAGAACGCCAGCAGCTTCACGTTACGGGTATTGATGCCCATCGCCTTGGCTGCGATCTCGTCTTCGCGGATCGCCACCCATGCGCGGCCCAGGCGCGAGTGCTGCAGGCGGGACGTAATGAACACGGTCGCGATGGTCAGGACCAGGAACAGGAAGTAATAAGCGTTCACTGAAGGCATGGAGAAGCTGCCGATGAACACGGTGGCGCGCGAACCCTGCTCGCCTGCCAGGTTCACGCCGAACACGCGGATCGGGTCGATCAGGTTGATGCCCTGCGGGCCGTTGGTGATATTGACCGGATCATTCAGGTTGTTCATGAAGATACGGATGATTTCACCGAAGCCCAGCGTCACGATGGCCAGGTAATCGCCGCGCAGCTTCAGCGTCGGGGCGCCGAGCAGCGCGCCGAACAGGCCCGCCAGTGCGGCCGCCATCGGCACGATCACCCATACTGACAAGTGAATGCCGTTGGTGCGAATATCCTCGCCCAGAATAGCTGCCAGCGCTTCACCAACGGCAGGGTTCATATTGATCAAGGACTCCAGCACCGTCGCGAACTGCGGCGATGCCAGCAGGCCGGTCATGTAGGCGCCTACCGCATAGAACGCGATGTATCCCAGGTCCAGCAGGCCGGCAAAGCCCACCACAATATTCAGGCCCACGGCCAGCATGATGTACAGCAGCGCCAGGTCGGCGATGCGCACCCACGAATTACCGAAAGGCGCAGCCGCGAACGGGAAGATCACCAACGCGGCCAGCAGCAGCGCCATGCTGATGTAGGCCTGCTTCGGATTCTTTTGAATGTTAAAGGTCAGCATAGTCACATCCCCATCAGGCGCGGTCGGCCACGCGTTCGCCCATGATGCCGGACGGACGCACCGTCAGCACCAGGATCAGCACGATGAAGGCGAAGATGTCCTGGTAGTGCGAGCCCAGGAAGCCGCCAGTAATCTCGCCAATGTAGCCGGCGCCCAACGCTTCGATAATGCCCAGCACAATGCCGCCGATCATCGCACCATAGATATTGCCGATACCGCCCAGCACCGCGGCGCAGAAGGCTTTCAGGCCCGGCATGAAGCCCATCGCAAACTGGATGGAAGCATAGTTCGCGCCCCACATCACGCCTGCCACGGCAGCCAGTGCCGCGCCAATCGCGAACGTAGCGACGATGATTTTGTTCGAATCCACGCCCATCAGGCCAGCCACGCGAGGATTTTCGGCCACCGCGCGCATGGCGCGCCCCATGCGGGTGCGCTCAACCAGCATTACCAGGCCGAACATCGAAATCGCGGCCAGCACCAGCAGCAGCACCTGGGTCACCGTGATCACGGCGCCACCCACCATGATGGGATCGGTCGGCAGCAGTTGCGGGAATGGCAGCGGGTTGCGGCCCCAGATCATCATTGCAAAGGTCTGCAGCAGGTAGGAAACGCCAATCGCGGTAATCAGCGGCGCGAGGCGCGGCGCGTTGCGCAGGCGGCGATAAGCGATGCGCTCGATCAGGATGTTCACGAGCATGCAGGCCGGGATTGCGCCGATGATGGCAATACCCAGTTGGACATAGCCTGGCAGGTCCGGCGCATACACGCCCAACAAATTCAGGATGGAGAGGCCGATCATCGCGCCAATCATCAGCACGTCGCCATGGGCGAAGTTAATCAGGTTCAGCACGCCGTACACCATCGTATAACCGAGGGCGACCAGCGCATACATACTGCCCAGCACCAGGCCGTTAAGAATTTGTTGGATAAAGGTATCCATCGAGTATGCCCTTTAGAACTATAAAAAACGGCACCCAAGGTTTCCCTCGTGGTGCCGCCGTTTGGAAGCGTTCGCCATAATAGCGAGGTTTCCGAAAAACTAATCGTGGAAAATCCGCAATATTCTAAATTAAATTTTATGCGCTGCGGCCATCCAGGCCCTTTGGTAGCGGGAAAGTCACGGCTTCCTCAACACCCTCCAGGGTACGCACGCTTTTCGCGCCCAGTTCCTTCAGGCGGCTGATGACCGCATCAACCAGCACTTCCGGCGCCGAAGCGCCAGCCGTAACGCCCACGCGCAGCCTGCCTTCCAGCCACTCCGGATTGATCTGGGCAGCGTTGTCCACCATATAGGCCGGGGTGCCCTTCTTCTCCGCCACTTCGCGCAGGCGGTTCGAATTGGAGCTGTTCGGCGAGCCGACCACGATCACTACTTCCACCTGCGGCGCCATGAATTTCACGGCTTCCTGGCGGTTGGTGGTGGCGTAGCAGATGTCGCCTTTTTTCGGCTCAATAATATTCGGGTATTTTGCCTTAAGAGCTTCGATGATCTGTGCCGTATCATCCACGGAAAGTGTCGTTTGCGACACATAGGCCACCTGGTCCGGATTCTGCACCTGCAGGCCCGCCACGTCTTCCACCGTTTCGACCAGGTACATGCCCTCTTCGGTCTGGCCCATGGTGCCTTCGACTTCAGGATGGCCGTCGTGGCCGATCATGATGATCTCGCAGCCCTGCTTGCGCATCTTGGCCACTTCCACGTGCACCTTGGTCACCAGCGGGCAGGTGGCGTCGAAGATCGACAGGCCGCGCGCTTCCGCTTCGGCGCGCACGGCTTTCGACACGCCGTGCGCCGAGAACACCAGGGTATTGCCGGCCGGGACATCGTCCAGCTCTTCGATGAAGATGGCGCCCTTGGCGCGCAGGTCTTCCACCACATAGGCGTTGTGCACGATTTCGTGGCGCACATAGATCGGCGCGCCGAACTGCTGCAGCGCACGCTCGACGATCTCGATGGCGCGGTC
>CAMLSG010000244.1 GCA_946482635.1 uncultured Duganella sp.
AATGGGGTACGTCCCCATTTAATCCTTGCTGCTATCATTGGAACAATCCAGGGAGGGTATATGGCGCTACCGCATGCATCGTCCGGGCAAGTGGTCCGGATTGGCCGCGAGGCCGGTGAAAGCTTGTCGCAGTTTTCTTCCATCGCACTGGCCAAGACGGAACAGCTGGAATTGATCCGCATGACCGTCCCGGCCGGGCGCGCGGTGCCGGAGCATGCGGTCAAGGGCCAGATTACGCTGCAATGCCTGGAAGGCGAGGTGGCGTTCGATGCGCATGGCCGCACCGCCATCCTGCGCGCCGGGGAAATGCTCTACCTGCAAGGCGGCGCGCCGCATGCCCTGCGTGCCAACACCGATGCGCTGCTGCTATTGACTATTGTGCTGAAGGATTGAGCGGCAGGCGGAAGGTGAACCTGACGCCGTCGCCCGGCGTGCTGTCGAGGCGTACGCTGCCTTTCAGGATCGCTTGCACCGCGTTCAGCACGATCGCCAGGCCCAGCCCGCGCGCGCCTTCGCCTACCCGCGTCGTATAGAACGGTTCAAACACGCGCGGCAGCGCATCGGCCGCGATGCCGCAGCCATTATCCGTATACACCAGTTCCACTTCGTTGTCCTGGCGCGTGGCGGCAATATGCACGCAGCGTCCCTCGCGGCCGGCAAACGCATGGCGTGCCGAGTTGTCCAGCAAGGCGACCAGGATCTGTTCGATATGGCCGGGGTAGCTGTCCATCTCCAGGCCGGCAGGAATAGCCACCGTCAGGCTGATCGCTTCGCGTCGCAGCAGGGGCGCGGTGGCGCTGGCGACGTGGTCCACCGTTTCGTCGAGGTCGAAGCGCCGGCGGGGCTGGCCTTCCTGGTCCACTGCGATCTGCTTGATGCTGGCCAGCAGGTTGCCGGCACGCGTGCTGTTGCGTTCGATTGTGTCGCAGGCTTGCCGCCCTTCGTCGAGCATGCGGCGCAAGTTCGACTGCGACAGGGTGCGTGCTTCGGCCTGCTGCGCAATATCATCCAGCCGGGATGCCAGCGAGGACGAACCCAGCACGATATTGCCCAGCGGCGTGTTCAGTTCATGCGCGATCCCGCCGACCAGGCTGCCGATGGTGGCAAGCTTGGCGGTGGCCACCATTTGTTCCAGGATCGCGGCGTCACGCAGCGCCTGCTCGCGGCGCTCGTAGACCTGGCGCAGGTCGCGTTCGACCAGCCCTCGGAATTGCTCCAGCAGCGCACGCTGGGTGTCGTCGTAGGGGTTCATTTTCCGGTCCAGCACGCAGATGGTGCCGAACACGTGGTCGTCGGGCCAGACCAGCGGCAGGCCGAGGTAGGAAACCATGCCCAGCTTGATGTCGGGATTGGCGCACCAGGCGGCGTCCCGCAGGGCATCCGGAACCAGGAGCTCGGCCCGTTGCGCCATCACCGTCTCGCAATACAGGCCGGTATTCAGCGGCGCCAGTTCATGTTCTTCGTAGGGATTGCCGGGCGAATGGCTGGACAGGAATACCTGGATGTTGGGCGGCCGCACGCGCATGATCAGGGCCGCAGGCACTTGCAGCAGGCGAGCCAGCAAGTCCAGGACTTGCTGCCATTTATCCGCTATCGTCGTGTCGATCTCAAGCGTTTCAGCCAGGTTCGTGGAACTGGTCATCGTTGCCTCCACCCAAGGGATGCGCCGATTATAGGATGGTGGGCGCGGCGATGCTACTTAACTGGCGGTACCTGGTTTTCCGAGCGTGGGTCGCGCGCCAGCAGGCCCTGCACCAGGTCAGCCGGTTGCAGGCCGTCGAACAGCACGCTGGCGACGGCGTTTGTGATCGGCATGTCCACGCCGAGGCGGCGCGCCAGTTCGCGCACCGCTTTCGCGCAGGGCACGCCTTCAGCAACATGGCCCAGCTCATTGACCACGGTTTCCAGCGACTTGCCTTGCGCCAGGCCCAGCCCCACGCGGCGGTTGCGCGACAGGTCGCCGGTGCAGGTCAGGATCAAATCGCCCATGCCGGTCAGGCCCATGAAGGTTTCCACTTGCCCGCCCAGGGCGGTGCCGAGGCGGGTAATCTCGGCCAGGCCGCGCGTAATCAATGCAGCCCGCGCGTTCAGGCCCAGGCCCATGCCGTCGGCCACGCCGGTGGCAATCGCCAGCACGTTCTTCACGGCGCCGCCCACTTCCACGCCGACGATGTCGTCGCTCGAGTAGACGCGCATGGTGCCGCCGTGGACGGCGCCCACCACCAGTTCGCACAAGGCGGCATCGCTGGAGGCAATGGTCAGCGCGCAAGGCAGGCCCTTGGCCACTTCCTGCGCGAACGATGGACCGGACAGCGCGCCAGCCGGCACGCTGTCGCCCAGCACTTCGCGCACGATCTGGTGCGGCAGCATGCCGGTGTCGTATTCAAAGCCCTTGCACAGCCAGACGATATTCGGGATCGGCTTGCCTTTCAGCGCCTGCAGCAGCGGGCGCAGGCCGGCCACCGGGCAGGCGGCAATCAGCAAGCCATCCTGGCCCACATGGGCCACGGCGGCGTCGAAATCGGAACTCACCTGCAGCGCAGGCGGGAACGGAAAGCCCTTCAGGTAATGCGTATTGTCGCGGGCGGCGTCCATCTCAGCCATGGCGGCGGCATTGCGGCCCCACAGCACCACGTCGTGGCGCGCGGCGACCGCGATGGCCACGGCCGTGCCCCAGGCGCCGGAACCCAGCACGCTGATCTTGCGTTTTTGTTCTTGCGGCATCGTGCTCAGTTGCCCCATACATCGTTGCTGCGCACAAAGCCCACCAGGCCGTCGCGGTGTTTCACCTTGGTCCAGCCATTGGCAGCCGGTTCGGCCAGTTCCAGCAGCACGCCCTTGTCGGCGATGAAGACCACCGGCGCGGTTTCTTCAGCCGCGCCGCGCACCTTGGTATTGGCTGCGCGCACGATCACGTTGCGCTGCTTGATGCTCAAGCCCTTGGCTTCGGTCCAGGCCATGTCGCCGGCCATGTCGCGCACCTTGACCCATTCGCCATAGGTCAGCACGATTTCCAGCGGGGCGCCGGAAGGGACGATGTACTGTTTGGGCGCCCTGGTCGAAGGGCCGCCGTACAGCACGGCAGGATTGGCGCCGACCGACCGGTAGTCGATAGCCTGGGCGCTGGCGCAGGCCAGCAGCGTTGCGGCGATGGCGACAATTCGGCGTAAATTCATCGATTAATACCTTAAAAATGCGCAAAGGCCCGCGGGGGCCTTTGCATGCGGGGGAACCGTGGTTCCCCATGATATCGCAGAAGTATTACTGTACGGTTGCCGAGCCTTCGACCGGGGTCGCGCCGGCTTCAGCAGCTTGCTGCTGGGCGATGGCTGCCAGGCGCTGCTGGTAGAACACTTCGAAGTTGATTTCGGCCAGGTGGATCGGAGGGAAACCGGCGCGGGTGATCATGTCGGCGATGTTCGAACGCAGGTATGGGTACACGATGTTCGGGCAGCCGATGCCCAGCAGTGGGTCCAGCTGTTCGGCTGGAATATTGCGGGCTTCGAAGATGCCGGCTTGCTTGCCTTCAACCAGGAAAGCGACTTTGTCTTTGATCTTGGCAGTCACGGTCACGGTCACGGTGGACTCGAAGATGCCTTCGGACAGCGGCTCTGCGCCTACGTCCAGTGCCACTTCGATCGAAGGGGCTTCCTGCTCCAGGAAGATAGCTGGGGAATTAGGCTGTTCCAGCGACATGTCTTTCAGGTAGACGCGTTGGATTTGGAATACAGGTTGCAGGTTTTCTTCAGACATGGAACGCTTTCGTATCAGTTATATAGTTAATGCTTGTCCAGGCCACGTGGGTAAGCCAAAGTCAAACGCGACGGCAATTGTAGCAAAACTAGTTTCTTTTCCAACGTTTCAGCCGTTGGTCCGTTGTATTTGGGGGCGTTTAACCTTTTAACAAGGGGTCGAGGCCGCCGGCCTGGTCCAAAGCGTACAAATCGTCAAAACCGCCCACGTGGGTGTCGCCGATATAGATCTGCGGCACGGTGCGGCGGCCGGTCTTTTCCATCATCAGCTGGCGCTGGGCCGGGTCGAGGTCGACGCGGATCTTGTTGATGGTGGTGACACCCTTGCTTTCCAGCAAACGTTCGGCGCGCACGCAATACGGGCACACCAGGGTGCTGTACATGGTAACGTTGGCAGTCATGGCAGCTCCTTTACTTTGTCAGCGGCAGGTTTTGCGACTTCCAGGCATCGATTCCGCCTTCCATCACGACAACGTCGGAGAAACCGGACTTTTCCAGCATGCGGGCAGCGCTGAAGGCGCTGATCCCTTTATCGCATACCACCACCAGGGTTTTGTCCTTGAACTTCTTCAGTTCGTCCATGCGGTTGCCAAGTTCGGCCAGCGGGATATGTTTGGAATCGATGATACGGCTTTCGGCCTTGTCCTTGGCGCGCACATCGAGAATGCCGGCTTTGCCGCGGTTGATCAGCAGGGTCACTTCGGCCGGCGAGGCTTTTTTGCCGCGCTGGGTCAGGACCGGGAACAGCAGGGCGCCGCCGGACAAGAGGACGATGGCGATCAGAAAAATATTGTCGATGATGAATTTCACGGTAATCCAATGGTTGAACTTAATCTGCGCATTATAAAATAGATGCTTGTTCGTGGCTTCGGCGGCGATTTTCACCCATTTCCAACTCTATTGTTATAGCTATATGTACAAAATCGTATTCATGCGTCACGGCGAGTCCACCTGGAACCTGGAAAATCGCTTCACCGGCTGGACCGATGTGGACCTGACCGAAAAAGGCGTCAACGAGGCCAAATCTGCTGGCAAGATCCTGAAAGATGCCGGCTTCTCCTTCGATCTGTGCTACACCTCCGTGCTCAAGCGCGCTATCCGCACCCTGTGGCTGACCCTGGACGAGATGGACGAGATGTACGTGCCGATCAAGCATGACTGGCGCCTGAACGAGCGTCATTACGGCGCCCTGCAAGGCCTGGACAAGGGTGAGACCGCTGCCAAGTTCGGCGATGCCCAGGTGCTGGTATGGCGCCGCAGCTACGATATCCCGCCGCCGGCCCTGGAAGCAGGCGACGACCGCACGTCCTTCAACGACCCGCGGTATGCCGGCCTGCCGAAGGATTCCATCCCGCTGACCGAGTGCCTGAAAGACACCGTGGCGCGCGTGATGCCGGCCTGGAACGATGAAATCGCCCCTGCCATCAAGGCCGGCAAGCAAATCCTGATTTCTGCCCACGGCAACAGCCTGCGCGCCCTGATCAAGATGCTGGACGGCATCAGCGACGAAGAAATCGTTGGCCTGAACATCCCGAACGGCCAGCCGCTGGTGTACGAACTGGATGCCGACCTGAAGCCGATCAAGCATTACTACCTGGGCGACCCGGCTGCCATCGCTGCCGCCCAGGCCGCCGTGGCTAACCAGGGCAAGGCCAAGTAATCCCCGTGGCGTTGACTCCGACTCGTCGCGCTTGGCGTGGCGTCGCGCTGGCATTGCTGCTGGCGCTGGGCGCCGTGCACGGCGCCGATGCCGCCAAGGCTGCCAAACCGACCGAACGCAGCAAGCAGAAGGCTGCCGCCGAGACGGAGCGGGCGGCCTTGTCGCGCAAGCTGGCCAACCTGAAGGCGGAAATCGGCAAGACCGAGAGCGCCAAGGAAGACGCGGCCGACACGCTGGCCGAATCGGAGGAAGCCATTTCCGACGCCAATCGCACCTTGCGCGACTTGGCGGCGGAGCAATCCCAGATCAATAGCAAGGTGGCCGAACTGGCCGCCGAGCAGTTGCGCCTGTCCGCCACGGTGGCGGCGCAGAAACAGCAACTGGCCAAGCTGCTGCGCGAGCAGTACGTGGCCGGCAATGAAGACCGCATCAAGCTGCTCCTGTCGGGCGACAACCCCAACCGCATCAACCGCGAACTGCAACTGATGGCCTACGTGTCGCAGTCGCAGGCCCGGTTGCTCGATTCCCTGCGCGCCAACCTGAAAAAGGTCGAAGAAAACCAGGCCGAGGCGCAGAACGCCAAGCAGGAGCTGGACGAAATCGCCGAGGAAGAAAAGCAGCAGAAGGCCAAGCTGGAACAGGAAAAGGGCCGCCGCGCCGCTGCCCTGGCCAGCCTGTCCAAGAAGCTGGTGGCCCAGCGCAAGGAAGCCGGGCGCATGGAGCAGGACGCCCAGCGCCTGGATGCCCTGGTCGACAAGCTGAACAAGCTGATCGAAGAGCAGGCGCGCATTGCCGCCGCCGAAAAGGCACGCCAGGAAAAGCTGGCCGCCGAGCGCGCCGCCAAGGCCAAGGCGGAAGCGGAAGCTCGTGCCCTGGCGCGAGCCAAGGCGCAGGCCGAGCGCGAACGCCTGGCGCAGGAAGCGAAAAAGGCCGGCAAGCCGGCGCCCAAGCCGCTGCCGGCCGAAGACGAACCGAAAGTCGCCGCCAAGCCGGAGCCGTCCGAGCAGCGCGACGAGAAATCGCCCCGCCCATCCGAGGTGGCGCTGGCGCCGGTGGTGCCGGACGGCGTCTTCGCCCGGTTGAAAGGCGAGTTGCCGGCGCCGGTCTCCGGCAAGGTGGACAAGCGTTTCGGCAGCAAGAACGCCGACGGCGTGGCCTGGAAAGGCATGGTGGTGAAAGCCGCTGCCGGCGCCGAGGTGCGCGCCGTGGCAGCAGGCCGCGTGGTGTACGCAACTTCGCTGCGCGGCTACGGCAATTTCATTATCATCGACCACGGCGGCCAGTACTGGAGCGGCTACGGCTACAACGAATCTGTGCTGAAACGCGCCGGCGACGTGGTGAAAGCGGGCGAGGTGATCGCCACCGTCGGAAATACCGGCGGTTACGAAGAATCGGGTTTATACTTTGAAATGCGCCACCAGGGCAAGCCGATAGATCCGGCCGGGTGGGTCAAGTTCTAGCGGCAGAAAGCAATCAATGGGCAACAAAACGAAGAGTCTGGGCCTGGTCGGCCTTGGTATGGTGGCTGGCGTAGCCGTCTCGATGCAGTTTTCAGCCCTGGCGCAAAAGGCAGCCACGCCTTTGCCGCTGGAAGAACTGCGCACCCTGTCCGAAGTTTTCAGCCTGATCAAATCCGACTACGTCGAGCAGGTCGACGACAGGAAGCTGCTGCAGGACGCCATCGCCGGCATGGTGTCTTCGCTCGATCCCCATTCCACCTACCTCGATAAGACCGCATTCAAGGAAATGCGCGAATCCATCCACGGCAAGTTTGTCGGCATCGGCATCGAAGTCGGCGTGGAAGACGGCTACATCAAGGTGGTGGCGCCGATCGAAGATTCTCCGGCCTGGCGCGCCGGCATCAAGGCGGGCGACCTGATCACCCGCCTCGATAACGAGCCGCTGAAAGGCCTGTCGCTGGACGACGCCATCAAGAAAATGCGCGGCGAACCGCGCACCAAGGTAGTGCTGACGGTGGCGCGCAAGGACGAAGACAAGCCCCTGCTGATCCCCATCGTGCGCGAAGAAATCCGCGTGCAGAGCGTGAAGGTGAAGATGGTGGAGCCGGACTACGCCTGGCTGCGCATCTCGCAATTCCAGGAACCGACGGTCGAAGACATGGCGAAGAAGCTCGGCGCCCTGTATGCCAAGAACCCGAACATCAAGGG
>CAMLSG010000245.1 GCA_946482635.1 uncultured Duganella sp.
GGTTTACCGGTTTAAACGCGTTCCGCCGACTCAATAGTATTCATCAGCAGCATGGTAATGGTCATCGGACCCACGCCACCCGGCACCGGCGTGATATGCGAAGCCACTTCCTTGATGCCCGCAAAGTCCACGTCGCCGCACAGCTTGCCGTTTTCATCGCGGTTGATGCCCACGTCGATCACGATGGCGCCCGGCTTCACCATATCAGCAGTCAGGGTATTGCGGCGGCCAGTTGCAGCCACCACGATATCCGCCTGGCGAGTGTGATAACCCAGGTCCGCGGTCCCACTATGGCAGATGGTGACGGTTGCATTGGCTTGCAAGAGCAGCAGGCCCATTGGCTTGCCGACGGTGTTGGAGCGGCCGATCACGACAGCGTGCTTGCCCTTCAGGCTGACGCCGGTCGATTCGATCAGCTTCATGCAGCCGTAGGGAGTGCATGGCAGGAAGCCTTCCAGGCCGGTCATCAGTTCACCGGCGCTAAGTACCGAGTAACCGTCCACGTCCTTGGTGGTGGAGATGGCTTCGATCACCTTGTGCGGATCGATGTGCTTTGGCAGCGGCATCTGCACCAGGATGCCGTGGATGCTTGGATCGGCATTCAGGGTAGCGATGCGGTCGAGCAGGGCTTGCTCGCTCATGTCTGCCGCGTATTGCTCTTTCACCGAGCGGATGCCGGCGTCTTCGCAAGCCTTGACCTTGTTGCGCACGTAGACATGGCTGGCCGGGTCGTCGCCGACCAGGATCACGGCCAGGCCGGGCTGCTTGCCCTTGGCGGTCAGTGCGGCGGCGCGGGAAGCGATTTCGGCGCGCAGTTTTTGGGAGAGCGCTACTCCGTCGATCAGTTGTGCAGACATGATTGCTTGGATTGGTGGAATGGAAAGTCGCCATTATAAATGGTGGCGGCCTTGTGCTGCACTGCACATGATTGTAAGCTTGCCAACAAATGATCTCGTACCAGTTCCTGATTGACGCCCAACTGCGTCCCGACAAGACGCCCGATTTCTCGGCATATCCGTTCTGCCTGCCCGCCGTGCGCCATCTCGGCCGCCTTGAATTCGACCCGGCGGTGACCTTTATCGTCGGCGAAAACGGCTCGGGCAAGTCGACTCTGCTGGAAGGCCTGGCCGTCGCGCTGGGCTTCAACGCGGAAGGCGGCAGCAAGAATTTCAATTTCGGCACTCGCGATTCGCATTCGTGCTTGCATGAGTACTTGCGCGTCGCCCGAGGGGTACGCAAGCCGCGTGATGGCTATTTCCTGCGCGCGGAAAGTTATTTCAATGTCGCGACCGAAATCGAGCGGCTGGATGAGGATGATTCCCCGATCAATTCACCGCCTGTCATCAACTCGTACGGATATCGCTCGCTCCATGAGCAGTCCCATGGAGAATCTTTCCTCGCACTGCTCGAAAAGCGGTTTGGCGGTAAAGGCTTGTACATTCTCGACGAACCGGAAGCCGCGCTATCGCCGCAACGCCAGTTGCGCGCCTTGAAACGCATCCACGAGCTGGTGCAGGGCGACTCGCAATTCGTGATCGCAACCCATTCGCCGATCCTGATGGCTTATCCGGAAGCCAGCATCTTCGTCTGCACGCCGGAAGGCATCCGCCAGCGCGCCTACGAAGACACCGAACACTACGAAGTCATGCACGACTTCATGGCAAACCCGCGCGGCGCGTTGAAGGCTGTGTTGGAGGGTGCCAAATCATGATTTCGTACCAGTTTCTGATCGACGCACAGCTTCATCCCGACAAGACGCCTGATTTTTCGGCTTACCCCTTCTGCCTGCCCGCCGTACGCAACCTCGGCAAGATGGAGTTCGATCCGGCGGTGACGTTCATCGTCGGAGAAAACGGCTCGGGAAAATCGACGTTGCTGGAAGCGCTCGCGGTGGCACTTGGCTATAACGCGGAAGGTGGCAGCAAGAATTTTGGTTTCCGGACCCGCGCTTCGCACTCCTGCCTGCACGAATACCTGCGTATTGCGCGCGGCGTGCGTCTGCCCAGGGATGGGTTTTTCCTGCGTGCGGAGAGCTTTTTCAATCTTGCGACCGTGATAGAAGATCTTGACGTTGGAGGCGCTTATAGCGACCGCTCTTTGCACGAGCAATCGCATGGCGAATCCTTCATGGCCCTGCTACAGAATCGATTTCGCGGCAAGGGACTATATATCCTCGACGAACCGGAAGCGGCGCTGTCGCCGAGGCGGCAAATGGCCGCGCTGGCTCGGATCCACGAGCTGGTGCAGGGCGGCTCGCAATTCGTGATCGCGACGCATTCGCCGATCCTGATGGCTTATCCGGAAGCCAGCATCTTCGTCTGCACGCCGGAAGGCATCCGCCAGCGCGCCTACGAAGACACCGAACACTACGAAGTCATGCATGACTTCATGGCCAATCCGCGCGGCGCGATCAGGAAGCTGCTAGAGACTCCGAAAGAACCCTGAACTTCACGCGCGGCACGGCGAAGCAGAACGGGGCGCCCGCGTCGGCGCCAGCCATCGGGCAGCGCACCGATTCCGCCTCCAGCGGCAGCACTTCATCAAGCGGGATCGGCAGGCTGATTTCAGACTCCGCCATGCGGCCAAGGCCTGGTACCTCGATCATCGCCATGTGCTGGCATGCGAGGAAGCTGACTGCCTCGTCCCAACTCGCGAAAGCACCGGCCAGGTCCGCAGGCAAGTCGCGCTTTGCCGAGACACGGGTGCGGGCAGCCAGTGTCGGCGCGCTGCCGGCGCCGGATTCGATGCTGGTGAAATATTCCTCGCCTTCGCGCGCATGCACGAAGCGTTCCGGCAGATGCGTCGGCAGGATATCGCTGAATATGCGCGTGCCCAGCGCATGCAGCGCGCGATCCATGACATTGCGCACGAAGTACACCTTTCCCGGCTCCTCCAGATAAAAGCGCCAGTTGCTTTGCAAAGGCGAAGGCAGCAGCCGGCGCGCCGGTCCCGCCAGCGCCGGACCGAAGTGCCCGTGGCGATAGGTCAGGATGCTGAACGGCGTCAGGCCGTTGCGCTGCCACAGGCGCACGCCGGCGGGCACCATCGCTTGCGCGGTCGCCGCGTCCATCATCCAGGTCAGGTAGACAACATCGCGCACATCGCTTTCAAGCGCCAGGAACGGCAAGCGTGAAAATACCGCGCGGCGGGCGGCGGCAATGCGGCGGGAATTGGCCAGGCGGGCGAACAATCGGCCGGGAAGGCCCGGCGTTGGATGAATGTAATTGTTAGTCATATCGCGATATCATAGGCGAATGAAGATAAAGGGGACAATCACTCGCCTGGCGGCGCTTTTGCTCGCATGCGCCGCGTTCGACGCCAGGGCGGTGGATGCAGTCATCTTCGACCGCGCCGCATCGTCGGCCGACCTGCGGCGCGAGTACTCAAAGGCTTTGCTGCAGAAGGTGCTGGAGCGCACGGTCCCCGAATTCGGCGCCTACACCATTGAGTACGCCGACGCCCATATGGAGCGTCCGCGCCTGCTCGAAGCGCTTAAGGAAGGAAAGCTGATCAACGTCACAGCCTATCCTGCCGACGCCAAGTGGCTCAAGACGCTGCGCGCTGTGCCCGTGCCGACGGACATGGGCCTGCAAAGCTGGCGCATCGCCCTGATCGACAGCAAGAACCAGGAGCGGATGCACAAGCTGGCGCTGCCGGATGGACTCAAGCAGATGACAGCAGGTGTTGGTTCAGTGTGGGTCACGCGCGCATCGCTTCAGGATAACGGCTATAAATACGTCACGGGCAGTAATTACATCGGCCTGTTCGATATGCTGGTCGCTGGCCGCTTCGATTATTTCCCGCGCGGTGTGAACGAGATATTCCAGGAGTACGACTTGCGCAAGCAAGCCTTCCCGCAACTTGCGGTCGAAGACAGCATCCTCCTGCACGACAACATTCCGTCGATGTTCTTTGTCTCGCCCAGGAACCCGCGCCTGTACAAGCGCATCCACGCCGGCATGGAATCGCTATTGAAGGACGGGACGCTGGAGCGCTTCGTCCTTGAACATCACCGGCGCAGCCTGCAGCGAGCAAGGTTATGCAACCGCCGCCGCATCGACCTGCCGAACAAGGATATCGATCCGGCCATCCTGGCCCGCAAGGAACTGTGGCTCGATCCGTTTAACCCGCGCCACGGCTTTTGCCCGAGATGACTGGCAGGGCGGGGCGCCGCAACAGCATCGCGCGCGCGTCCGGCTCCGGCAAGGGGCGGCTGAAGAAATAGCCCTGGATTTCGTCGCAGCCCTCTGCCAGCAGCAAGCGCACCTGGTCCTCGGTCTCTACCCCTTCCGCAATGGCCTTCAAGCCCAGGCTGTGCGCCAGGCTGATGACGGCGGTGACGATGGCATGGTCCTCGGCGTTGGTCGCCAGGCCGGAAGTAAAGCTCTTGTCGATCTTCAGCCGGTCTACCGGAAAGCGTTTCAGGTAACTCAGGTTGGAATAACCGGTGCCGAAATCGTCGATCGCCATATTGATGCCGATGGCCCGCAGGCGATGCATCAGCGCGATGCAGCCCATCGGGTCGCCCATCGACAGGCTTTCGGTGAGTTCCAGTTCCAGCAGGCCGGGATCGACGCCGGACTTGGCCAGCGCGTCTTCCACCGTCGTATCGAAGTCCTGCCGCGCAAATTGCGAGGCCGCGATATTGACTGCCACCGGCACCACCGGCACGCCGGCATCCTGCCACTCGCGCAAGGTGGTGCAAGTCTTTTCCAGCACCCACTTGCCGATATCGACGATCAGGTTGCTCTCTTCGGCCACCGGGATGAATTCCATCGGCGGCACCAGCCCCAGTTCCGGCGACTGCCAGCGCAGCAGGGCCTCCAGGCCGACGATCTCGCCGCTGCGCAAGTCGACCTGCGGCTGGAAGTGCAGCACGAACTCTTCGCGCTGCAAGGCGCGCAGCAAGCCTTGCTCAAGCGTCACCCGCGCGTCGAGGCGGCGCTGCATGTCCGGCGTGAAGAACTGCACATTGCTGCATGGCTGGCCTTTGCAGTGGTACATGGCGATGTCCGCGTGGCGCAGCAGTTCTTCCGCGTCCAGGCCATCGTCAGGGTAGATGCTGAGGCCAATGCTGCCGCTGATGATGTGCTGCTGGCCGGACAGCGTGACCGGCTCCGCCAGCCGTTCGCTGATGCGTTCCGCCAGCATGGCCGGGGTCAGGTGGCCCTGCGAGCTGTCCAGCATCAGTACGAATTCGTCGCCGCCCAGCCGGGCCACGGTATCGCTGTCGCGCACGCAGGAGCGCAGCACGGCGGCTACGACGCGCAGCAATTCATCGCCGACCGCATGGCCGCGCGTGTCGTTGATCTGCTTGAATTTGTCCAGGTCGACAAACGCCACTGCCAGCGAGGTGCCGGCGCTGCGGGCTTTCTCGATTTCCTCGCCCAGGCGTTCCAGGAAGAAGGCGCGATTGGCCAGGCCGGTCAGTTCGTCGTGGGTGGCGCGATGGCGGATCGCCACCTGCTGCAGGCGCTCGGTGACATCGTGCGCCGCGTGCATCACCGAATCGCGATTATTGAAGCGGATCGAGCATCCGAAGAATTCCACGTCCACCAGCTTGCCGTCCAGCCGCAGAAGGCGCAGCTCGCTGCGCTGGCGCTGGTGCACTTTGTCGAGCTCCATCGGGGTCCAGGCTTCGACCATCGGCCGGAACTGCTCCGGCACCCGGTCCAGGGCCAGCGTGCCAAGCAATTGCTCGGGGCAGGTAGCGCCGAATAGCCGTAGCGCGGCCTGGTTCAGGAAGGTGATGCGGCCTTCACAGTGGATCCAGATTGCATCGGGCGCCAGTTCCACCAGGTTGCGGTAGCGCAGTTCGCTCTCCTGCAGGAACTGGTTTTTTTCATAGAGCTCACGGCTTTTTTGCTCGAGCAATGACTCCGCCTCCTTGCGCGCAGTGCGTTCACGCTGCAAGGTCCGGGCCGAAACAAGGTCGGGCGTGCTCTCCATGTTTCCGAGTATACGTAGGAGATTTCCTACCGACAATTAAGCAATGAAACCATTTGTAGATCCGCAACGTATTTCACATTATAAAATTCACTTCCGCAATTTGAAAAACGCCGGATTCACTGATAGAATCCTTCACACTTAGCCAAAGTCTTAGTAAATAATCACCTGCACCGTCCGGAGACATAAAGGGTGGGGCGCCTTCAATCGATAGGAGACTAGTTACATGTCAGCTCAACTTGACCAGGTCACGGCACAAACGGCCAACGATCCTGATGCACAGGAAACCAAAGAATGGCTGGAGGCGTTGGAAGCCGTCCTGGAAAACGAAGGCCCTGAGCGTGCCCACTACCTGATGGAGCGACTGGTCGACCTGGCCCGCCGCCGCGGCGCCGATATCCCGTTCTCCGCCAATACCGCCTACGTCAACACCATCCCCGCCCATAAAGAAGCCCACTGCCCAGGCAACCTGGAATACGAAGAGCGCCTGCGCTCGTGGATGCGCTGGAACGCGATGGCGATGGTCGTCAAGGCCAACCGCGCCGACGGCGACCTGGGCGGCCACCTGTCCTCGTTCGCCTCGCTGGCGAACATGCTGGGCATCGGCTTCAACCACTTCTGGAAAGCCGAGAGCGCCGAGCACGGCGGCGACCTGCTGTACATCCAGGGCCACTCGTCCCCTGGCGTCTACGCGCGCGCCTTCCTGGAAGGCCGCCTGAGCGAAGAACAACTGCTGAACTTCCGCAAGGAAGTGGACGGCAAAGGCCTGTCCTCCTACCCGCACCCGAAACTGATGCCGGAATTCTGGCAATTCCCGACCGTGTCGATGGGCCTGGGCCCATTGATGGCGATCTACCAGGCGCGCTTCCTGAAGTACCTGCACGCGCGCGGCATCGCCAATACCGAAGGCCGCAAGGTCTGGGCCTTCTGCGGCGACGGCGAGATGGACGAACCGGAATCGATGGGCGCGATCGGCATGGCTGCCCGCGAACAGCTGGACAACCTGAACATCGTGGTCAACTGTAACCTGCAGCGCCTGGACGGTCCGGTGCGCGGCAACGGCAAGATCATCCAGGAGCTGGAAGCGGACTTCCGCGGCGCCGGCTGGAACGTCATCAAAGTCATCTGGGGCCCGGGCTGGGACAACCTGCTGGCGCAGGACAAGGACGGCATCCTGCAAAAAGTGATGATGGAAACCGTCGACGGCGAATACCAGAACTACAAGGCCAAGGACGGCGCATACGTGCGCAAGCACTTCTTCGGCAAGCATCCGAAGCTGCTGGAAATGGTTGCCAACATGTCGGACGACGACATCTGGCGCCTGACCCGCGGCGGCCATGACCCGCACAAGATCTACGCTGCCTTCAAGATGGCCAACGAGTCGGTCGGCAAGCCAACCGTGCTGCTGGTGAAGACCGTCAAGGGCTTCGGCATGGGCAAATCCGGCGA
>CAMLSG010000246.1 GCA_946482635.1 uncultured Duganella sp.
GTTCATACCCACTTCAAGGGTGCGCTTCCAGGGATAGTAATCGATGCTGGCCGTGCTGCCGAGGCGCGCGAAAACCGCGAATGAATAGGCGCCGGAAAGGCCGTTATCAGGCAGGGAGGCCGACACGAACGGCGGCCATTCTTCCGAAGCGAGGCGCACTGCGGACCCGGCGACGGCGCAGCCTTGCCACCCGAGCAGCAAGCCAAGCCCCCAACCGATCACCTGCACAACACGCATGGTTCCCCATCCTCGGTAAAAAGGAGTAATGATCCCATGGAAGTTGATGTAAAGCAACTTCCGCAAAGGCAGCGCAGATATTGGATAATAGCGCTTTACCGTTTCGCCTCCGACCGTGACTGAACCGAAGACCCTGGCCGACCGCATCGAGGACGTGCTGCCGCAAACCCAATGTACGAAGTGCAGCTACAAGGGCTGCCGACCGTATGCGGAAGCGATTGCGTCCGGTGAAGCGAACATCAACCAATGCCCGCCCGGCGGCGCGGAAGGCATCCGCCGTTTATCCAGCGTTACCGGGCGTCCAGTCATTCCGCTGAATCCCGTCAACGGCTTCGAGCGCCCGCGCGCGGTGGCCTTCATCGACGAGTCGCTGTGCATCGGCTGCACCCTGTGCATCCAGGCCTGCCCGGTCGACGCCATCATGGGCGCGGCCAAGCAGATGCATACGATCATCCCGGAACAGTGCACCGGCTGCGACCTGTGCGTGCCGGCCTGCCCGGTCGACTGCATCGTCATGTATCCGGTGACCGAAACCACAGGCTGGGATGCCTGGACGCAGCCGCAAGCCGACGAGGCGCGCGACCGCCACGACTTCCGCCTGGCGCGCCTGATCCGCGAGCGCGAGGAAAACGATGCGCGCCTGGCAGCGAAAGCCCACGCCAAAGCCGCCGCCGTGGAACGCCTGACGCCGGAGAATGAAGCCGAACTGGCGGAGAAGGAACGCAAGCGCCAGATCATCGCCGCCGCCATGGAACGCGCCCGCCAGCGCGCTGAATCCGACAAGAATAAATGAACAACGCCAAACGCCAACTGATCTTTGAACGCCTGCGCGAGGCGAACCCCAATCCCGAAACCGAACTGGAATACACCACGCCATTCGAACTGCTGATCGCCGTACTGCTGTCGGCGCAGGCGACCGATGTTGGCGTGAACAAGGCCACGCGCAAGCTGTATCCGGTGGCGAATACGCCGCAGGCGATCCTCGATCTGGGGCTTGACGAGCTGACCGAATACATCCGCACCATTGGCTTGTACAAGACCAAGGCGAAGAACGTGATCGCGACTTGCCGGATCCTGGTGGACCAATACGGCGGCGAAGTGCCGGAGACGCGCGAAGAACTGGAGCAGTTGCCGGGCGTAGGCCGCAAAACGGCCAACGTGGTGCTGAATACCGCCTTCCGGCAAGTGGCGATGGCGGTCGACACGCATATCTTCCGCGTCTCCAACCGCACCGGCATTGCGCCGGGCAAGAACGTCGACATCGTCGAACAGAAGCTGATGAAGTTCGTACCGAAAGAATTCCTGATGGACGCGCACCACTGGCTGATCCTGCACGGCCGCTACACCTGCGTGGCGCGCAAGCCGAAGTGCTGGAACTGCATCATCGCCGACCTGTGCGAGTTCAAGGGCAAGACACCGGCACCCGCCGACGCCTGAAAACCGGAACTTCGGTGTCCGACCCGCAGGGTCAGACACCTGGCCAGCGGCCGCTGCGGGTTAGTGTCAGACCCTGCGGGTCTGACACTGGTTTACCGGTTTAGAGCAGGACCATATTGTCGCGGTGGATCAGCTCATGGCCCTCGACATAGCCGAGGATAGCTTCGATCTCGGCGGAAGGCTTGCGCTTGATACGGCGCGTTTCGGCGCTGGTGTAGTTGCTGATGCCGCGCGCAATGGCGTGGCCGTCTTCACCCAGGCAGGTAATCACGGCGCCTCGGCCGAACTCTCCGTGCACTTCGATCACGCCGATCGGCAGCAGGGATTTGCCCTCTTTCACCAGCTTCTGTACCGCGCCAGCATCCAGCACGACCTGGCCTGCAGTGTGCAGGTGGTCCGCCATCCATTGCTTACGCGCAGTCAGGTGGCCGGTCTGCGCAGACAACTCGGTGCCGATGCTTTCGCCGCCGGCCAGGCGGGTCAGCACGTCGGCCTCGCGGCCGAAGGCGATCACGGTATGGGCGCCGGATTTCGCCGCACGTTTGGCGGCCAGGATCTTGGTCAGCATGCCGCCGCGTCCCAGCGAGGAACCGGCGCCGCCAGCCATCGCTTCCAGCGCAGGATCGCCGGCGCGGCCGTGGGTGATCAGGTAAGCCGAAGGGTCCTTGCGCGGGTCGGCGCTGAACAGGCCGCGCTGGTCGGTCAGGATGATCAGCGCATCGGCCTCAATCAGGTTTGCCACCAGCGCGCCCAGTGTGTCGTTGTCGCCGAACTTGATTTCGTCGGTGACGACGGTGTCGTTCTCGTTGATGATCGGGACCACGCCCAGGCGCAGCAAGGTGGTCAGCGTGGAGCGCGCGTTCAGGTAGCGTTCGCGGTCGGCCAGGTCGGCGTGGGTCAGCAGCACCTGGGCAGTGCCGATGCTGTGCTCGCGGAAGCTGGTTTCGTAAATCTGCGCGAGGCCCATCTGGCCCACGGCGGCGCATGCCTGGAGTTCGTGTATGTCCGTCGGTCGCTTGTCGAAGCCCAGGCGCAGCATGCCTTCGGCTACTGCGCCGGAGCTGACCAGCACCACTTCCTTGCCCAGCGCACGCAGGGCGGAAATCTGTGAGGCCCAGCGGGCGATAGCGGCATGATCGAGCCCGCGGCCGTCATTGGTGACGAGCGAAGAGCCCACTTTGATGATGATGCGGGTGGAGTTCTGGATAAGCGAATTCATAGGACGGCAAAAGTCTGATCAAACAAAAGGTACGCGAAACTTCTGGTGATGCGCCGGGCGGGGTGATGCCGGCTTGCCGCAGACAATGCTCGCCCCCGCGGTTGGCAGGGGCGGCAAAGATAAGAGGTTGTCTCGATTTTAATCGAGAACTTTGAAACGTGGGTCGTCCGGGTCGATGGACGAGATACCGCGGGCTTCTTCGGTCATCTGCACTTCTTCCGAGCGCTGCTCGGAATAGCGCTGCTGCTCCAGGTGCAGGTAGATGGCGTTGACCAGTTCCTGCGTGCCTTCGTGCGACAGCGCGGAGATTTCGAACACAGGGCCCTTGAAGCCGAACTTCTTGACGAAGTCCTTGACGCGCTTGGCGCGCTCTTCTTCCGGAATCACGTCCAGCTTGTTCAGCACCAGCCAGCGCGGCTTGTCGCCCAGCGCAGGATCGTACTTTTGCAGTTCCTTGACCAGGGCCTTGGCTTCCTTGACCGGATCGACAGTCGCCTCGAACGGCGCCAGGTCGACGATGTGCAGCAGCAGGCCGGTGCGCGACAGGTGGCGCAGGAACTGGTGGCCCAGGCCCGCACCTTCGGCGGCGCCTTCGATCAGGCCGGGAATGTCCGCGATCACGAACGATTTTTCGTGCGACACACGCACCACGCCCAGGTTCGGGTGCAGGGTGGTGAACGGATAGTCCGCAATCTTCGGACGGGCATTCGATACCGCGGTGATGAAGGTCGACTTGCCTGCATTCGGCATGCCCAGCAGGCCCACGTCGGCCAGCACCTTCAGTTCCAGGCGCAGCTCGCGGCGCTCACCTTCCTTGCCGTCGGTTTTCTGGCGCGGTGCGCGGTTGGTCGAGGTCTTGAAGTGGATGTTGCCCCAGCCGCCCTCGCCGCCCTTGGCCAGCAGTTCCATCTGGCCGTGTTCGGTCATGTCGGCGATGATTTCGCCCGACACTTCGTCGATGATCAGGGTGCCGACCGGCATGCGCAGGAAGATGTCGTCTGCGCCCTTGCCATAGCAGTCGGAGCCGCGGCCGGATTCGCCGTTGCCGGCGCGGTGCATCTTGGAATAGCGATAGTCCACCAGCGTATTGACGTTACGGTCGGCTACCGCCCAGATGCTGCCGCCTTTGCCGCCATCGCCGCCGTCAGGGCCGCCGAACGGACGGAATTTTTCACGGCAAAAAGAGGCGCAGCCATTGCCGCCGCTGCCGGCGATAACTTCGATGCGTGCTTCGTCAATAAACTTCATAAGACCACCTTGAAAACTAAAAAGGCCCTACCACTGGCAGAGCCTTTTGGAGAGAAGGCTTTCGCCTTACTGTACCTGTATTTGCTGTATTAAGCAGCAGCTACGACGGTAACGTACTTCTTGCTGTCCGGACCCTTGGTCACGAACTTCACAACGCCGTCCACCAGTGCGAACAGGGTGTGGTCCTTGCCGGTACCGACGTTTTCGCCAGCGGACACTGGGGTGCCGCGTTGACGGATGATGATGCCACCAGCGTTGATGGACTGGCCGCCGTACACTTTAACGCCCAGGCGTTTTGATTCAGAGTCGCGACCGTTGCGGGTAGTACCGCCGCCTTTTTTGTGTGCCATTTAGTTACTCCTTGATAGCTCGGTGAGTCTTGATGAACAGCGATTAGCCGTTGATCGAAACGATTTGGATTTCGGTGAAGTTTTGGCGATGGCCTTGACGCTTCTGGTAGTGCTTACGACGACGCATCTTGAAGATACGTACCTTGTCGTGACGACCTTGTGCGACTACTTTCACCAGAACCGATGCACCTGCAACCAGAGGAGCACCAAACTTGATGCTGTCGCCCGCGCCAACGGCGAGAACCTGGTCGATAGTGATTTCGGAACCAATGTCAGCCGGCAACTGTTCTACTTTAATTTTTTCGCCAGCAGCAACTTTGTATTGTTTGCCGCCGGTTTTTATGACCGCGTACATGATTGGAAACCTCTTGAATTGTTAATAAGTCCCTCTTGCTCGACGCCCAAAAACAACGGACGGAAGCCGGGGAACCGCTGATTATACATAGTTTTGGGAAACCGGTCAAAAGGTATTGTCGACGGGCGGCCGTCGTGGTATGTCGGCAACGAGTAACGTATAATCGCGGCACTCTTACCAACCTTACCAGTAGGTTTGCCTTGTCGAACAACGCCCAGAACAACATCATGAGCACCATTGCCGCCGATATGGACGCGGTCAATTCGGTGATCCGCCAGCGCCTTCACTCGGAAGTGGCGCTGGTCAACCAGATTGCTGAATATATCATCAGCGCGGGCGGCAAGCGTATCCGACCAGTCCTGGTCCTGCTGGTAGCGAATGCATACAACTACAAGGGCGTCGGCCACCATGAACTGGCCGCCGTGGTGGAGTTCATCCACACCGCGACCCTGCTGCATGACGATGTGGTTGACGAATCGTCAATGCGCCGCGGCCGCCAGACGGCCAACGCCCTGTTCGGCAATGCCGCGTCGGTGCTGGTGGGCGACTTCCTCTACTCCCGCGCCTTCCAGATGATGGTGTCGCTGGACTCCATGCGCGTAATGCAGATCCTGTCCGATGCGACCAATGTGATCGCCGAGGGCGAAGTGCTGCAGCTACTGAACATGCACGACCCGGACGTGACCGAAGAAAGCTACCTGCAGGTGATCCGCTCCAAGACTGCCAAGCTGTTCGAAGCGGCTGCGGAGCTGGGCGCGCTGGTTGCCGGCGCTTCCGACGCCGACATCGCCGCCGCAGGCGAATATGGCCGCTCGCTGGGCACCGCCTTCCAGCTGATCGACGACGTGCTGGATTACGCCGGCGATGCGACCGAAATCGGCAAAAACGTGGGCGATGACCTGCGCGAAGGCAAGCCTACCCTGCCGCTGATCTGGCTGATGGAAAACGGCACCGAGGAACAGCGCGCCCTGGTCCGCTCCTGCATCGAGAACGGCGACGAACAGCACTTCGATACCATCCTGGCCGCCATCACCAACAGCGGCGCACTGGATTACACCCGCCGCGCCGCAGAAGTAGCAGCGCAGCGTGCCATCGATGCGATTGTCGCCATGCCGGACGGGGTCTACAAACAATCCCTGCTGCAGCTGGCCCGCTTCTCGGTGGACCGCAGCCACTAAAGAACAAGGCGCCAATCGGCGCCTTTTTTCTTACTGCGCCTTGATCGCAGCGATACGCCGCTTGGCGAAGTATGCCTTCCACGCATGCGGCGCGACCGCAGGGTAGCGCAGCTTGCCCAGCGCCAGCCATGCATCTCGATAAGCCAGCCAGCTACGTTGCCTTTCGGGCTCGATTTTCATCTGGTTCATTTCGCGCTCGGCCGCGGCGGCATCTTCCACCGTGAAGGACGGCAGCTTGCCGGCCTCGAAATCCAGCAAGGAGTTGAGGATTTCCTCAATTTGCGCCGGATCTGCCCCGTGGCGCCGCACCTGCTGCAAAGCGGATTTCTCGGCATCGTTCCAGCGCGCCGAAATGGTGTCGATGCGTGCGTTGCGGTCCTGGTCGGCCAGGTCCAGCTGGATCGCGGCACAGCGCGACAGCAGATGGCTGTTTGCCGCGTCATCGCACATGTCGATCTTCGGCGATGGGCCTTCCTTACCGGTCTGCATGCGCGCCAACCGGGCCAGGCGCGCTTCGATCTCGGTGGCATCGGAGCGGCAGGCCGCCATCTTCGCCACCGCATAATTGCGCGGCACGCCCAGGCCGTTCGCGTACAGCATCATCAGGATATCCTGGCTATCCGCCGCAAAGGCGCAGTGGCGCGCTTTCACATAATCGAAGTGCACGCCGATACCGTAATACAGCTTGTCCGCATCGCACTGCTTCAAGGCCGCAGCCTGCTCCGCCGTCGGGCGATGCGGGAATGGGTAGGTGGCCAGCTTGTGGATCTCGCATTCCGAAGTGTCGGCATGCGCGCTGGAGGCCAGCGCCAGCAAAGCGGTAACGAAGGCTTTACGCACTTAGATGATCTCTTTGACCGTTTCCGGCGGACGGCACAGGCGCACGCCCTTGTCGGTCACCACGAAGGGACGGTTGATCAGCTCCGGATGCGCCATCATGGCGTCAACCAGCTTGTCTTCAGGCAGCGATTCGTCGGCCAGGCCAAGCTGGTCGTACAGCTCGCCCTTGTTGCGCATGGCGCCGCGCGCCGTCAGGCCGGCACGCGCGATCAGGTCGACCAGGACTTCGCGCGATGGCGGCGCCTTCAGGTATTCAACGATTTCCGGCTCGATGCCCGCTTCGCGGATCAGCGCCAGCGCGCCGCGCGAATTGCTGCACGAGTTGTTGTGATAAATGGTGATTCCCATGATGCAAATGAAGTTAATTCAAAGCCGCACTATATCACCGGCAAGGGAGTTGATAAATCCACAAAATTATGTGTAGAATTAACTCACACCAGTCGGGGTGTAGCTTAGCCCGGTAGAGCGCTACGTTCGGGACGTAGAGGCCGGAGGTTCGAATCCTCTCACCCCG
>CAMLSG010000247.1 GCA_946482635.1 uncultured Duganella sp.
AAGCTGGTGCGGGCCGAGGCATCGATTTCCCAGATGCCTTCTTCCGCGCTGTGTACGATGCGGCGGAAGCGCTCCTCGCTTTTTTCCAGGGCGGCCAGCTTGCCTTCGGCCATTTCCAGCACCACCCGCAGTTGCGACAGGCCCGGCGTGCCGCTGCCCAGCAGCGTGACGGCAAAGCCGCGGTCGCCGCGCCCGCGCGTCATTTGCAGCGATAGCCGCTGCGGCTCTTCACTGGCCAGGCTGTTGCTGACAAAGGCGTCGAAATCCGCGATGAAGCGCTGGGCGACATAATTGCGGAACGGGATGCCATCGGGATTCTGGCGCGGCAGTCCGAGCAAATCGGCGCCAACCAGATTCATCTGCAATATGGTGGTGTCGCTGGCGAGGACGAAATAGCCGACCGGGGCCAGCAAGTAGAGGTCGTTGAAGTAGTCCTGGTCACTGGCCAGTTGCAGCTCGCCTTCGGCGCGCTGCATGCCGCTGTAGATGGCTGGTGGCGTACCGCCCATGGCTGCCAGCACCGCCTCGCCGGGCAAGAGCGCATCAAGCCCTGCCAGTCCGGGGACGGCGGGCCGGATGGCGGTCACCTGCTCCGCCTGCCTGGCATGCTGGTCTTTGTCCATATGGCTTCCAGCCTAGCATGCCCTTGTGACAATGTCGAGCAGCTAACTTTGTCGATGCGCGCGGTTCAGGCGTTGTTCGGCAAAGCGTTGTAATTGCTCGAATGCCAGGCTGAGAATCCAGTAAATGGCGGCTGCCGCCAGGTACAGCGGCAAGGGGCGGAAGGTGGTGGCAATCACTTCCTTCGTCGATAGCATCAGCTCCGTCATGGTGATCACCGACACCAGCGAGGTATCCTTGATCAGGCTGATCAGGGTATTGCTCATGGAGGGCACGGCAATGCGCAGCGCCTGGGGCATGATCACGTAGCGCAAGGTCTGGCCGTAGCCCAGGCCCAGGCTGTAGCTGGCCGACCACTGCCCTTTATGAATCGATAGGATGGCGCCGCGCAGGCTCTCCGACAGGTAGGCGCCGGCATTCAGGCTCAACGCCAGGATGCCGGCGGTCACCGGCGTAAATTCGATGCCGACCGAAGGCAGGCCATAATAGATCACGAACATCTGCACCAGCAGCGGCGTGCCGCGCATCAGGCTGACGTACACATTAGCGGGCCAGCGCAGCCATTTCCACGGCAGGATGCGCATCACGGCAGTGGGGAAGCCAAGCACCAGCCCACCCACCATGGCGGCAACCGCGAACACCAGGGTGTAGCCGGCGCCCTTCAGCATCACGGGCGCCGCTTCGTGCAGCAGGTCCAGCCACTCCATGCTTACGGCGCCTTGCTGACGTCGGTGCCGAACCATTTCATGGAAATGGCTTTCAGGCTGCCGTCGGCCGCGGCATCGGCCAGCACCTTGTTGAGCGCGGCCTTGAATTCCGGATTGCCCTTCTGGAAGGGGATGCCCATGCGTTCGACAGCGCCAACGCGGGCGCCGGCCTTGATCGGCAGCTTGGTGGTTTTCAGCAGGTAGGCGGTCATCAGGCTGTCGTTAAGGGCGGCGTCGATGCGGCCGAGCGCCAGGTCGGTCAGGTTTTCCGGTGCGGCCGGGTAGCCTTTCACGTCAATGCCGGGGACGGCCTTCAATTGCATTTCGTAGACGCTGCCCTGCCCCGCGCCGACGCGCTTGCCTTTCAATTGTTCGAGGGACGTCCAGTTGTTCTTGTCGTCCTTGCGTACGATCAGCATCGGAGAGGAGTAGATGTAGGGCGTGCTGAAATCGAACGCCTGCTCACGCTTGGGGTTGATGCCGACCTGCGAAATGATCACGTCGTATTTGTTGCTGGCCAGGCCGGCCAGGATCGATGCCCATTCGGTGGTGACGAATTCGGGTTTCAGCCCCAGTTTTCCTGCTACCAGGCGCGCCACGTCGACGTCGTAACCAGCCAGTTCGCCGTTCTTTTCCTTGAAGTTGAACGGCGGATAGACGCCTTCCATTGCGACTTTCAGCGTCCCGCGCGCCTTGACGGTTTGCAGCAGGTCGGCGGCGTTCGCGTGCAGCGCAGCTGCGGCTAGCAAAATTGCAAAGAAGCGCATCAGGAATCCTTTTAGTAAGAACGGCGGCGGCCGAAATTGTGGCCTACTACGAGGGTGGTGGTGGCGATCAGCACGGACAGGCCAAGGATGAGCTGCACCAGCTTGTCTTCGGGCAGCGTCCATAGGCGGCCTTTCGGCGGCTCGCAGCCGGCGATGGCGCACAGCAATGGCTCCACCCAATCGGCTTCAGGAGTAACATCGAGGATAACGGCGCCCTCGGTGGTCTGCATGTAAATGTCGCCGCCCTCGGCCAGGCTGAAACACACGCCGTAGCCGGTTTCCTGCTTGCCGACGTGTTCCTTCAGCGCGAGGTCGTGCTCGGCAATCCACAGCTCCACGTCCTGGGGCGTTTCCAGTGCAGTCCAGGGCACCGGGCGAAAGCGCGGCTTGGCCGCATCGTCATCGTGATTAAACATGGGTCAGGAGTGTAACCGAAACGTGGGGAGGCAGTATGAAAGTAAACGAATATGTATCTGAGTTTGATGCCTTCTTTGGCAAGCTGCTGGATGAGCATCCGGAGATGGTCGAAGACCAGCGGGTGGGGTGGAATATCTGGTGGGACCATAAGGTGGACCTGGAGGCCGAAAGGCTGGCCAGGACGGATGCGGTGCCGACGCCGGCGTATTACTACCATTGAAAACCGGTAAACCGGTGTCAGACCCATCGGGTCAGACACCTGGCCTGCGGCGGCCGCGTATTCTAGCCTTTCCAGCTCCGCTGCAGCCCGGTATCCGCATGAATCCACCCGCCCCGCGGCCCCTGGCGGTAATAGAACCCCACGCCGCCCTGCCGGAAACTCTGCACCAGGCTGCCCAGCACTTCCGCATTCAGGTTCGGAATCCGGATATCGGCCGCTTTGCCGCTCATATGCAGCGACTGCCGCGCCGCAGGAATTCCCTGTTCGATCAACTTTTTGTTGGAAGCCGGCGTGCGATACCCCGACAGGATCTCCAGCGGACTCTCGATCCCGAAGCGCTGCACGAAGGCCTGCGCGCCCCACAGCGTCTCAAACAACTTGGGATCGATCGGCGCCGTTTCCTTGCCATTCACATCCCGCAGCAAATGGCATAGCTCCTGGTAAGCCGCGTCGATGATCTCGCCATCTTTCCAGTAGGTCAGCCGAGCCTTTTCCCCGCTCTGCGGCCGGATCACGCTGATTGTGCGCGGCTTGATCCAGAATTCCAGGTCGAGGGTCTGGGCATCGAAAATATCCGGCGGAGGTTCCGGCTCCGACTGCGGGCGGCTTTGGCCGACCAGCGGCAGTCCAGCCAGCGCGGTGCCGGCCATCATCTGGAGGAAGTCTCTGCGTGTTGCCATGGCGATTCCATCTATTGCAATAACGATTACTATAGCAACAGAGCGGCGACTTGAGAAACCCCTTTAACAATTTGTCGTAAACTTGGCAGCTGGCGCCACGATGACGAGGTCGGAAGCCGCTACCGCGACGCAAGGCAGGATATAGCCTTCCCGCTTCTCGTCCAGGCTCAAGCCCGGCCATTCGATCAGGTGGCGGGCCGTGCCGCTTTGTACCTGGCAAATGCAGGTGCGGCAGGTGCCATTGCGACAGGAACTGGGCAGCACCACGCCGGCGCGGGCAGCCGCCACCAGCAGGCTGGCTTCGCCATCCGTTTCGAACGATAATCCCTTCGGCTCAACTCTTATCTGAAACACAATGCCTCGCTATATTGCCCTGCTCCGTGGCGTCAGCCCGATGAACTGCAAGATGCCGGAACTGAAAGCGGCCTTTGAAAGTGCAGGATTTTCCAACGTCAAAACACTTCTTTCAAGCGGCAATGTAGCATTCGACGCCCGCTCCGCCACTACAGCCGCGCTGGAGCGAAAGGCCGAGGCAGCAATGGAGAAGGCGCTCGGCCGCAGCTTCTACACCATCATCCGCTCCCAAAAGCACTTGCAGGACCTGCTGGCCGAAGATCCCTACCCCGGCCTTGGCGCCGATCCCGCCGCCAAGCGCGTGGTGAGTTTCCTGCGTAATGCGCCGCCCAAGACTGTGCTGCCGCCCGCCGTCAGCGGCGCCGAAATGCTTGGCGTCATCGGCAGCGAGGTATTTTCGACCTATTTACCGAGCAGCGATGGCCCGGTCTTCATGCGCCTGATCGAAAAAACCTTCGGCAAGGACATCACCACCCGCACCTGGGACACGGTGCGCAAATGCGCGGCGGCCTGATGGCGGGCCAGCATTGGTCGGGTAATGCGCTGCTCTCGCCCGGCTTCGGCGTATTCCGCGGCGTCATCGGCGATAGCGCATTGCACACCCATTACGCGCACCAGCTGGTGATCTCGCTGCATGACGAAATTGGCGTTGCATTCCCTACCGGCCCGCTGCGAGCCCCTGGAATTGCCATACCGGCCGGGCTACCGCATTGCGTCTGCGCGGACGAAGCGCTGCTGGTCTACCTGGACCCGCTGACGCCGGAAGGGGCCGCCCTGTTCCAGGCGCCGGCTACCACGCCGATGCTGCTCGCGGAGGGTCTTTGCAGCAGGCTGCTCGCGGCAGCTGATCAAGGCCAGCCCCTGCGCAGCGTGCTGCGGGACGCGTTCGGCCTGTCCGTCCCGTCAGCGCCGGATGCACGCATAGCCGCCGTGGCGGACGCGCTCCGCACCGGGATGACTAGCGGCGGCGTCAACAGGCTCCAGCTGGCTGAGCTGGCGAATCTGTCGCCAAGCCGCTTTTCCCATTGGTTTGTCGAACAGACCGGCCTCCCCTTGCGCAGCTACCGCAAATGGCTGCGCCTGGAACTGGCACTGCACCAGCTCGCGCAACGCGGCAACCTGACCGACGCCGCCCATGCAGCCGGGTTCGCCGACTCGGCCCACCTTTCGCGCACTTTCCGCGAGATGTTCGGCCAGAACCCGGCCGCCCTGCTGCACGGGATCGTGCTGGATAGCTCTTTCGTTCAAGCCGCCTGAAGCAAGCGCCCTTACGCTGGCCTTCTTTTCACAAAGGAGGCCAACATGAAGCAATGGGCACTACGCTACCTGAGTTACCCAACCATTTTCGGCGGCGCCGCCGCTGCAATTCTCTGGACTGCCACGCAAGGCTTGCCATACTGGCCAACCGTGCCCCTGCTGGCGCTGGCCGCCATTGCCTGTGTCGCCTTGCTCGAGCGCCTGCAGCCCTATGAACCGGCCTGGCTGGCCGATCATGGCGATACCCGCACCGACAGCTTGCACTTCCTCGTCAACGCCAGCGTCCTGTATGGCAGCATCGAAATCCTGTCCTGGGCGCGCGCCCTGTTGCCCGCGCCGGCAGCCTGGCCCTCCGCCTGGCCGGCATGGGCGCAAATCGCCGCCGCCATGCTCGTGCTCGATTTCGGCTTGTTTTTTATGCATTGGCTGAGCCATCGCCACCACCGCCTTTGGCTGTTCCATGAGGCGCATCACAGCAGCGAGCGCCTGTACTGGCTGAACAGCGAACGGCGCCACCCGCTGCACGCCATGATGATGGGCGCACCGGGCTTCGCCATCCTGCTGGCCCTGGGGGCGCCGGCGGCGACGATTGCAACCGGCCTGGCCATCCTTTCCGTGCACCTGGCTTTCCAGCACGCCAACCTCGACTATTCACTGGGCCCGCTGCGCCATCTGTTCGGCGTCGCCCAGACCCACCGCTGGCACCATAAACGGGCTTACGAAGACGCCCAGGTCAATTTCGGCGAATGGCTGATGCTGTGGGACCACCTGTTCCGCACCTACCGCCAGCCGCCGGGCCGGATCGGGCAAGGCGATGTCGGCCTGGACAGCCGGGTTGCCCCTTCTACGTATCATCGCCAATTGTTACGACCATTCCTGTGAGCTACAATGTCAAGCTTGTCCGGTAGGCCATCGCCCACCCGCTATCCACCCCGAGCCTGCCGAACCCGGCCGGCCCAGGGAAGAATATTCAGCGGAAAACCTCCGCATTTGAGGGAATAAACATGTCTCAAAAGTCTAAAATCATCTACACCCTTACCGACGAGGCGCCACTGCTGGCGACTTATTCCCTGCTGCCGATCGTGCAGAAATTCGCAGCGCCGGCCGGCGTTGACGTCGTGACCAGCGATATTTCGGTCGCCGCCCGCGTGCTGGCAGCCTTCCCGGAGTGCCTGACCGACGAACAGAAAGTGCCGGACAACCTGGCCGAACTGGGCGCCCTGACCCAGAACCCGGACACCAACATCATCAAGCTGCCTAATATTTCGGCATCGGTTTCCCAGCTGATCGCCTGCGTGCGCGAACTGCAGGCGGCCGGCTACAAGCTGCCGGACTACCCGGAAGATGCCAAGACCGAAGAAGAAAAAGCACTGAAAGCCCGCTACGGCAAGTGCATCGGCTCCGCCGTGAACCCGGTCCTGCGCGAAGGTAACTCGGACCGCCGCGCACCGAAGGCAGTCAAGGAATTCGCACGCAAGAACCCGCACTCGATGGGCGAATGGAGCCAGGCATCGCGCACCCACGTGTCGCATATGCACGGCGGCGACTTCTACCACGGCGAAAAGTCCATGACCCTGGACAAGGCGCGCGAAGTGAAGATGGAACTGCTGACCAAGTCCGGCAAGACCATCGTCCTGAAACCGAAGGTCGCCCTGCAAGCCGGCGAAATCATCGACTCGATGTTCATGTCGAAGAAGGCCCTGCTGGAGTTCTACGAGCGCGAAATCGACGACGCCTACAAGACCGGCGTGATGTTCTCGCTGCACGTGAAGGCCACCATGATGAAGGTGTCGCACCCGATCGTGTTCGGCCACTGCGTACGCATCTTCTACAAGCAGGCCTTCGAGAAGCACGCCAAGCTGTTCGACGAGCTGGGCGTGAACGTCAACAACGGCATGGCCAACCTGTACGAGAAGATCGAAAAGCTGCCAGCGTCGCAGAAAGACGAAATCCTGAAAGACCTGCACGCTTGCCTGGAAAACCGTCCAAAGCTGGCCATGGTCGATTCGGCCAAGGGCATCACCA
This sequence comes from uncultured Duganella sp., assembly GCA_946482635.1. The sequence continues at coordinate 7,049 of CAMLSG010000247.1, forward strand.
ACTTCCACTCGCCAAACGACGTGATCGTCGACGCATCGATGCCGGCCATGATCCGTATCGGCGGCAAGATGTGGGG
>CAMLSG010000248.1 GCA_946482635.1 uncultured Duganella sp.
AAATAAAATTATTTGATAAGTGAAATTCTGAGAGTTTCTAAGGCCTCCTTGGCGGTTACCATACCGCCCTATGCGTCAGGTCTTTGTCACAACTTGTGAGCTCGAATACGAAGATGCGTGGGATCGATTGTCCCACGCAGGCATTCCGGTATTCGAGCCGTCCAAACCGTCGAAAGAAGGACGGGTACTTTGCATCTGGCTCGCACACCAATACGATGATGCGATCGAGCTGCTCCACAACCCCATGCACATCGTCGCCACTGCGGTGACGGATGAAGAATTCGAGCGCATCCAGGCAGCAGCCGATGCGCGCATGGCCCGCACCCGCGACCACGCCTGGGAGCAATCGCTCAATCGTCTCGTCGCATGCGCTTCGTTGCTGCTGTTAAGTGGGCTCGTCTACATTACCCTGCCAAGCGTGCTGTGAACCGATGACGGAGCTGTTCTCGGTCATTCGCATGGCCTATGCCGCCACGTTCGCTGATGCAGTTGCTTCGTCCGCGAACGCCCATGTGGAAGCAGCATTGCGGCGCGACGACGGCAGCCTTGCCCTCGATGGCGAATACGACCTGCCGATGCGGGCGGACCTGGTTCCACGGCGCGGTGCGCAGGCGGGCAAGCTGCTGTCGGTCGACTCGCACACACGCATGCAGTTCAGCGTGCATACCTTGCCGCTTCCTCCCGCCATTGTCTATGTCGCACCTTTTGTGTGGGACGCGGTGGCGTTGCGTGTGGGCGGCCTGGTCCCGGAGCAGGTGGGGGCGGTGCTGGCGCCATGGTTCATGGACTGGTTCGATCCCGAAGATGCCAATCGCCTGAACGCAGAAGGGCTGTTCGGCGTGGTCCATTTTGCGAGCGATCCGCGGCCGGAAGGAGCACTGGTCGCGGTTGAACTGGACCTGGGCTCAGCGCCCGTGCAGGCACTGGAAGACTTGTTGTCGCGCCTTGCCGCAGCGGGCGCGCGCGACATCCGCCTCGCCTAAGCCTGCATCATCGCTGTGAGCTCGGTGGCTACCTGTTCGGCGAACAGGTGAATGTGATAGCCGTCGACGAAACCATGATGCACCTGCACCGAGAACGGCATCTCAAGGCGTCCGGCCCCGGCATCCCTGAATTTACCCCACGCGAACGATGGAATATCCGGCTGCGCCAGCACTGCGGTGGGATGCTGGATCGAGGTGAAATTCAGCCACGGTATGCAGGTGACGAATACCTGCTCCTTTGCTTCGCGCGGCGTCATGCTGCGGTATTTGCGGTTCAGCGCTTCCATATTCGATGCCTGCTCGCGCGCCGCCACGCCGCGCGCAACGAACTCGCGCAAGTCGTCGGACCAGTCGAACTGGGCGAAGTTCAGGTCGTTGTGCTGGTTCTTGACCGTGAAAGACGGTGTCAGGCGATCGATCCGGATTACTTTGCCGTCCAGGATGCGGTAGCGGAAATTCTCCACCTTCAGCACGGAGCGCAGCACGGCGCACAGCATCACGTGGAAAGGCGGCAGGCCCTGCGCTTTGCACCACGGGCGAAAGTCCGGCAGTTCCAGCACGAAGGTCAGGTTCAGGGCGGGGCTGTCCATGCTGTCGAACAGCTCGAAACGGTCGAGGCGGCGCTGCAGGGAGTTGTTAACGGTTTCTGTGGAAAAGTCTGTTAACAAGGAATCCCTCCGTGTGCTAAAGCCATGATTCTAATGGGAATAAACTGGCTGCTCAATTTTGCATCAACTCAGGCGCCCGAAGCTCAGGAAGGCCCATGCCGCGGCAATCACCACCATCCCGGCCACGGTCACGCACGACCAGGTAAAGAAGTAGGCCGACACCACGGTGGCCTGCAGCGCGCGTTCGAACAGGCAGCCCAGGCCAAAGTCGAAGGTCGCCATGACGGTCCAGCGCCGGAAGTAAATCGGGAGATAGCGGCTCATGTACTTGTTGTGCTGCAGGGCGGCGTGGCGCTCGATCACGTTGCGTGCCGCGCTCACGTCCTTGAACAGCCAGTCGAAGAAGATGAAGCGGTAGAGCAGGGTGCGGAAAGGCATGGCTTCGGTCGTCATGGGCGTCTCCCTTGATTGCCTGGATATATTATCATTCCCGGCATTCCTCCAAAGGAGATACAGCATGACGGAATATCTGCGGGGTAGCTGCCTGTGCGGCGGCGTTGAATACAAAGCCGACAGAAAGTCGGTCAGCGGTGCGAGCCATTGTTACTGCACCATGTGCCAGAAACAGCATGGCGCGGCGTCGGGCACTTACGCCAATGTCGCCAGCGCCGGCTTCAGTTTCGAAAAAGGCGCCGAACTGGTGGCCGAGTTCCATTCCTCCGATCATGGCCGGCGCGGCTTCTGCAAGGTCTGCGGCTCGACCCTGACCTGGCGCAGCACTCAGGCGCCGGACCGTATTGCCATCACGCTCGGCACCATGGAGCCTGAATATGACGGGCCGGTGCAGCATGAGCTGCACACGGACACCAAGCCGCACTGGCTGCCGACTGCTTAACGGCGGCGCAGCGTTGCCACCGTTAGCGTGCCGTCCGTGGCGCGTTCGTTGATCGTCCATTTCAGCGCAGCCCGCGGCGAGGCGCTGGTATCGCGTGCTGCCAGGCGTAGCGTGTAATCGCCTGCTGGCAGCGCAGGCAGCGTCCAGCTATCCTGGTAGCTCGTGCTGGCGCCGCCTCCCAAGAGGGATTTCAGGTTGGCGGAAGTTTGTCCCGTCCATGCCACTGTGCCCGAGGAGTTCACCAGTTCCGATTTGACCTGCCACGTTTCGTAGGCCGGCGCGGTGCCGTCGTTGCGCAGCATGAAGGTCAGTGTCAGCGCTCCGCCGGAGGTGAGGTTGACCGTGCTGCTGGCAACTGTATAACGGTAGCCCGATTCGCGCGCCATCATCAGCAGATCGTTTTGTTCGGATGCGGAAAGCGCGCTCCAGCGCTCCGCATCCGGGCGGCTGGTTTCGAAATTTCCGTTGCTGAACAGCGTGATGTGGAATGTTGCCGCCTGCTGGCGCGCCGTGGCCGGATTGTTCTGCGGGTCGCCGCTGGTAAAGGGGCAGAACTCGGAGACAAACGGCGCCTTCTGCCACTGGCCCGAAAAAGCCGCCCATTCCGCAGGGCGGTTGGTCCACTGGTCGAAGTAGCCGTAGCGGCTCAAACAGTCGGCACGCAAGCCCACGGGCCGGCTGGTAATGCCTTGCTCAAGCAGGCCGTAAGTCAAGGCATCTTTGTTGGAGTAGGGGATGAACATTACGTGCTGCTGGCCGGGGAAGGCATCGAAATGCATCTTTGCGAATTCGCGCTTGCTGGCATCGGTGGCAGGTGAGATGCCGGCTGGCGGGCTGGCGTAGGCACTGGAGCGCAGCGCCCATTCGCCGTATTGGCCAAACATGCCGACGTCGATCCATGCGATGTCCGGGTTGTTCGGTCCCATTGCTGTGGCCAGCGCGGAGAGCAGGGCCCGCGAGCGCTGCTGCAGCCACGGGTCGTTCCAGTCGGGGACGAAGGTCTGGCCGGGCATGGTCGGATCGGTGTCGGCCCAGAAACCGCAGCCCGCCTGGCAGTTGGCATTGTTGACGATGTAGGCCGGTGCATAGACGGTGTTGTCGTCATAGCCCGCCATCATGCGCAAACGAAAGGCGAACTTGCGGCCCTGGCTTTTGGCTGTGGCAAGGTCGTTCAGGACAGCGCTGAAGTTGTACTGGCCTTCGGCCGCCTCCAGGTCCTTCCAGTAATAGCGGCGATAGGCGTCCCTGGCGGGCGCCGGCTGGGGAATCAACTCCTGGTTTTGCCAGCGGTAATAGCCGCGCAAGGGATTGATGGTGTCGTCGCTGGCGACGGGAATCGCGGTATAGGTACGGCTGGCGTTGAGTGTACTCCAGCCTTTGGGGCCCGCAGTGGCTGGTGAGGTGCTTGCTGCAAGCAGGACGGATGCAATGATGAAGTTCAGGCGCGGCATAGGTGGCTCCTGTCATTGGTCGGGTAACGCGCGCAGCTCCTCCTCGCTGAAGCCTGCCTTGCGGCGTGCTTCCATGTTGAACGGGCCGCGCACGGTGGCTTTGTACTGTACCACCAGTTCGTCGTAGGTCGAGATCGGGTCAAGCCCGCGCAGACCGCACAGGTGCCAATACCAGCGGTTGCCAATTTCCACGTGGCCGATTTCGTCGCGCAGGATGATGTCGAGGATGGCGGCTGCCGCCTCGTCGCCAGCCTGGGCCAGCTTGGCCCGCAGCGGCGGGATCGCATCCAGTCCGCGTGCTTCCAGTGTGCGCGGCACCAGGGCCATGCGCGCCATCACGTCGCCTGTGGTCTTCTCCACCATCTCCCACAGGCTGCCGTGGGCAGTGTAGGCGCCGTAGGCGCAACCGAGCGTGGAGAGGTGGGCCGATAGCAGCGAGAAGTGGTAAGCCTCTTCTTTTGCCACGCGCAGCCAGTCGGTATAAAACTGTTCCGGCATGCCGGGGAAGCGCCAGATTGCGTCCAGCGCCAGGTTGACGGCATTGAATTCGATATGCGCCAGCGCGTGCACCAGCATGGCGCGGCCTTCGACCGTAGCCATCGAGCGGCGGCCCACCAGGCGCGGCGCCACCAGTTCCGGGCGGGCAGGGCGGCCGGGGATCTGCGCAGCGGGTGTGGCCATCGCGGCCGCCGCGTCCAGCACCAGCACACCGCCGGCCCAGGCTTCTGCCATCGCGGCGACGGCGGACACTTTGGTGGCAGGATCAGGTTCAACCAGGCATTGCAGCGCCAGGCTGCGGAGTTCAGGCTTTGCTTCCATTTGTTACATCACGTATAGATAGTCTTGCCCCGCGCCCCATTTTTCGGCGCAGGGGCCGACAGTATAGTGCCTTCCATCGATAACCCTTTGGAAGAACGTAATGAAACTCGTATATGTTGGCGACCCGATGTGCTCCTGGTGCTATGGCTTTGGCAAGGAGTTGGCGCAACTGCGTGCCGCGCATCCCGCACTGGAGCTGGAGATCGTGGTCGGCGGCCTGCGCGCCGGCGGCACGGAAATCCTTGACGATGCGGCCAAGCAGTTCCGCCTGCAGCATTGGGCGCGCGTGGAGGCCGCGAGCGGCTTGCCGTTCAACCGTGAAGCCTTCGTGGCGCGGCAAGGCTTTGTCTACGATACGGAACCAGTGTGCCGTGCCGTGGTCGCCGCGCGCCGCCTGGCGCCGCAGTCCGACTTGCTGGCGGTGTTCCGCGCCTTCCAGCACGCCTTCTACGCAGAAGGGCGCGACACCACGGACGGCAAGCAGCTGGCGGATATTGGCGCCGCCGAGCTGCAACGGCAAGGCCACGACATCAGCGCAGCCGGCTTCCTCTACACCTGGCGCGAACCGGCCACCATTGCTGAGACCCATGCTGACTTCACTCGTACGCGCAAGCTTGGCGTAAGCAGTTTCCCGTCTTTGCTGCTCGATACCGGCGCCGGCGTACGCGACGTCAGTCCCGGATACGCCAATGCTGAGCAATTGGATCGACTGCTGAGCGAAGCGCTGGCTGCTGCGTGAGACAGCGCACCGAACGGTCGCAGGATGCGGGCGCAGAATGCCTGCATGGATACCCAAACTATCTTATTTGTTGCCTGTGTGCTGTTCGGTGTCGCCGCGGCTGGCGGCATCGTCATGGCCTTGATCCGCTTGGGCAAAAAGGCTAATCCGCCGCACTGGATTGCGATGCTGCACGGCTTTATCGCTGCGGCCGGCGTGACCCTGCTGGCCTACGTAACGATCTTCTCGCAGGTGCCGGACCTGGCCCAGATCGGCTTGCTGGCGTTGCTGCTGGCTGCGGCTGGCGGCGTCTGGATGAACCTTGGCCGCCACCAGCAGGGCGTATTGATACCCAACGCCGTCATGGTCGGCCATGCATTGATGGCCATCGCCGGCGTCGCCTTGCTGCTGCTCGCGCTTTAGTTGTAGTGCTGGTAGACCCTGGACGAGCCGTCAGGCATCACAAGCAAAACATCATAAGCGTCCTTGCGCGGACCTTCCATGCCAGGCGAGCCAAGCGGCATGCCCGGGGCGGCCAGGCCCTTCGCCTTCGGCTTGGCGGCCAGCAGGCGCTTGACCTCCGCCGCAGGCACATGGCCTTCAATCGCATAGCCGTCCACCACGGCCGTATGGCATGAGCCGAAACGGTCCGGAATCCCCATCTTCTCGCGCATGTCGGAAGGGTTGGCGACGTTGTGCGCCTCCACCTTGAAGCCGTTGCCGCGCAAGTGCTTGACCCACGCTTCGCAACAGCCGCAGGTCGCGCTCTTGTAGACGTTGATGACGGGCGTGGCAGCCATGGCCAGCGCGGGCATGGCCAGCATCGCGGCCAGGAGTGTTTTACGGATCTTCATGCATGCATGGTGCCACGACCCTTTCCAGGGTCGGAATGACCTGAGTCAAAAATATTTCTAGACGACTGGTCTAATTCGGATTAGACTGTGCCACATGACTTCCACCAATTACGCCGACGTTCGCCAGGGCATCATCGATGCGGCCATGCCGCTGTTCATGCACAAGGGATTCAACGGCGTCGGGCTGACTGAACTCCTGGGCGCAGCCAAGGTGCCGAAAGGCTCGTTCTATCATTACTTCGGCTCCAAGGAAGTCTTTGGCGCGGCCGTCATCGACAGCTATTTCGAGCGCACCCTGGCGCGCATCGACGAATTGCTGGCGCAAGGCGCAACCGGGCGGGAAGGCCTGCTGAACTACTTTGAAGACTGGCGTGAATGCCAGTTGGGCGAATCCAGCCAGTGCCTGGCCGTCAAGCTCGGCGCGGAAGTGAGCGACCTGTCGGAAGCGCTGCGCGCATCGCTGCATCGCGGCGTCAGCGGCATCACGTCGCGGCTGGGGCAGTGCATTGAGCGCGGCATGTCTGATGGCTCGCTGCCGCAAGGCCTGGATGCCAAAGTATTGGCCGTCGCACTTTACCAAAGCTGGGTGGGCGCAAGCCTGCTCGCGAAGATCAACCATGACCGCGCGCCGCTCGATACGGCAATGGCGGGCACGCAGCAAGTACTGAATCAAACGCAGCACGCTTGAAC
>CAMLSG010000249.1 GCA_946482635.1 uncultured Duganella sp.
TCCATTTCTTCCAGCGTCAGGGTCTGCTCGGTGCCTTTCAGGTCTTCCCACTCGACTTCCACCTGGCGGGTGAATTCTTCCACGCCCAGGGCTTTCAGCAGGATCTTGATGCGGGCCTTGTACTTGTTGTCGCGGCGGCCGTGCAGGTTATACACGCGCATGATCGCTTCGATATAGGTCAGCAGGTGCTCGCGCGGCAGGAACTCGCGGATCACGCTGCCCAGGATCGGGGTACGGCCCATGCCGCCGCCGACCATCACCTTGAAGCCGATCTCGCCGGCTTCGTTATGCACAACTGTCAGGCCGATATCGTGCACGGCGATGGCGGCACGGTCTTCCACGGCGCCATTGATCGCCACCTTGAACTTGCGGGGCAGGGCGATGAATTCCGGGTGGAAGGTGGACCATTGGCGCAGCACTTCTGCGTATGGACGCGGATCGATGATCTCGTCGGCGGCAACGCCGGCGAATTCGTCGGAGGTCACGTTGCGGATGCAGTTGCCCGAAGTCTGGATGGCGTGCATCTCCACCGAAGCCAGGTCGCTCAGGATTTCCGGCGTCTCTTCCAGCTTGATCCAGTTGAACTGGATGTTCTGGCGGGTGGTGAAGTGGCCATAGCCGCGGTCATATTTGCGGGCGATGTGCGCGAACATGCGCATCTGCTTGGACGACAGCAGGCCGTAAGGGACGGCGATACGCAGCATATAAGCGTGGCGCTGCATGTACAGGCCGTTCTGCAAGCGCAATGGCAGGAATTCGGCCTCGGTCAACTCATCGTTCAGGCGTCGTTGAACCTGGTCGCGATACTGCTCGATGCGTTCGCGGATGATGAGGTGGTCGTATTGATCGTATTGATACATAGCTTTCCCAGTAAGGCATGCCCAAAGTGGAATCAATGGTAATAAACTGGGGGCTTATTCCAAACAACATAGTCTTTATTTGCTTATATGCTGTTAAGGCATAAGCATCAGCGTAAAATATGCGCTGGGGAGTCCAACGAGAGCGAGAATGAACCTTCACCAACTGCGATTCGTGCGGGAAGCCGTGCGCCAGAACTACAACCTGACCGACGCCGCCAAGGCCTTGTTTACGTCGCAACCGGGCGTTTCCAAGGCCATCATCGAGCTGGAAGAGGAGCTGGGTGTTGATATTTTCACAAGGCATGGCAAGCGGATTCGCGGCCTGACCGAGCCAGGCAGGCTGGTTTTGCAGTCGGTTGAACTGATCATGCAGGAGATCGACAGCCTGAAACGGATCGGCAAGGAGTACGCGGCCCAGGACTCGGGCAGCTTCACCATCGCCACCACCCACACCCAGGCGCGCTATACCCTGCCTAAAGTAGTACAGGCCTTCATGCAGAAGTACCCGAAGGTGAGATTGTCTTTATTGCAAGGCAATCCGAAGCAAATCGCGGAAATGGTGCAGCGCGACCAGGCCGACCTGGCCATCGCCACAGAATCCATCGCCGCCATCGACGGCCTGATTACGCTGCCTTGCTATCAGTGGGAGCACGTGGTGGTGGTGCCGCCGGACCATCCGCTCCTGAGGATCAAGTCCGTCACGCTGGAAGAAGTGGCCGAGCACCACATCATCACGTATGATGCCGCCTTCGCCGGCCGGTCGCGCATCGACCAGGCGTTCGAAAAACGGGGGCTGAAGCCGGACGTGCTGCTGGAGGCGATCGATGCGGACGTGATCAAGACCTATGTGGAGCTGGGCATGGGCGTCGGGATCATCGCCGGCATGGCTTTCGACCCCGAGCGCGACCGCAACCTGCGGGCTATCCCCGCCGGCCACCTGTTCGGCATGAATGTGTCGCGCGTGGCAGTCAAGCAGGGCGCCTACCTGCGATCCTATATATATACCTTCATCGAGCTGCTGGCGCCGACGCTGAACCGCAAGCTGATCGAACAGGCGATGAAGGGCGAACATGAGAACTACGAACTGTGATTAACGAAGAAGAACTGTACGAAGTGCGCGAGCACATCGAAGAACTGCTGGATGGCCACGAGGTCCTGCAGCTGGAAAGCCTTGACCTGGATAGCCTGGAGGCAGCACCGGGTCAGTATACGGCGGTTTACGCCGAATTCCTGTGGGCCCAGTTGGGGCGCGAGAAACAGGACAAGTTCCTGAAGCAGCTTCGTGACAAGGTCGGCAAGGATGTCCTGCTGGTTTTGATGGGCGAAGATTATGTCGACGGTGAGAGCTTCCCGGTCGCGCGCACCGACCAGCACGGAAATACCTACGAATTCCAGAAAGATGACGACGGAAACCGCTTCGAAGTGATGAAGAACTACCCGTCCGACAGCTGGCTGCGCAAGCGTTTGGGCATCGCCGCGCGGGAAATCAAGGTCTTGCGGTCCGAATATTACTGGGTTGTTACATCACGCCTGAAGTAATTTTTTCCTGTCACATTGTTGAAGTAATTGAGGGGCAATATAGCTGCGTTTGAAACATTTCCCTCAACTTCAACAACGTAGGACAACAAGTGAAAAAACTTACTCTGGCAGCACTGATCATCGGCGGTTTCGCAGCACAAGCTCAAGCCCAGTCCAATGTGACCATCTACGGTATCGCTGACGCAGGCTTCGTCGCTGAGCGCGGCGGCGTAAACGGCAGCGTCAACAAGGTGACCAGTGGTGTGGGTTCGGCTTCCCGTCTGGGCTTCAAAGGTGTTGAAGACCTGGGTGGCGGCACTTCCGCTATCTTCACGATCGAATCCGGCGTCAAGATCGACACCGGCGACCAGGACACCGCAGGCGTGTTCGCACAGCGCCAGGCTTTCGTTGGCCTGAAGAGCGCTGAAGCCGGCCAGATCACCCTGGGCCGCCAGTACACCATGCTGTACAACGCCCTGTCGCAGGTTGCCGACCCATTCGGCGCCGGCTATGCTGGCAGCGCCAAGAACCTGTTCCCAACCGGCGGCGTCAACACCCGCCTGTCGAACTCCATCGTTTATAACTCCCCAGTGTTCTCCGGCTTCAGCGTCGATGCACTGTACGGCATGGGCGAACAAGCCGGCGACAACACCGCTGGCCGCCAGTTCGGCTTCGGCGTGAACTACACCAGCAAGGAACTGAACGTTCGCCTGGTTCACAACAACAAAAACAACGACACCGCTGCAGTGGGCGCCACCCCGGCCGTGCGTAAAGACAAAGCCAAGAACACCCTGCTGGCTGCCAACTACGACTTCGGCGTTGCCAAGGTCTACTTCGGCTACGAAAAAGACAAGGGCGCCGGTTCGGCACCGCTGCCAGTGGCTAACGCCTACGGCCTGGCTGTTGCTCCAAAAGCCTCCACCGACGGCAACGAACTGCTGCTGGGCGTAGGCGTGCCAATGGGCGGCGGCACCCTGGTCGCTTCCTACATCCGCAAGGACGACAAGTCCAACAACCAGGACGCCAACCAGTTCGGCATCGGCTACCTGTACGCCCTGTCCAAGCGCACCACCGCCTACACCGCGATCGCCAAGATCAAGAACAAGAACGGCGCTGGCTACACCGTTGGCAACAACACTGAAGCCGGCACTGGCGACAAGGCATTCAACCTGGGCCTGCGTCACGCCTTCTAAGCAGTTTTTGTAGCAAGCAGTACCACTCTCTCTCGAGGTGATTCATGATCTTTGGCGGGTCTTCGGACCCGCCCTTTTTTTTATGCGCCGGCGGGAAGGGGGATGCGGATGGCGATGCGGGTGCCGCAGCCGCCATCGACATCCATTTTGCCGCGCAATGCAGCGACGCGTTCGCGCATGCCAAGCAGGCCAAGCGCATCGGCTTTCGACATGTCGCTGACGGCGATGCCGCGCCCATCATCTGAAATGTCGATCAGCAGCTGACCGTCTTTGCGCTGGAAGCGGACCTCGGCCGCACCAGCGCCTGCATGGCGGGCTATATTGGTCAACGATTCCTGCACCAGCCGATAGATGGCGGTGCTATAGCGTTCATCGAGCACCAGCATTTCGGGCATCGTGTCCAGCAGGCAGCTGATGCCGTGGCGGTTTTCAAATTCGCGCCGCAGCGATTCCAGTGCAAAGTACAAGCCCCCTTCATCCAGTGCGCGTGGACGGAGGTTGCCGGCAATCCGGCGCAGGGAGCCGATCGCAGTGAGGAGCAGGGTATCCATGCTGGCCATGCGCGCTTCCACATCGGGGGATCCGGGTGGCAGCTGTTGCAGCAGGTTGAGTTCAACGCGCAGGGTGGCCAGCAATTGCCCCAAATCGTCATGCAGTTCGCGCGAGATGTGGACGCGTTCGTCCTCACGGATCTCCGCAAGTGCGGAGTCGGTGGAGCGGCGTCCCTGGACGCGGGTACGGGGAGTTTTCAAGTTGGCCTCCTGGCGGCAGCAGCCACCAGGACACCGTATTACACCAAGCCGCCGGGCGGCTTGATCTGGATCACATCTGCTTGAACAGATGGAGGAATGAACGGCTGACTTCCAGCTTGTCTGGGCGGCCTTTGATCATAACCAGATGGCGGCCGCGAATGTCGCGCGTTACGCCCTCGATGGCATTGACATTGACCAGGGTCGCTCGGTGGATCTGCCAGAACAGGGAAGGGTCCAGCTCTTCGGCCAGATCGCGCACCGGCTTGCGGATCAGGGCTTCGAATTTGTCGGTCTGGACGCAGGTGTATTTTTCGTCCGAACGGAAGAACAGGATTTCCTCGACCGGGATCATGCGCAGGTCGGAACCGATGCTGGCCTGGATCCACTGCAGGTATTTCTGCTTTGGCGCGGCGATTTTCTCGGCAAGCTGGTTCAGGATGGCCGCCATGTCGGCGCCTTGCGCAGCGCTGGCGGCTGGCGAGGCCAGGCGGCCTTTCAGGCGCTCGACGGTAATCTTCAGGCGTTCCGGCTCAGGCGGTTTCAGCACATAGTCGACCGCGCCGCGTTCGAATGCCTCCACAGCGTAGGCGTCGTAGGCGGTGACAAACACGACATTGCTCTTGTTGCCGATTTCGGCGGCCGCTTCCATGCCGGTCTTGCCCGGCATGCGGATATCGAGGAAAGTGAAATCAGGCTTCAGCTCGTCAACCAGGTCAACCGCTTCGTCGCCGTTCTTGGCTTCACCGAGGATCTCCAGTTCTGGCCAGACCTGTTCCAGCCGCATGCGCAGCTGGTCGCGCATCAATCGCTCATCGTCGGCAATAATTGCTGTGGGCATAGTGCTCAATATGTGGAAATAAGAAGTATCAATTATTCAATGGATCGCTGCGTAAGGCAATCGCTTATTCCGAGCGCGCCAGCTGGTATGGCACTTCGATAATCGCGATCACGCCGCTGGGCTGGTTGGGTTCGATTTTCAGCGAAGCCTGGTCACCGTGCAGCAGTTTCAGTCGCTCGCGGATATTGGTCAGGCCCAGGCCGGTACCGGTGCTTGGCTTGGCGCCAAAGCCCAGGCCATCGTCGGTCACGGTCACGCGCAGTTTGCTGTGCGCCACCTCGGCACGGACCTTCAGGTAGCCGCCTTCCGGCTTGCCTTCCAGGCCGTGCTTGATCGCGTTTTCGACCATCGACTGCAGCATCATTGGCGGGAAGGCGGCGGTGCGCAGGCCTTCGGGCACGTCGAAGTCGACGGTCAGGCGCTCTTCCATGCGCATCTTCAGCAGGGCAAGGTAGGCCGCCACCATATCGGACTCGCTGCCGAGCGTGCTGGTCAGCTTGTTCTCCCGCATTTGCGGCAGTACCGCGCGCAGGTATTTGATCAGGCTGCGCTGCATGGCCGAAGCGCGCGGCGGGTCGGTTTCGATCAGGTGTTCGACCGACGCCAGGGTATTGAACAGGAAGTGTGGCTCGACCTGGGCCTGCATCATCTGCATCTTGGCTTCGCTCAGCTGGCGCTGCATGGATTCGCGCTCGGCCGCGGCGTTTGCCACCTGGGCCTCGGCTTCTGCCTTCTTCTTGCCGCCAACCAGCGCCTTCATCGCGAAAAGTGCCAGCAGGAGCAGGGTGATGAAACTGGTGAACCAGGTCGAGGCCTGCTTGTGGTAGCGCGAGACTTTTTCTTCGGCTGCACTGTCGACAGCCTGCTCCAGCGCGTTCGACAGTTCTTCGCCAATCTGCGGCGGCAGCTCAATATGGACTTCTTCGCCAGGCATTGGCGCTACCGGAGCCGCCGGCGCAGCAGGAGGTTTTGCCCGGCTGGCTTTCGGAGCCGGTGGAGCGGGCGGTGCCGGAACCGCGGGATCTGCCGGCTCGGCCGGCATTGCAGGTGCTGCTGCTTCGGCGGCCGCGGCTTCTGCCGCGTCCGTCGAATCGTGCTCATTGGCCGTGTCATCGCTGCTTGCTTCAGCGCTGGCTTGCTTCTTGATTTTGCCCGCACGCGGATTGAAGTGGATGCCGCTGTCGTCAATTGTAATATTGGGGTCCGCGTTGCCTGACTTTGCCCGCTTATGAGAACGGATCACCATCTCTTCATCGCGCGAAGGTGAGAACAACTCATCCTGCAAGATCGATGCTGCGATCATCGACAGCGCGGCAAACAGGAAGAACTTCCACCAAGACAGGTGCGTCACCCAGCCGGTCGTTGCATCAAAGCCGCGATGGAGCCATGCCAGGATGGTTTTTGCTGTGTCTTGGGCTTTCGGGGTTGGAAACATGCGCGACTTTCTATTGAATATGGGGCAAGTGTAGATAACCTTGCGCAAAGCCGCTACCGGTGTGCGACAGAATGCAGAAATACGGGAATAGAAGAATGCCCTTGCGGACAGCCCGATCGTTTGCTATAGTTCTGTCCCTCGCAACGCAGCGCTGACAACTCAGCGAAGCGAAACGAGAAAAAGATGGGGTTGACGAGTTATACGGAACACTGCATAATCTCGCTTCTCTGCTGCAACGAACACAACGCTTCGTTAAATAAAAGCAGCGATCTTTAAAAATCAACAGTCGATAAGTGTGGGCGTTTGACGATATGCCC
>CAMLSG010000250.1 GCA_946482635.1 uncultured Duganella sp.
GAACTGCTGCCGGTGCTGGAGCAGTCGGCCAAGGCCGGCAAGCCCCTGTTCATCGTGGCGGAGGATGTGGAAGGCGAGGCGCTGGCGACGCTGGTGGTGAACTCGGTGCGCGGCATCCTGAAAGTGGCTGCAGTGAAGGCGCCCGGCTTTGGCGACCGCCGCAAGGCTATGCTGGAAGATATCGCCGTGCTGACTGGCGCCACCGTCATCTCCGAAGAAACTGGCCACACGCTGGAAAAGGCTACCCTGGAGCACCTGGGCAGCGCCAAACGCATCGAAGTGCAGAAGGAAGCCACCACGATCATCGACGGCGCCGGCGAGCAACGCCGCATCGACGATCGCGTGGCCACCATCCGCGCGCAGATCGAGCAGGCTACCAGCGACTACGACAAGGAAAAGCTGCAGGAACGCGTGGCCAAGCTGGCGGGCGGCGTGGCCGTCATCAAGGTCGGCGCGGCCACCGAAGTGGAAATGAAGGAGAAGCGCGACCGGGTGGACGATGCGCTGCACGCGACCCGTGCTGCCGTCGAGGAAGGCATTGTGCCGGGCGGCGGCGTGGCCCTGCTGCGCGCACGTAGGGCCATCACCCAACTGAAAGGCGCGAACGCCGACCAGCATGCTGGTGTGCAGATCGTGCTGCGCGCACTCGAGGCGCCTCTGCGTGTGATCGTCTCCAATGCCGGTGAAGAGCCTTCGGTGGTAGTGGCCAAGGTTGCCGAGGGCAAGGGCAACTTCGGTTATAACGCCGCCACCGGCGAGTATGTCGACATGGTGGAGAACGGCGTGATCGACCCGACCAAGGTGACCCGCACCGCGCTGCAGAACGCTGCCTCCATCGCCGGGCTGCTGCTGACCACGGAAGCGACGGTGTCCGACGCTGCGCCTGAGGAGAAGAACGCGCTGCCAGCTTGAGTGCCGGTAGGGTGGCCTGAACAGGGGCGGTCGTGCCAGTGTGGCCGGCCGCCCACTTTTTTCAGGCTAAAACCTGTTATAATTTGATCGCATACGATATATGATTAAGATAATCTGATTCAAAACAAACAGGAGTAGTGCCCATGAGGAGCTTACGTGCCCGCTTTTTGATTGTCTCTTTGCTGGGCGTACTTTCGAGCACATCTACGGCGCAGGCAAGCCGCCTGGGCCTTTCCTTCCAGACCTGCGATCAGGCCGAAGCCATGCGTGCGAACCGATCGCCCCAGTCTGATGCGACGGCGCAAGGGATAGCCCTCTTCAATTTCAGTATCAGCAAGGCGCAGCAGTCTCCGGCACCGGAGAAATCCGAAATCGAGCATGGCCCGAACAATCAAATCGTTGAAAGTGCAGGGGGCTTCAACTGCTCCAGGACGTCCAGCAAAGCGCAACTGATCTGGAACGGGTGCGATTCGCCTGGCCGCAGCCGCATGAGCCGTAACGCAAATCAGCCTTCGTCGCCAGATCTGGCGGAGTAAGAACATGGGCGTAGACCTGCGTGGCAGATCCAGCTCCGCCGCATAAGACTTTGTTCGTCCCTGAAGGCGTGCAGATCAAGGGGGCCTTCCAGAGTTCCGTGCTTTCACTGACGAAGTTCGGCGCCGCGCAGATCTGCATGGTGGGGTACGCCTTGTGTTCGGCTACAGCTAACCAGATTGTCGGGCTTCGGCCCAGGGGCCGTTACAGCGCGTAGCTCGCCACATCATGCTGCGAGCTACCGCCTGGCCAATTTGGTCAGTTCTCTTCGCGCCAACGGCGCATCCAGATCGCGGCGGCGATCATCGCAACGCCGGCCGCAACGCCAATCCACAGGACAGGGCTGGCTAGCGAGCTGTATGCCTGGTTGAAGAAGCCGGCAATCTGGCCGGTCGGGTCGTTCTCCATGCCGGGAGCGTGCTCCATCGCTTCACGCGCCGACTTGTCGAACATGAACCAGGCGCCAGGCAGCACGCTGCCAAGCAGGCGCAGCACCACCTGCGAGAAGAACCATTCCATGTTGATGCCCAGCTTGAAGGCGTAGTTGGCCCATGCCAGCAGCGCGCCGGTCATCAGCGGTGTGCCGACTGCCCACAGGAATACTTTGCTGCGCGCCCAGCTTGACACCATCAGCAGCCAGCCCACAGTCGGCAGCGCCCACAGCAAGTAGACCGGGAGCAGCGACAACATGCGGAACGGCGAGAGCCACAGGTTGGTGGAAGAGAGCAGGTCGCCGAACACGTTCACGCCGTGGAAGCTGATCGCGAGGGCCGTCATCAGCATGATGGCGAGCGATGCCACGAAGCCGATGGCAGCTACGATCAGTGGTGCAGCCACGGTTGCTACCGCGACCTTGGACAGCACGGTTGTGACGTCCGACACCGGCAGCGATTTCCAGAACAGGATGCTGCGGTCGCGGCGGTCGTCATACAGGGCGCCCAGGCAGTAGAAGAAGATCACGAAGCCCATCAGGATATACAGCGGCGTGGCCATCATCGGGAATGCTGCACCGACCGCGCTGGCCAGTTCGTGCCGCTGCACGGTGGTCATTTCATGGAAACGCGTCAGGCTATCGCCGTTGAAATGCATTTCCATATTGTTGCCGATGATGAGCATTACGGCGGTGAAGGCCACCATCAGGCCGGCGATAACGGCAGGGGCCCAGAACAGCATGCCCTTGTTCTCCCAGTACTCGCGCTGCATCAGCCATTTCATCGTATTCATTGATATTCTCCTTGCATGCTGGCGACAAACAGGTCGGCCACGCTAGGGGTACGGGTTTCGCCAAACGTTTCCAGCTGCTTGCGCGAGACGCCGTCGAACAGCATTACTGCCTTGCCGAATACCGTGCGCTGGTGCAGCGGCTGCAGGGCGCTGGCGGCGGTCATGTACTCTGGCTGCACCATTACTTCGGTGTAGCGGTCGCCGATTTCGTCCATCGAGGCGGCGAGGGTGATCTTGCCGTCGCGGATGAACATCAGGTCGGTCAGGATGTTTTCGACTTCTTCGATCTGGTGCGTGGTGATCAGGATCGTCTTGTTCTCGTCGAAGTAGTCTTCCAGCAGCTGGTGGTAGAACTGCTTGCGGTACAGGATGTCCAGGCCCAGGGTCGGTTCGTCCAGCACCAGCAGCTTGGCGTCGATTGCCATGACCAGCGCCAGGTGCAGCTGCACGATCATGCCTTTGGACATGGCCTTGACCTTCATGTCCGGCGACAGCTTGGTGTTGGCGATGTACTTCTCGGCGCGTTCGCGGTTGAAGCGTGGGTGGATGCCTTCGCAGAAGCTGATGGCATCCTTCACCTTCAACCAGCGCGGAAGGATGGCGACATCGGCGATGAAGCAGACGTCCTTCATCAGTTCATCGCGCTGCTGGCGCGGGTCCAGGCCCAGTACATTCAGCTCGCCCTCGAAGCGGGACAGGCCAAGGATGGCTTTCAGGGTGGTGGTCTTGCCCGAACCGTTGGGGCCGATCAGGCCGACGATGCGGCCGGCGTTGATCTGGAAGCTGGCGTCATCCAGCGCCTTGGTGGTGCCGTAACGCTTGCTCAGGTTTTTAGCGGTGATGATCGCTGTCATGCCGGGGCTCCTTGTGGCGGCACATTCGTGGCGCGCAGCAGTTGTTCAATGTCCAGGCCCAGACGGCGGATGCGCTCAACCATTGCGGGCCATTCTTCGCGGATAAAACGGTCGCGTTCAGTGGACAGCAGTTTATCAACAGCGCCTTCGGTTACGTACATTCCTAATCCCCTTCTTTTTTCCACCAAGGTTTCGTCGACCAGCTCCTGATAGGCGCGGGAGACGGTAATCGGGTTCAATTGGTAATCGGCCGCGACCTGGCGCACCGAGGGCAGGGCATCGCCGGGCTTGAGCAAGCCATCCAGCATCATGCCGACGACCCGCTCCTTCAACTGCAGGTAGATCGGGCGGTTTTCATTCCACATACATCGTTTCCTCCAGTGTTGGTGATTTAATGAACTGGTGTTGTAGTGAACTATAACACTGAATCTGTGCACCGCAAGTGGTTTTTTTGCAAATGCGGACTATGATCAAACCTGGAGTACCCGTTCAAAAGGAGATTGCCATGTCCAGAATTACGCCTCGCGCCCTGGCTGCTGTCTTTGCCGCTGCTGCTTTTGGGTGCCTGATTCCTGTTTCCGCAATGCATCTCGGCGATGAGATGAAATGGGGTGACGGCCCGCCCACCTTGCCGAAAGGCGCCAAAGCGGCTGTGCTGCAGGGAGATCCCGGCAAGGCGGGGCCTTTTGTCATGCGCCTGCATGCCCAGGGCGGCTACAAAGTACCGCCGCATATGCATTCGATGATGGAGAACGTCACCGTGATCAAGGGCACGCTGATGCTGGGCATGGGCGACAAGCTGGATGAGAAGGCGGCCAAGGCCCATCATGCGGGGGACTTTGTGGCGATTCCGGCCAAGACCAATCACTACGCGATCATGAAGGGCGAAACCATCGTGCAGATTCACGGCGAAGGGCCGTTCGATATCACGTATGTGAACCCGGATGACGATCCGATGAAGAAGAAGTAAACATCTGGCGCAGTTGCGCGGCTTGCCGGACCTGGGTGCCGGACATTGTGTTGTCGAAAATGACCAGCGCCTCGCCGTGCTGCTTGCGCAGCCACGCCGCGACCTGCGCCAGTCGTTCCGATTCGTAAATTGAGCGATAGATCAGCGGGCTGCCGTGCAGGCGCACGTAGGCCGCCTGGCCAGCGGTCGCGATGAATGGTCCGGGTTCGCCAGCCGGCGGGTCGGCTATCACCCGGATCACCTCCATTTCGCGCAGCAGCGCGGTGGCCTCGTTGCCAAACCATGAGCCGTGGCGGGCTTCGCAGGCCACAAATACTTGCCCACGCGAACGCGAGCCGGATTCAGCCCCGTGGCGCGGCCCGCCGGCTGGGCGCCCGGCGCCAAAGCGTTCGGCGAGTCCTGCGAAGAGGGCTGCCACCGCTGCTGGATCGAAGCGCAGGCTGGGCGGCGTTTGAACGAGAATCCAGCCCAGCTTTTCACCGAGCGCGCCTGCTTCCGCCGCAAAGCGATCCAGCTCGGCTTCCACATCCTGCAGGCGCTTTTCATGCGTGACTGAGCGCGGAAGCTTGACGGCAAAGCGAAAACCGGCAGGAACGCTATCCGCCCAGCGCTCGTAGGTCTCCGGCCGGTGCGGGCGATAGAAAGACGAATTGATCTCGACCGCGTCAAACACCGCTGCATAGCGCGCCAGATTGCTGCCAAAGCTGGCTGGCGGAAAGAGCTCGGCGTCTGCGCGCGGCAAAGCCCATCCAGCGATACCAATGGTTACAGGTTGCATAGGCGATCCCCGCTATCATGGCTGCGACTATGACACAGGAGCCACAAATGACCCCACACAGACGCCTGGCTACACGCGTGATTGGCGCCGCGCTGCTCGCCGCAGGCAGCGGTGCTGCCGTGCTGCTGTCCGGCTGCGCAAGCTTTGCCGGTCCGCGCGATTACGAAGTCCCGCTGGCGCGGCTGCAGCGCAATATCGACCAGCGCTTCCCGCTCGAGCATCGCGCGCTGGCCGTGTTTGAGCTGCGCCTGGAACAGCCGCGCCTTTCCACGTTGCCGAACGACCGCATCGCGCTTGGCGCCTTGCTTTCGGTTTCGTCGCCGCTGATGCGGCAGCAATTTACCGGTAGCCTGTCGCTGTCGGGGCGCCTGAGTATCGACCCGTCCCGCAATGCGGTGATGCTGGCTGATGCGCGAGTGGAAGACTTTACGCTGGATGGGCTGGATGAGCGCACGCAGCGCCAGGTTGCTGGTGCTGCAAGGCTGCTGGCGGATAACCTGGCGCGTGACACGCCGATCTATACCTGGCGTCCTGATGAGCTGCGCTACGCCGGCGTGCAGTTTGTTCCGACAGCTATCCGGACCTCGGCAAGCGGCCTCAGCATTCACCTGGAACCCTTGCGCGACGGTCGTCTATAATCGAAACTTCAACTATTAGGAGAAAGAGAAATGCCGTTTATCGGTCTGGGTCTGCACATTCTGGTTGCCATCTTTTTTGCCGTGCACGCGGTGCGCCGCGGGCGGGAGCTGTATTGGCTGCTGATCCTGTTCTCTTTCCCGCTGCTGGGCAGCGTGGTGTATTTTTTCGCCGTGTACCTGCCGAGCTCGCGCCTGGAAGTCGGTGCGCGTAAGGCGGTTGCCGCTGCCGGGCGCATGCTCGATCCTGGCCGTGAGCTGCGCGAAGCGCGCGACGCTTTCAACTTTACGCCGACCGCGCAAAACCAGATGCGCCTGGCTTCGGCCCTGCTGGAAGCGGGTGAAGCGGCGGAAGCAGCAACTACTTATGAAGCTTGCCTGCAGGGCGCTTTTGGCTCGGACCTGGAAATCCACCTTGGCGCAGCAAGGGCCAGCCTGGCGATCGGCGCGCATGCCAAGACGATCGAGCATCTGCAATTCATTCGCAGCAAGGATGCGAATTACCGCGCCGAGCAATGCAGCCTGCTGCTGGCGAAGGCGTTTGCGGCTGCCGGCCGCAATGACGAAGCGCGTGCGGAGTTCGAAAATGCAGTTAATCGCTTCGGCAGTTTTGATGCCCGTGCAGAGTTTGCGATCTGGGCTGCGGGTGCGCGCGAGTATCAATTGGCGCAGCGGCTGCAGAGCGAGCTGCAGCACACGATGGATCGCTGGAACCGGCATACGGCGTCGATGAACGACGCCATGGTGCGGCGGCTGAATGCCGCGTTCGCGCAAGTGCCGCGTAGCTGAAGAAAGAAAGGAGCATCAGAATGCATAGCCCGGTCCTGATGTTCCAGTCGTCCCGCTTCGAAATCGTGGCGGATGAGGACAAGTTGACCAATCCCGGCATTTATGGCTTGCGCCTGGCGGAGTGGATGGCCAATGAATTGCCGACGCATGGCTATCGCGCGCTGGGCGAGGTAAT
>CAMLSG010000251.1 GCA_946482635.1 uncultured Duganella sp.
AAGCTGACCATCATGCCGCGCGGGCGCAGGCAATCGAGCGAACCGATAAAGGTGTCCTTGCCGATCGAATCGAACACCGTGGAGACGCCTTTGCCGCCGGTGATCTCGCGCACCCGCTCGGTGAAGTTTTCCGTGTTGTAGTTGATCGCGTGGGTCGCGCCATGCTGCAACGCCAGCGCCACTTTCTCGTCTGAACCGGCGGTGCCGATCAGGTTCACGCCAAGGGCACGCGCCCACTGGCAGGCGATCAGCCCCACGCCTCCGGCCGCCGCATGGAACAGGATGGTGTCGCCCGCCTTGAGCGGCGCGGCGCTGTGGAACAGGTATTGCACCGTCATCCCCTGCAGCATCATGGCAGCCGCGGTATCGCTGCCGATTGCATCGGGCAGCTTCACCAGCAGACTGGCCGGCATATTGCGGGCTTGCGCATAGGCTCCGTTCGGACGGCCGGCATAGGCCACCCGGTCGCCCACACGCACATGGCTTACGCCCTCGCCCACCGCCTCCACCACGCCGGCGCCTTCCTGTCCGAGGCCACCCGGCAGCGGCTGCGGATAGAGCCCGGTGCGGAAATACACGTCGATAAAGTTAAGGCCGATCGCCTCGTGCCGCACCGTCGCTTCGCCAGGGCCGGGCGCCCCTACTTCGACATCGACGTATTCCATCACTTCCGGCCCGCCGGTGCGGGACATGCGAATCGCCTTGACCATTCAATACTCCTCTAGTGTGTGATAAAGCCGCGCTCGCGCAGCCATTGTGTCATGCGTGGGTAGTGTTCACGCGCCCAGTGCGTGGAGTTGATGTAGGCGTTGCCGCCGTCGACGTCGGTTTCCCACAAACCGTGCGCGGCACGCGGCAACATCCAGACCTGGTGGTCTTTGTGGCCGCTCGCATCGAGCGTCTGCCGGAACAGTTCCGCGCTCTTGTGCACCGGTACGAAAGCATCTTTCTCGCCGAGGATGTATACCACGGGCGCTTTCAGCTTCTTCAAGTCCGGCAGCGGATCGTAGCTATAAAAGGCCGTGCTGGTCTCGCTCGGCTTCTCTTTCAAGGTGTCCGGTATGATTTCGACCTGGCTCGCCCAGCGCGCGCTCTCGCCGGCGCGTGCCGCGGCCAGCAATTCGGCGCGATTGGCGCCGCGGCTGGTCACCCAGCGCATCAGCTTTTCCTGGTAGGCGGCGCCGGCCTTGATTTCTTCTTCGCTGAAGCCCTGCGCGCGCAACGTGTTCTCGATGCGGTACACCTCCTGCTCGGCAGGCGGTACGGCCGATGCGGCTTGCGCGATCACGAAGGCAACCTTTTGCGAACGGACCGCCGCCAGCGGCGCCAGCCAGCCGCCCTGGCTGTGCCCCCAGGTGCCGATCGCGCCAGCCTTGATGTCGCTGCGCTTGCCGAGCAGCTCGATGCCTGCAACGGCATCGTCGGCCAACTGCTCCATGGTAGCCTTGTTGAATTCACCGGTGGATTTGCCGACGCCGCGCTTGTCGTACATCAGCGCGGCCATGCCATGGGCTGCGAAGTAATAAGCTTGCAGGGCATAGGCGCCGCGCGGGGCGGGACTCGACATCTGTGTCAGTACGATGGCGGGGAACGGCCCCTTCCCTTCCGGCAGCACCAGGGTGCCCGAGAGGGTAACGTCGCCATTCCTGAAGGTGACTTCCTCCGATCGGAATTGCAAGCGGCGGCCGGTCTCCTTCTTGCCGGCCTGCTGCCAGGTCACCTTGTTGCCCTCGAAGCGCATGGTCGTTTCGCGCACTTCGGGATTCAGGTTGCCGGCGCCGGCGTAATACACTTTCTCGCTTTCGGCGAACATGGAGGCGTAGCGGCCGGTGTTCATATCGCTGTAAAACATTTGCGGGAAGTCGCCCCACTCCGACAGCACGACCACGCGCTTGCCGGGAAATTCATAAGCGCCCAGCAGCGGCTGGTGGCGTGCCGGATCATCGGCCAGGGTGCGGCGGAATGCGAACTTGCCGTCCTTCCCGTTCAGGCTCACTTTGCCGGCCAGCAGGTCGCCTTGCAGCTTGCCGTCAAATTGCAGCATGCCGTCCGGGCCGGGCAGGTTGAAGCGCACCTGCTTGCCCTGCTGCGCGACGGCCTCCAGGGGCAGGCCTTTTTTCTCGAAGGCGGGCATGTCGACAGTGGCCTTGCCATCCGCGCCAAAGTGCGGCCGCAGGAAATTGACGTCGTTGCCGACGCCGTAGGTGCCGACCCAATGGCCGGCCAGTGCGGGCGCTGCGGCATGCGCTGCGAATGTGGCCGTGGCGGCAGCAATGGCGACGACCGCGCCAAGGATGGTTTTCATGCAGGCTCTCCTCTATCTTGTAATGAGGGCGCTACATTGCCAGCGCGCGTGGCGCCGGCCAAGAATCATGCGACAGGCTGCGATTTTGCGGCATCAGCCTGCAGTTGCGACAGCACCAGGTGGGCGCTGGCCATGTTGGTAGCGCAAGCAACGTTGTGCACGTCGCAGGCCCGTACCAGTGCATTGATATCCGGTTCGTGCGGCTGCGGCGTCATCGGGTCGCGCAGGAAGATGATGGCATCGATGTGCCCGTCAACCAGCAGGGAGCCGATCTGCAAATCGCCGCCCAGCGGGCCGGAATGCTTGCGTTCCACCGTCAGGCCCACTTCCGCGATCAGGCGGCCGCCCGTGGTACCTGTCGCGCACAGTTTGCAGGTGCGCAGGAATGCGGCGTACTCGCGGGCCAGCGCGATCATGTCGTCTTTTTTCTTGTCGTGGGCAATCAGGGCAATGCGGGGCGTCATTTCTCTTTACCTTTCACTTTCGACAGCAGATAGATACCGGCCAGCACCAGGGCCGTTCCCGCCAGTTGCCAACTGGTGACGGGTTCGGACAGGATGACGGCGCCAAAAAACAGCGTGGAAACAGGGCCAATCATACCCGCCAGCGAAGCGGGACCGGCCCCGATGCGCTGCACAGCCATCATGGTCATAAACACCGGCATCACCGTGCACAGGATGCCATTGACCAGCGACAGGCCATAAACTTCCATCGGCTGCACCAGCAGCGCTGCAGGCCGCAGCAGGAAAAACTGGCCGATACAGGCAGCGCTCGACACGCACATGGCGTATGACACCAGGCGCAAGGAGCCAAGGCGCTTGACCATTTCTCCGGAACCCAGCAGGTACAGCGCATAGGCCAGCGCGGAGCCCAGCACCAGCAGCGAACCCAGGGCTACATTGCTGCCGCCGTCGCGCAGGTCGTGGAAGAACACCAGCACGATGCCGGCGTAGGCGGTCAGCAGCGAGAGCCACTGGCTGCGGCCGATATGCTTTTTCAGCCATAGCGCGGAAGCCAGCAGCACAAAGGACGGGGTCAGGAACAGGATCAGGCGCTCAAGGCCGACGGTAACGTATTCCAGGCCAAGGAAATCGAGATAGGATGAAAGGTAGTAGCCGACCAGGCCCAGGCCGACCAGGCGCCACGCATCAGCGCGGCTTAATGGCGGATCGGTGCGCATCTTCCACAGCGCGATCGCAGCGAAGACGGGCAGCGAGAACAGCATGCGGAAGGCGATCACCGTGACCGCGTCGAGGTGGTAGCGGTACAGCAGCTTGGCGACGATGGCCTTGGTGGAAAACAGGATGGCGCCGCCGATAGCAATCGCCAGCCCTCCCAGGTAGGCGGCGCGTTTGCCCTGCGGTTCCGATGTGGCTATTTCCATGCCACCATTGTAGCGGCAAGCCGCCAGGCTTGCTGGCGGCCCGCCAAAACCGGCCTGCGGCGGCTGCATGCCAGGTGCCTGACCCTGCGGGTCAGGCACCGTTGTGCCGGTTCTGGCAGCGTTTACGACACCACTACGGCCGCCTGGCCAGCGGTCACGGTGGCGGTCGTGACCTTGGCAATCACGGTCGCCGGCGCATTGCCTCCAACCAGCTTGTTCACCTGCTTGAACTGGGCCACCAGCGAGCCCGGCGTCAGCGTCACCACGGTGAAGCCTTGCGCGTCGGTGTTCACATGGCGCAGCCAAGGGTTGCTGTTCAGGCTGGACAGTTGCTGCGCCAGGCCGACCAGGGTGGCGAAGTTGGAATCGGCCTTGATGGCCGACAGCACCGCATCCATGGTGGCGTCCAGCAGCGCCTCCGGCACGCCTTTCGCACCCAGCGCGCCGCGCAACTGGATCATCAGCGAAGTCGCCAGCGAATCGGCCGTCGGCGAAACCTTGCCCATGGTGTAGTCCAGCAGGTTCACGTTGAGCGTGATGGTGCCCACGTTCGGCACCGGCACCGACAGCGGCAGGGACACCAGCGTGCCCAGGCTGCCCAGGTTGGCCGCTGCTTCGCGCAGGTAGGTGAAGAAGGAATCGGAGCTGACACCTGCCGATACCAGGTCCACCATCACTGGCGTGCCGCCACCCGCCGCATCGTAGTCATCATTGACGGTGCCGGCGAAGAAGGAGTGGATGTCGCCGGTCAGCGCCACCACGTTGCCGATGCTGTTGGTCTTCAGGTGCGACATCAGGGCCTTGCGTTCGGCGTTATAGCCGTCCCACTGGTCGCAGTTGATCAGGAACTTGCGGAAGTAAGGCGCCAGCGCAGCAGCCTGGCCCGAAGCAACCACGAATACCGATGCAGCGCCCTTTGCCTGCACGTCCGGCTTGATGTAGCCAATAGCAATCCCTTGCGCGGCTGCGGTAGCCTGGGCAAGAGCGTTGCCGCCCGACTTGGCCACGTTTTCTGCCTGCCCGAACGCCAGCACCGCCACGCTGGCCTGGGTCGAGTTCAGCCCGGCGCCGACGGCAGCCGTCAGGCGCGCGCTGGTGTCGCCGCCTCCGGCCGCGGAAGTGGCGATCGCTGTTCCGGCTGCGGCAGCCACGGAAACCGAAGCACCGGCGGTCATGGCGCCGACAATGGCGCTGGCGACCGGCACGTTGCCGCCGGTGGAGGTGGCAGCCGTGGTGCTGATATCGGTCACCAGCTTGGTCAAGGCCTGCAGCGCCACCAGGGTGGCGATGGCATCGGTGCCGCTCAGGCCCATGCGCAGCAGCGACACTTCATTGCCCCACAGTTTCCAGGTGGCGGTGGCGGCCTTCATGGTGTTCTTCCACCAGTCGCGCTGGGTGGCGCCCAGCATGCTGATGGCAGCCAGCGGATCGCTGCCGCCAACTGCTGCGACCTTCTGCGCTTCGGCAGCGCTATACAGGTCTTGCGCCACCAGGTAGCGCGCGCCGATGCTGCCCAGCGGCTGGCCGGTGGCCGGATTGGTCATCTGCTCGGGTACCACGTGGTCGGCGCGGTACAGGCGCTCGTCGGTCATCACCAGCTGCATCAGTTTGCCGAACTGGAAATCGCGGTAGATCTTGATGTTCTGGAAGCCGGTTGCGGCGCTGTCGAGCGCGACGTCGGCCGGCATGAATTCAAACCAGGCCTGGTTGGCGCTGCGGCGGCGGTTGGTGTCGTGCTTCTCGCCTTCGGCGTAGGTCTGGGTATCGCCCCAGGAATCGTCGCTGAATTCGTGGTCGTCCCAGATCGCGATGAAGGCGAAGCGCTCGTGCACGGCCTGCAGGCGCGTATCGGTACGGTACTTCTTGTACAGGTAGCGGTAATCGGCCAGGGTGGTTGCGTATTTCGCGCCCGAACTGCCGTTCTTGAAGGTGCCGTCCGGCAGGGTCAGCGCGCTGTGACGGGTTTCGACGGAGCCGACCTGGAAGGCCTCGCCCACGGTCTCGTAAATGTAGTCGCCAAGGTGGACGATGAAGTCCAGTTTTTCATTTTTGGCAATATGATCCAGCGCGCCCCAGTGGTTGATGCTCCAGTCCTGGCAGGTCAGGTAGGCAAACTGCAGCTGCGACACGCTGGCGTCGGCCGCCGGCGCGGTCTTGAAGCGGGCCACGTTGGAACGCACGTCGCCTGCGCTGAACTGGTAAAAGTAGACGGTATTCGGCTGCAGGCCGGTGACCTTGTGGCGGATCGTGTTATCGAAATCGGCGTTCAGCTCGATCTGGGCATCGACCACCATCGTGCCTTCGAGCGCCTTGTTGCCGCCCAGGGATGCCGTATTGTCGGCCGCGCTGACCTGCACGCGCACCGTCACGCCGCTCTTGGCGGTGACGGTGGCCACGTCGTCCAGCGAAGTCGGCACCACGCGGGTCCAGAGCATGATGCTGTCGGCGCGCGGATCGCCGGAGGCTACGCTTTGCGGGAATTTCCAGTTGGCGCCGGTCGCAGGCGGCAAGCCGGGTGCCGGCGGGGTGTAATCGCTGCCGCCGCAGCCTGCCAGGCCGCTGGTAGCAGCCGATACAGTAATGAAGCCGCCCAATTTGATAAATTGCCGACGATCCATAAGTCTCCTTCAATATAAAAGTTGTTGTTTTACGATGGTAACTTTACAAGCCGATGAAATGCCCTCGAGGAAAGCTACTAAACATGCCTGCAAGGGTTGCGCGAGCACTTTTGGTCGCGCCGGCGCGACAAATTCATAGAGGTACCGGTATGCTAGAATGTCGCCCTCGATTGCATACCGTCTAAGGAAGATTGAACATGGCTGGACACAGCAAATGGGCCAATATTAAGCATAAAAAGGCTGCAACGGACGCGAAACGCGGCAAAATCTGGACGCGCCTGATCAAGGAAATCACGGTGGCTGCGCGCATGGGCGGCGGCGACCTGAACTCCAATCCGCGTCTGCGCCTGGCAGTCGACAAGGCCGCTGACGCCAATATGCCGAAGGACAATGTGAACCGCGCCATTACGCGCGGCACCGGCGGCGGCGACGGCGCCAACTATGAAGAAGTGCGTTACGAAGGCTACGGCATTGGCGGCGCGGCCATCATCGTCGACTGCATGACCGACAACCGCGTGCGCACCGTGG